>CAXNIK010000276.1:0-5112 GCA_964202115.1 Burkholderiales bacterium
TGCGCATTGACAGCGTGACTTTGGGGGCGTCGGTGCGCTTGAATTCCACACCTACGCGCTGGCGGTCCTTGAGCATCAGCAGATCGAGTTCCGCGCCCTGATGGGTGGCCCAGAAAAATGCTTCATCCGGTTTCGCGATGCGCAGCACCTGCTCCAGGGCGAAGCCCTCCCAGCTTGCGCCGCAACGCGGATGTGCCAGCAGGTCGGGCAAAGTGGTGGTGCCCATCAGCGCGTGCAGCAGGCCGGTGTCCCGGAAATAGATTTTCGGCGCTTTGACCTGCCGCTTGCCGAGATTTTCATGCCAGGGTTGAAGCTGCCGGACCATAAGCGTGTGCGTAAGAGTATCGAGATAGCGGCGCACGGTGGGCTCGGATACTCCCAGCGATCGGGCTGGATGCGAGGCTGACCATATCTGCCCGTGGTAGTGCGCGAGCATCCGCCAGAACCGGAGCATGGCCGGTGCCGCGATATTGATGCCGAACTGTGGCAGATCCACCTCCACATGGCTGGCGATTGCATTGGCACGCCATGCCAGGCTGTCTTCATCGGAATCTGCAAGATAGGAGCGCGGAAAGCCGCCGCGCAGCCACAGGCGTGACGCGGTCGGCGGGTCGTATAGCTCGGCCGTGGCGCACACTTCCTTGAGGTTAAAGCCGCTTACTTCCAGGGCTTCCACGCGTCCCAGCAGCGACTCCCCCGCCTGTCGCAGCAGCACGGGCGAGGCGCTGCCGAGTAGCAGGTACTGTCCAGGCTTGTCCGACCGGTCCATCAACACGCGCAGCATCGGAAACAGACCCGGTCGGCGCTGGACCTCGTCGATGACCACCAGCCCCTTGAGTTGCGAAAGCGTCTCCAGAGGCTGCGCCAGCCGCTGTTCATGCAGGGGATGCTCCAGGTCGAAATAATTGGGGGATTCCCGGCTGAGAAAAGTCTGGGCCAGAGTGCTTTTGCCCGATTGGCGGGGGCCGTTGAGCACGACGGCGCGAGCGCGACCCAGTGCGGTGCGGATGGATCGTTCGAGGTCGGGGCGCTGGAGCATGCGGAATGCTAGCACTAAACACCATGAAATTCGAATATTACATGTTCGAATTTCATGGTGTTTCCTTGAGCCCCTTTCATGCGCCCAAGGCCACGCGGAGGGGTCTGGATCGGTCGGCGCGGTTCAGTCGGCGCAGCCCATTCGGCTTTGTTCAGTCGGTAATGCGCACCGACGCCTTGCCCAGGCGCGTGAACGAGGCCTCCACCACGTCTCCTGGCCTGACGTCGGTCGTGCCGGTGATGGTGCCGGTGATGACGATCATGCCGGCCTTCAGGTACTCGCCATAGACGGCCAGGCGATTGGCCACTTCCTGCATGGCAATCAGCGGACTGCCCATGACGTTCATGGCGGTGGCCGCCGCGCGCGGCACGCCGTTGATGCTGATCATCGCGCCTTCCAGGCTGATGTCCAGGCCCCGCGCCGGGGTAAGCTGCGAGCCCACGACCACGCCGCCGGTGAACTTGCTGCCCAGGATGCGATGCTGGGAGCTGGCACGCGGGCCGCTGCCGGCCGGCACGATTTCTATGCCCGGAAAATAGCCGTCCACCGCGGCCAGCACCTGCGGCAGGGTCACCGGTCCCTTGAGGTCGTGCTTGAGCATCACCGCCACTTCGGCCTCGACGAACACGCGGGCGGCGCCGGCGTAGGCAAAGGTGCCGCCATGCGCGACCAGGCCCGAGCGCATCAGCGGACCGACCACGGGCTCACCGCGCGGCTCTTCCTTCTCGGCGATAACGCCACTCCAGCCGCCGGCGATCTTGTAACCCATGTGCGCATCGCCCTTGGCGACGCGGCGCTTCACCAGCTCCTGGCGCAGGCGGTAGGCCTGCTCGTTGGTCAGATCCGGAGCCTGCTTGATGGCGTCGCCGCCGGTGGGCTTGCCGTAGAACTCGTTTTCCAGCCAGTCGAGCAATGGTGCGTCCTGTGCGGCCATGTAACCTCTCCCTTGATTGAATGGTCCTGCGTCATTTTGTCCCGGCTGCGGCCAATGCCGCCCCCGGATAGGGCGAGCTTGCCACAGAGCGCAGCGCCGTGCGCAGCGCATCCGCCTTTGGCGCCACGTCGGCAAAGAAATACCACTTTTATTCTCGTTTTAGTGCTGGGACAATGCTCAGCCACAGTCCAAATAACAGGCAACAGGAGGAACACCATGCGATACGCGAGGCTCGCGGCGCTGGCCATGAGCGCCTTGTGCAGTGCCGCTCCCGTTACCGCGCTGGCTCAGGCGGCGGTGAACTTTCCGTCACGGCCGGTAAGCATCGTGCTGCCTTTCACGCCGGGTGCGAATGCCGACCTGGAGGCACGGGTGTATCAGGAGGGCTTGCAGACGCAACTGAAGAGCAGCGTCGTCATCGACTACAAGCCCGGCGCCAGCGGCGTGATCGCCGGCAGCTACGTTGCCAAGGCGGCGCCGGATGGTCATACGCTGGGCTTCATCAATGTCTCCACCACGCTGTTGCCGGCGCTGCGCAAGGATCTGCCCTATGACCTGGTGAGGGATTTCACGCCGGTGGTGATGACCACCGAGAACATCACCGTGCTGCTGGTGACACCATCCTTTCCGGCGCAGACTTTCCAGGAGTGGGTGGCCTACGCCAGGGCCAACCCGGGCAAGGTGACCTGGAGCACGGTGGGCTCGGGCGGCGGCTTTCACGTCGGCGGCGAGTGGCTGGCCAGCGAGCTGGGCATCGATCTCACCATGGTGCACTACAAGGGCGGCGCCGCGGCGGAACTGGATCTGCTGGCCGGGCGAATCCACACCACGCCCAAGCAACTGCCGCCCAGCCTGCCGCTGATCAAGTCCGGCAAGGCGCGGGTGATCGCCATTCTCACCAAGGACCGCACGCCGCTGCTGCCGGGAATTCGCACCGTGGCTGAAATGGGGGCGCCCAATTTCGCCTATCCGAGCTGGATCGGGCTGGTGGCGCCCGCCGGCACGCCGGCGGCCATCGTCGACAGGCTCAATGCGGCCATGGTCGCTGCCATCAAGTCGCCCCAGGCGATGAAACGCTGGGAGGCGCAGGGCTCGGTGGTCATCGGTTCCACTCCCGAGACCTTCCGCAAGCGCATCGTCGCCGAAATGGCGCAGTGGGAAAAAGTGGTCAAGGAAAAGAACATCAAGGAGGAGTGAGGATGAGAGCATTCATGAGCAGGTGGCTGCTGGTTACGGCTGCGGCGGTAGTCTTGCCGGCACACGCAGCCGATGCGCCGGCCTGGCCGGTGAAACCGGTGCGCCTGGTGGTGAGCTATGCCGCCGGCAATGTCACCGACGTCCTGGCGCGCATCATCACCCCCGCGCTGGGGGATCGCTGGAAGCAGGCGGTGGTCGTGGAGAACCGCCCCGGGCAGGGCGGCAGCATCGGCGCGCAGATTGTCTCCAAGGCCCCGGCTGACGGCTACACGCTGCTGTTCTCGGCGGTTGCGGCCATGGCGGTGAATCCGCATATCTATGCCAGCGTCGGCTACTCGGCGCTCAATGATTTTGCGCCCATCATCATGGTCGGCCATTCCGCTGGTGGCGTGATTTACGTCCATCCATCGGTCAAGGCGAATTCGCTGGCCGAACTGATCGCCTTCAGCAAGGCCAATCCCGAAGCGCTGATGTACGGCACTCCGGGCAGCGGCACCATGTCGCACCTCAATATCGAAACGCTCAAGCTGCAAACCGGGCTGGCCGTCACCCATATCCCGCACAAGGGGGCAGCACAGGTCATCGGCGAGGTGGTGGCAGGCAGAGTGCAGATTGGCTACGATTCAACCGGCATCATCCCGCTCATCAAGGCCGGCAAGCTCAGGCCGCTGGCATCCATTGCGCGCCAGCGCAGACCTGATCTTCCCGATGTGCCGACCATATCCGAGGTCATCCCCGGTTTCGAGCCGGTGCGTGCCTGGCTGGGCATACTTGCACCGGCGGGACTGTCTGCCGAGCGCGTGGATCAGATTTACAAGGACACGCTGGCTACCTTGCAGGTGCCCAGCGTCACCGAGAAGCTGCAGACGGCCGGCATCGAGGTGGCGGGTACGCCGCCGGCGGAATTCCGCAAGCTGATTGCCTTCGACCATGAGCGCCTGGGCAAGCTGGCTCGCGCCATCAACCTGAAAGCAGACTAATGAGCATGGAAAAACCACAACCCCTGAAGGGCGTGCGCATCATCGATTTCACCGCGGTGCTGAGCGGTCCCTATGCAACATACCAACTGGCGCTGCTGGGTGCCGATGTCATCAAGCTGGAGCGCCCCGGCACCGGCGACACCACCCGGCGCGGTGCCGATCTGCCCGGCGTGCAGGGCCTGGCTGCGGGATTCGTCGCGCAGAACGGCTCCAAGCGCTCGCTGCAACTGGACATCAAGCAGCCCGAGGGCCTGAAGATCGCGACGCAATTGATCTCACGCTGCGATGTCATGGTGGAGAACTACACCCCGGGGGTGGCCGACCGGCTGGGCATTGGCTACGAGGCCATGCGCGCGCTCAATCCGAAAATGATCTATGCCTCGCTCTCAGGTTACGGCCAGGACGGTCCCTACAGCAGCCGTTCCGCCTACGATCACGTCGTGCAGGCCATCTCGGGCATCACCATGCTGACCGGCACGCCAGACACCGTGCCCAACCGCATCGGGCCGCCGCTGTTCGACTACCTTGCGGGCATCTACGGCGCCTTTGCCGTGCTCGCCGCGCTGAAGGAACGCGATCGAACCGGTCAGGGCCAGCGCATCGACATCGCCATGCTGGATGCGGCCCTGGTGGCCATGGCCTCGGTGTCCTCTGGCTATCTCAATGCCGGCAAGGAGCCCCAGGCCAACGGCAACACCGCCGCCAGCGGCAGCCCTGCCTCGGGCATTTTCCCGACCCGGGACGGCATGCTGTCCATCGCCGCCAACGCCGAGCACCACGTGGTGCGCATGTGCGCCGTGCTGGGCGAACCCAGCCTGCTGCGCGACGATCGCTTCGAGAAGCCCGATGCGCGATTGAAGAACTTCGATGCCTTCGGCAAGGCGCTCATCGAGCGACTTTCAAAGCGCAGCGCGGCAGAATGGGAAATTATTTTCACCGAGGCGCGCGTGCCCGCGGTCAAG
>CAXNIK010000277.1:0-5087 GCA_964202115.1 Burkholderiales bacterium
TCGAACTGGCGCTGGATGTACTCCTGCGAATCGGGGAACACGCCGTCCGCATGCGGGTAGTCCGAGCCCCACATCACGCACTCCACGCCCAGGTCGTCGAGCAGCTTGGCGCCGATGCGGTCGTTCTGGAAGGTGGCGCGGCACTGCCTGCGCCAGTACTCGCTGGGCTTCATCTTCATGGAGAGGCGCTCGCGGTAGCGTCCCTCCCACTCCTCGTCCATGCGCTCCAGCACATAGGGAATCCAGCCTATGCCGCTCTCGCCCAGCACGATGCGCAGGCCGGGGTGGCGCTCCAGGGCGCCACAATGGATTACCGCCGACAGGATGCTGCCCATCACCAGCTGGAAAGAGGAGATGCGAGTGGCGTTGTCCAGCAGCTTGTCCATTTCGCTCATCTCGAAGTTCGGCGCATCCTTGCGCGTGCCGATGGTGTGGAAGTGCACCGGCAGGTTGACTTCGGCTGCGGCCGCCCAGAACGGCTCCCAGTAGGAGTGCCATAGCGGGATCATGTCCCAGTTGAAGGCAAAGTCCAGGCCGCCCAGGCCCAGTCTGGCGGCACGCCTGGCCTCTGCCACCGCCATCTCGACGTTGTGACAGGGGATGGAAGCCAGGCCGACGAAACGCTTCCTGTCATAGGCGCAAAAGTCGGTCAGCCAGTCGTTGTAGATGCGGAACACCTCCGCCGCCACCTCAGGGTCTTTGACTTTCGCACCCACGCCCAGGATGCCGTACATCACTTCGGCCTGCAGGCCGTCGCGGTCCTGGTCCTCGATGCGGTACTTGGGGCTGCCGGGCCGGCGCACGTTCTGCACGTCGTCGAAAAAGCCGGTGGAGGCCATGCGGTCCAGGCGATGTTCCTTGCCCGGGATGTATTTGCGTCCTGCGCTGGCAAGGCCGCCGACAAAACCGAAGAAATCGCCCTTTTCCCCGACCCAGGTCGGTCCTTCGGGGCTGTCCACGACGCGCGGCACGCGCGCCTTCATGGCCTGGGAGGCGTTGGCGGTGAAAAGATCCGAGGGCAGCCAGCCCAGGTCGATGTGGCAGTCGGCGGAGATGCAGCGGTATTCCATGGATTCCTCCTTGCGGCAAAAAATGTGCCGTTGCAGCTATTCAACCGTGATGCGCGAACTCGCCACCAGGCGCCGCCAGCGCTCCACTTCGGACACGATCAGCTGGCGGAATTCCTCGGGGCTGCTGCCCACCGGTTCGCCGCCGTCAGAGGCCAGTTGTTTGGCGATCTGCGGAGAGTTCACCACCTTGGCCAGCTCGGTGGCCATTTTGCCGAGCACCGCGGGCGGCGTGCGCGCCGGGGCCGACCAGCCATGCCAGGTGTTGAGGTCGTAGCCGGTCAGGCCCGATTCGGCGATGGTGGGCAGGTCCGGCAGCACCTGCGAGCGCCGGCCCATGCTGGTGGCCAGGGCCCGCATCTTGCCGCTCTTGATGTGCGGCAGGGTGGTCAGCGGGCTGGCGAAGGTCAGGTCCACGCGGCCGGCCATCAGGTCCACCAGCACCGGCCCGGTGCCTTTGTAGGGAATGTAATCCACGTCTATCCTGGCCAGGTCCGCCATCCACACCGCCGCCAGGTGGGTGAAGCTGCCGGCGCCGCCCACGCCGAAGTTCAGTTTGCCCGGGCGCGATTTCACGTAGGCGATGAGTTCCTGCACCGATTTCACCGGCAGCCCGGGATGGGCCACCAGCAGATAGGGGGCGCGCGTGACGATGGAAATGGGCGCGAAATCCTTGACCGGGTCGTAGTCCAGGCCCTTGTACAGGGCCGGGGAGAAAGTGAAGCTGGGTGTGACCGCCAGCAGGGAGTAGCCGTCCGGCGGCTGCTTGGCGGCATAGCCGAAGCCGATGGTGTTGCCCGCGCCCTCGCGGTTTTCCACCAGGAACTGCCGTCCCAGGTTGTCGCTCAGGCGGGACGAAAACAGGCGTGCCTGCAAGTCGGTGGCGCCGCCGGCCGCCTGAGCCACGATGACCTTGACCGGCCTGGCAGGATAGTCGGCGGCCTGCTGCGCCAGAATGGCCGGGGATGACATGAACAGTGCGACAGCCACCAGGAATGCGGCCCAGCCTGTATTGCGGACATGATCCATGCTCTCCTCCAATGTTGCGTGCATCCTACACGCCAGTCCCGGTGGCAGGCGGCAAAGCAGCTTTACCGGACAGTGCAAAAAGGCATTTTCCACGGTCCGGGAGCTTTGCAGTTTTGGCAAACTGAAGCAAATCTGCTTTGCCGGGAATGTTGTATCAGCAAAGCGGCTTGCGCTATACACTTCGGCCCATTGTTGCGAGCAACTGCAAATGGCTGCGAACGTGTTTCAACCTCATTCGCGCCCTTGCCGGCCGCATGACAACTGGCAGGCCGGCGTTGTCGGCACGAGCACCACGATACAGGAACAGAAACGACATAGGGGGACTACACGGTGGATGGAAAAGCGAAATCCAAGCGTCTGCAGGAACTGATACACCGCAAGGACAAGGTGCTGGCGGTGCTGCATCCACCCAGCGCGGCGCTGGGGCGCATCATGGACAAGGGCGGTTGCGAGTGCGGCTTCGTCGGCACCAGCGGCGTGGTCGGCAGCTACATCGGCCTGTCCGACGTGGGCACGGCCACCATGACCGAGTGCGTGCAGATCGGTGGCTGGATCGCGCAAAGCGTGAGCTATCCCATCATTCTCGACGGCGATACCGGCCACGGCGGCATCATGGCGGTGCGCCGTCTCATCCAGGAATGCATCAATGCCGGCATCGCCGGCATCCGCATCGACGACCAGCCGATCGAGGGCAAGCGCATGACCGGCACCGCCGGTGTGGAAGTGGTGCCCATGGCCCAGGCCATCGTGCGCTACCGCGCCGCGGTGGATGCCAAGAACGAGCTCGATCCCAACTTCGTGATCATGGCGCAGTGCTACGCCGGCAATGCCGCCAACAGCAATTTCGAGGATACGGTCGCACGCCTCAAGGCCTATCATGAGGAATCCGGCGTGGACTGGGTGCAGTTCGAGTACCCGCGCTCCACCGACGAGATCAAGAAGGTTCGCGCCGCGGTGAAAGGGCCGTTCTCCTTCATGAAGGGCGGCCTGGGCCGGCATCTTTCCTTCAAGGAGCATCTGGATCTGGGTGTGAACATCGCCTGGTATCCGACGCTCACGCACCAGGTGAGCTGGGCTGCGATCTGGAATTTCATGCAGGAGTTCCAGAAAAAGGACATTGGCGCCTGGGAGGAATTCGAGAAGCGCCATGCGGACAACCCCTATCCGCATGCGCTGGACGTGGGGCCGGAAGGCGAAGGCCTGGCCAAGCAGCAGATCCTGGAGAAGCGCTATTTCCCCCAGGACATGCTGTCGAAGTACAAGGGCAAGTGACACGCCGGGTCCGGTGCCTCAAGGCAGCGGGCCGACTGGACATCGATTCATCAATCTGACTAATTGAAGCAAACAGGAGCGAAGCAATGGCAAAGAACGGTTACAAGATTTTCGATTCCGACACCCACGTCGGTCCGACCATGGAAGCGCTGGACAAGCATATCGCCCAGGCCGAGAAGGACAAGCTCGCCGGCTGGGAGAAATTCAAGTCCACCGCCAAGGCCGGCAAAACCACCTACAACAAGGGCCAGCGTATCTATCGCCGCAAGCTGGGCACGGCCCAGGCCGAGACCGGTCCGGCGGGCTACATGGCCGGCTTCACCGGCCCTCAGACCAAGCGTAAGCCCAATCCAAACACCGACCTCGACGTGAAGGCGCGCCTGGTCGATATGGACTTCGAGGGCGTGGACGTCAACTTCACGCTGCCTTCGGGCTGGTTCGGCACCTGGACGGCCGACGCGGACGCGGCGCTGGAAGCCGGCATGTACCGCGCCTACCACCGCTGGATGGAAGACTACTGCTCTATGGCTCCCAACCGCCTGGGCGGCGTAATCCTCGCCTCCGCCCGCGACGTCAAGGGCAGCGTTGAAGAGATCAAGAAATGGGGCAAGTCCAAGTGGGCCTGGGGCGTACTGCCTTACGCTCCCTACGGCACGCCGCTTGACCATCCCGACCTGGAGCCCATCTGGGCCGCCTCCGAGGAATATGACCTGACCGTGTCTCTGCACACCTTCACCGTCATGCCTCCCTATGCGCCGGGTGGCCTGGACAACTGGGAAAACCTGTTCCTGCAGCGCTCCGCCGCCCATCCCTGGTGCGGCATGCGCAACATGGCCTC
Organism: Burkholderiales bacterium; assembly: GCA_964202115.1. Classification (GTDB taxonomy): domain Bacteria; phylum Pseudomonadota; class Gammaproteobacteria; order Burkholderiales; family SG8-39; genus CAIYPG01. Next base: position 4,207 of record CAXNIK010000277.1, read on the forward strand.
GCTGATCGGCGCCGGCGTCATGGACCGTTATCCGAAGCTGCGCATTGCCACCCTGGAAGCAGGGCATGGCTGGCTGCCCTTCTGGCTGGCGCGCATCGACGAGCACGCCAAGACCATCAAGAGCGAGATTCCGGAATTGAAGCACCTGCCCAGCGAGTACGCCACGAACGGGCGCTACTTCCAGAGCATCGAAGTGCCCGAGGGCGAAAAGCTCACCAATGCCGTGACCGATCTGTTGGGCGATCATGTGCTGATGTACGCCTCCGACTATCCGCACGGCGAGAGCCACTTCCCGCACACCGTGGATCTGGTGATGGACTGGAAGGACACGCCCGAAGCCCGCAAGCGCAAGCTGTTCTGGGACAACGCCGTGAAGTGCTACCCGCGCTGCGGGCTGAAGTAAGCAAGCGCCAGGTTTTTCGAATCACCCCGGGACCGCTGCCCAGGCAGACGGTCCCGGTTGCATTTTCTGTTGTCGCAACAAGGAGGACTCTGATGCATTCATTCATCCGGATAATCACCCTGGGCGCCGGTCTGCTGTCGCTGTCGCTTTTCGGTCTGCAAGTTGCCGCCCAGAACTATCCCAACAGGCCGGTGCGCGTTGTCGTGCCGCTGGCCCCGGGCGGGGCCACCGACATCCAGGCGCGCATGTTCTCGCAGAAGCTGGGCGCCAGCCTGGGGCAGGGCTTCGTGGTGGAAAACCGCGCCGGCGCGGGCGGTCTCATTGCCTTCAATTACGTGGTGTCGCAGGCGCCGGGTGACGGCTACACCCTGCTTGCCACGTCTCCCGGCTTCACCAATGCGCTGGCGCTGTACGAGAAGCAGCCTTTCGACCCGGTGAAGGATTTCGACCCCATCATCCTCATGAGCAAGGCGCCCTA
>CAXNIK010000278.1:0-5081 GCA_964202115.1 Burkholderiales bacterium
CGATACTGAAGCGCATGGGCATCACCGTCGACGACTCCATCGGCGTGCTGCCCAAGTCGCGCGTCTGCCTGGACACCGCCGGCCAGAAGCTGGCCGAGATACAGCGGCCGCGCGTGCTCAGCTCCTGGGGACGGCTGTATCGGGCGCTCAAGGACGCACTGCCCGAGGAGGCCTATCACTTCAGCAAGTCACTGCAGTCCTATGAGGAAGGCAAAGAGGGCGTGACCGCGCTGTTTGCCGACGGCACCGGGGCCGAGGGTGATCTGCTTATCGGCGCCGACGGCATACGCTCGGCGGTGCGCGCCCAATATCTGCCCAAGGTGCAGCCGCGCTATGCCGGCTACGTGGCCTGGCGCGGCATGCTCGCCGAAGCGGACCTGCCGCCCGACCTGCACCGCCGCATCTTCGACCACCAGATCATGTCGGTGCCGGAAGGGCAGAACGTGGTGGCCTACCCGGTGCCGGGCCCGGACAACGATGTGCGCCCGGGGCATCGCGCTTACAACTTCGTCTGGTACTACCCGGTGAACGAGACGCGCCTGCACGAGCTGTGCACAGACGCGCAGGGCCGCCATCACGAGGGAGGCATACCGCCGCCGCTGATCCGGCCGGAATTCATCGCCGAGGCACGCAAGCTGGCGCGCCAGTGCCTGGCACCGCAGTTCGCCGAGGTCATAGAACTGACGCCGCAGGTCTTCTTCCAGCCCATCTTCGACCTGGAGTCCACCTGCCTGGGGCGCGGCCGCGTGGCGGTGCTGGGCGATGCCGCCTTCGTCGCCCGGCCGCACCTGGCTATGGGCGTCACCAAGGCGGCGCTGGACGCCGAAAGCCTGGCCGATGCCCTGGCCTGGGCGGGCGAGGACCTGGCCGCCGCCCTGGCGCGCTACGATCAGGAGCAGGGCGAGTTCGGCCGCCGGGCCGTCGCCCGGGCGCGCTACCTGGGCGCGCACGTGGAAGGCCAGCACAAGCCGCGGGAACTGCGCGTGGGCCCGGAGTTGGGTCGCGACCCCAAGGTGTATATGCTGGAGAGCGGGGCGCGCCTGTGCGACATTCCCGATCTGTTCGAGATCGTGCAGGCGCGACGCGACCGCAGGCAAGCGGCTTAGGCAGGCGATTCGCAACACCCGACCAAACAGACCCGATCAAACAGACCCGAACAATTAGTACTTAGCGAGGAGATCACCATGGAACAGCAATTCGACCGTGCGATGGAAGACCTGGGCAATTGCGTCGCGATGGAACACGTCAACACCACCGTGCCCGACCAGCAGATGGCCACGCTTTTCTACATCATCGGGCTGGGCCTGACGCGCGATCCCTACATGCTGGTGGGGCTGGAGAACATGTGGGTGAACATCGGCCGCAACCAGATCCACATGCCCACGCGACCGCCGCAGGTGCTGCGCGGCCACACCGCCATCGTGCTGCCCAGCCGCGATGCGCTGCTGAAGCGGCTGGAGATGGTGAAGGACCGGCTGGCAGGCTCGCAGTTCGCCGTGCATGAGGCCGCGGGCTACGTCGATGTCATTTCCCCGTGGGGCAACCGCATTCGCTGCTTCGAGCCGGACGAGCGCCGCTTCGGTCGCATCCAGGTGGGCATGCCCTATGTCGAGCTCGATGTCCCCAAGGGCAGCGCGGATGGCATCGCGCGTTTCTACCGCGAGGTCATCAAGGCGCCGTCAGTGGTCGAAGAGGGCTGCGCCCGCGTGCTGGTGGGCAAGAAGCAGTACCTGCTGTTTCGCGAGACCGACAAGCCGATCCCGGAATACGACGGTCATCACATCCAGATCTACATCGCCGACTTCTCCGGCCCGCATCGCTGGTTGAAGGAGCGCGGTCTCATCATGCAGGAGAGCGACCAGTACCAGTATCGCTTCCTGGACATCGTCGATCCGGATACCACCAAGCCCTTGTACCGGCTGGAGCACGAGGTGCGCAGCCTGACTCATCCGTTGTACGCGCGGCCGCTGGTCAACCGCAATCCGGATCAGACCAATCGCAATTTCGCCGCCGGTCACGATGCCATGCAGCCGGAGTACGGCCACGCCTGAGCGAAGGTGTTTGATAATAAATAAGGAGGTTAGGCATGTCAGCAGGCGTATCAGTTACTAAAGTGATCATATCTTTCTCTGCGGCCTTGTCTGCCGGGGCGGCCCTGTTGGCAGGCGGCACGGCGTATGCGCAGACCGGCTGGCAGCCGACCAAGCCGGTGCGCGTGGTGATTCCCTTCGCGCCCGGCGCTCTGCCGGACATCATCGCCAGGCTCATCTCACCAAAGCTGGCTGAGGCGCTGAGCCAGCAGGTGCTGGTGGACAATCGCTCGGGTGCCACCGGTGCCATCGGGCTGGAATTCGTCTCCAAGTCCGCGCCAGACGGGCATACCCTGGGCATGCTCATCATCACCCATGCCGTGAACGCGGCGCTGGAAGGCTCCAAGCTGGATGTGCCCAAGCAGCCCTTCAGCCTGGTCAAGGACTTCACGCCCATATCCCAGCTGACCAGCAATTCCTATGTGCTGGTGATCAGCAGCAAGTACCCGGTGCGCAACGTGGCCGAGCTGGTGACGCTGGCCAAGGCCAATCCGGGCAAGCTGACATACGGTTCCTCGGGCACCGGCGGCATCATTCACCTGGCCGGTGAATGGCTTGCCGCAGCCACCAAGACGCAGATGACGCACGTGCCCTACAAGTCCAGCGCCCTGGCCATGAACGAAGTGGCCGGCGCCCATATCGACATGATGTTCTCCTCCGTGGCCCTGATGAATACCGTGGTTGCTTCGGGCAAGGGGCGCGGTCTTGCAGCCACCTCGACCACCCGCATGTCGGGCGCACCGGACATCCCAACCTTCGTGGAGGCCGGCATTCCCGGTTTCGAGATCGATGGCTGGTACGGCATTGTCGGGCCACCCGCCATGCCGGCGGCCATCGTCAACAGACTGAGTGCCGAAATGGGCAAGGCGGTGAAGCTGCCCGAGGTGGGCGCCAAACTCGCCACCGACGGCGCCATCGGCGTGGGCGGCACGCCGGCGCAGTTCGCAGCGCTGCTGCAAAGCGAAGACAGGAAGTGGCGCAAGGTGGTCCAGGACATCGGCTTCGGCAAGTAAGCACGGCAGCATGAAGTGCGCCCTTGTCGTCGGCGGCTCCCTGGGCGGCCTGCTGGCCGCCAACATGCTTCGCTCCATCGGCTGGGAGGTGCAGGTATTCGAGCGTGCCGGCGATGACCTCGCCAGCCGCGGTGCCGGCATCGGCGTGCACGAGGAAATGATCGTCGTGCTCAAGCGCATCGGCGTGGTCGTGGACGACACCCTGGGCGTGGTGCCCAAGTCGCGCATCTGCCTGGAGCCTTCGGGCGCAGTTCGCCTGGAGTTCGAGCGCCCCAGCGTGCTGACTTCCTGGGGTCGGCTGTATCGCGCGCTCAAGGATGCATTTCCCGTGCAGGACTATTACTTCGGCAAATCGCTGACTTCTTTCGAATCAGAACCCGGTGGTGTGACGGTACTTTTTGCCGACGGCAGTCATGCCTCGGGCGACCTGCTGATAGGCGCCGACGGCGTGCGCTCCACCGTGCGCCAGCAGTTCATGCCCGAGGTGCAGCCCATCTATGCCGGCTACGTGGCCTGGCGCGGCATGGTGCCCGAATCGGACCTGCCCGCGGAACTGCACCAGGAGATCTTCGATCACAGCGTGGTCTGCCTGCCCGAAGGGGAAATCTTTGCCGGCTATCCAGTGCCCGGTCCCAATGACGATGTGCGTCCGGGGCATCGTGCCTACAACCTGGTCTGGTATCACCCGGTGGAGGAGGAGCGCGAACTGCGCGACCTGTGCACCGATGCCACCGGCCGCTGCCATGGCACCAGCATCCCGCCGCCGCTGATCCGGCCGGAGATCACCTCAAGGATGAGAGAGCTAGCCCGCAAGCTGTTTGCACCACAATGCGCCCAGGTGGTGGAACTCATCCCGCAGCTTTTTTTCCAGGCCATTTTCGACATGGTGCCGCCGCGCCTGGTGCAGGGGCGCGTGGCGCTGCTGGGCGATGCCGCGGTGGTGGCGCGGCCCCACGTCGGCATGGGCGTGACCAAGGCCGCGTTCGATGCCGAATGCCTGGCCGACTCGCTGGCAGCGCACGAAGACATCGACGCGGCCCTGCGGCAGTACGATGCCTTGCAGCGCGAGTTTGGCGCGCGACTGGTGGCACGCGCGCGTCTCATCGGTGCCCACCTGGCGGCACAGGGAAAGCCGCGGGAATTGCGCACCCCCGAAGAACTGCATCAGAACCCGGAGTGGTTCATGCGCGCAAGCAGCGCGCGTCTGAAAGACATCCCCGAGCTGATCAGCCTGGTGCGTGCCAGGCGCGAAGCGGCCGCAGGCCGGATGCCGGCCTGATAAGATTTGCCCTGCGCTCGCCATGTCGCGGGCCATCGAAACATTCCAGGAAACACGCCCGCCATAGCGGCCGGGCCAGAACAAGCAAGGAGAGAGCATGACGTCCGAAGCACAGAAAATTCGCCAGCAGTTGAAACACCCCATCGTCGATGGCGACGGCCACTGGGTGGAGTCTCTGCCGGTGCTGGTGGACTACGTCAAGGACGTGGCCGGGCCGAAGATGGCCCAGGCCTATGCCGATTTCTGCAAGGGCCACAACAAGTGGTACGAGGCCACCGATGCCGAGCGGAGGAACCGCCGCATCCGCCGCGCCGCCTGGTGGCTGTCGCCCACGGATACCTTCGACCGCGCCACCATCATGATGCCGCAACTGCTCAAGACCCGCATGGACGAGCTGGGCATCGACTACGCCATGATGTACCCCTCAATCGGCCTGAACATCCACCGCACCCCGGGCGAGGATATGAGAAAGGCCGTGGTGCGCGCCTACAACATCATGACCCGCGACACCTTCAAGGGGCATGAGGACCGCTTCGGCACAGTCGGCGTGATCGCTCCCATCACCCCGGAGGAGGGCATCGAGGAGGCGCGCTTCCTGAGGAAGGAACTGGGCCTCAAGGCCATCATGATGGTTGGCGCCTTCCCGCGCGTCATACCGGCCTTCGCCGACAATTCCAGGATGGAGGCGTCGGTGCAGTC
>CAXNIK010000279.1:0-5021 GCA_964202115.1 Burkholderiales bacterium
ATTGGGGCCGTTGGACATGAGCATGATCTTGTCGGCGAGGAAGATCGCCTCATCGACGTCGTGGGTGATCATGAACACGGTCTGATGCGTGGCGGCGCAGATCTTCACCAGTTCGTCCTGGATGACGCCGCGGGTCAGGGCGTCCAGAGCGCCGAAGGGCTCGTCCAGCAGCAGCATCTTGGGCTGGATGGCAAAGGCACGCGCGATGCCCACGCGCTGCTTCATGCCACCGGAGAGCTCCGAAGGCTTCTTGTGCTCGGCGCCGGTGAGGCCGACCAGGTCGATGAACTTCTGGCAATGCACCTGCACCTGGATACGGTTCCAGTCCGGCCAGCGGCTTTTAACGGCAAACGCGATATTGCCCATGACGCTGAACCAGGGCATGAGCGCATGACCCTGGAACACCACGCCGCGGTCCAGGCTGGGGCCGGAGACCTCGTGGCCGTCCATGATCACCACGCCTTCGCTGGCCGTGTCCAGGCCGGCGAGGATGTTGAGGATGGTGGTCTTGCCGCAGCCGGAGTGGCCCACCACGCAGACGAACTCGCCCTTCTCGATGGTGAAATTGACGCCATCAAATATGGTCGTGATGCCGGACGGTGCTGGATAGCTCCGGGCCAGATCGCGTACTTGGAGAAAGGACATGCTTGCTCGCTTCCTGACTATTCGACCGGATTACTCAACCGAATTACTCGACCGATTACTCAACATAGGTGACCAGCTTCTGCAGCCGGCCGACCATGAGATCCAGCGCCATGCCCACCAGGCCGATGAGCAGGATGCCAGTCATGATGTTGGTGATGGACAGGTTGTTCCACTCGTTCCAGACGAAGTAGCCGATGCCCGTCCCGCCCACCAGCATCTCGGCGGCCACGATCACCAGCCAGGCGATGCCGATGGAGATGCGCATGCCGGTCAGGATGGTGGGCGCGGCCGCCGGCAGGATGACGGTGAAGGCCTTGCGCACCGGCTTCACTTCCAGGGTCTTGGCCACGTTCAGCCAGTCGCGCCGCACCGCGGCCACGCCGAAGGCGGTGTTGATGAGCATGGGCCACACCGAGCAGATGAAGATCACGAACACCGCCGACACCGCCGAATCCTTGAGCGTGTACAGGGCCAGCGGCATCCAGGCCAAGGGCGAGATAGGCTTCAGGATCTGGATGAAGGGATCCAGCGCACGATAGCCCAGGGGCGACATGCCGATGAGAAAACCCAGCGGTATCGCCACTACCGCCGCCAGCATGAATCCGAACAGCACCCTCCCTATGGAGTAGCTGAGCTGCAGGGCAATGCCCTTGTCGTTGGGCCCCTTGTCGTAGAAGGGATCGGCGGCATGCTCCAGTAGCTTGCGGCCAAAATCGGCCGGTGTGGGGAACGTCGACTTCTGACCGGTGGCGGCCTGCGCGCCGACCAGCTTGGCATACTCGTCATCCACGGTCTGCACCGCCGACTTGGGCAGCGTGGCCAGGTGCCAAGCGCCCAGGAAGATCGCCAGCAGTATGAAGGACAGCAGGCCTGCCTTGGCCTTGATGCCGGGTACTGTCATGTTGCTGTTCCTGGGCCTTTACAGCCCTAGGTCCTCTTGATCTTGAAGCTGTCCAGGTAGGCCGCGGGCTTGGCCGGATCGAAGGTCTTGCCCATGATGACGAAGGTCTTGCTGGTGGTCTTGGGCACCGTCAGCCCGGCCTCGGCCATGAACTTGGCAGCATCGGTGGCCAGGAACACCTCGCGCGCCACCCTGGCATAGTCAACCTCGCCCTTGATCTGGCCCCAGCGCTTCATCTGCGTGAGTATCCACACGGCGAAGGAATGCCAGGGGAAGGGCTCGAAGTCGATGCGATCGGGCACCTTGCGGATATTGCCCAGGCCGTCGGCAAAGGTGCCGGTCAGGATCTGCTCGACCACCGTCACCGGCTGGTTGAGGTAGGCCGCGGGCGCGATGGCCTCGGCGATCTGCTTTCTGTTGTCGGGCTTGCTGGCGATGGCGGCGGCATCGATGATGGCGCGCAGCAGGGCGCGGTAGGTATTGGGCATCTTGGTGACGAATTCACGGCTGGCGGCAAAGGCGCAGCAGGGATGCCCCGCCCAGATGTCCTTGGACAGCACGTGGATGAAGCCCACGCCGTCGTACACCGCGCGCTGGTTCATCGGGTCCGGCCCGAGGAAGCCGTCGATGTTGTCGGCGCGCAGGTTGGCCACCATCTCCGGGGGCGGCACGGCGCGGATCTGGATGTCGGTGTCGGGATCGAGGCCATGCTCGGCCACGTAGTAGCGCAGCAGGTAGTTGTGCATGGAGTAGTCGAAGGGGACGGCGAACTTCATGCCCTTCCAGGTCTTGGGATCGCGCCTGTCCTTGTGCTTCATCGCCAGCGTGATCGCCTGGCCGTTGATGTTCTCCACCGCCGGCATGGTGTAGGGCTGGGCGTTGGCGCCAACGCCCAGGCTGATGGCCAGCGGCATGGGCGAGAGCATGTGCGCCGCGTCGTATTCCTTGTTCAGCGTCTTGTCGCGGATCACCGCCCAGCCGGCGGTCTTCACCACGTCCACATCCAGGCCGTAGCGGGCGTAAAAGCCCATGGGATGGGCCATGATGATGGGGGTGGCGCAGGTGATGGGAATGAAGCCCACGGCCAGTTTTTGCTTCTCCAGCTTGCCCGCGCCCTGCGCAAACGCTTCCTTGGCCGCGGCCAGCGGGAAGAAGGTGGAGATGGCCGACAGCGCCGTGCCCGCGCCCACCGTCTTGAGAAAATGCCGCCGCACCTCGTCCCGGGGGAAGAGCGCGCGCATCACCGCCTGCTCCACCGCGTTCTCGGCGAGGGCATCGCCATCCTGATTTTTCGAGGCCTCATGTTCTGCCTGGGTGCCGTGCCGGCCGCAGTTGCAGACACTGGTCAGTTTCGAGTCGGGATCGAAGGGATTGCGGAACAGGGACATGGCTATTCTCCTAAAAGCTCCTGAAAGCAAGCTTGAGTCATCCTACGGAAGCCGGCCCCGGCTTCCCATCAAGAACAGGCCCGAAAGCGTGTAGTGCTGGCACTACACGCCCGATCACTACACCGGCAGCAGCTTGTGGCGCACCGCGTACAGGGCGATGGCGACATCATTGGCCGCGCCGGTTTTTTCACAGATGCGCGCGCGGTAGGTGCTCACCGTATTGGGGCTGAGGGACAGGCGCTCGGCGATCTCGGTCACGGAGAGACCCTCGGCGATGAGCGTGAACACCTGGTATTCCCGCCGCGACAGCATTTCGTGGGGCGCAGAGGTCGAAGGCCCGCGCACGCTGGCTGCCAGCGCCTCGGCCTGCGAGGTGGTGACGAAAATGCCGCCGGCCGCGGCGCGCCGCATGGCCTCCATGAGCAGGTCCAGGTGCGCGCCCTTGTTGAGATAACCCGACGCGCCCAGTTTCAGGCAGGGCACGGCGTATTGCTTGTCCGGATAGGTGGACAGCACCAGCACCGGCAGATTGGGGAACTCCTTGCCGAACTGCTTGAGCACATCCAGACCGTCGCGCTGCGGCATGGCAATGTCCAGCAGCACCAGGTCCAGCGGCTTCTCGGAGGCCAGTTGCCGCGCGATCTGCATCGCCTCCGCGCCATTGGACGCCTCGGCCGCCACATCCATGTCGGGCGCGTCGGCCAGTATCTGCCGCAGGCCCTGACGCACGATGAAATGATCGTCGCAGATCAGCACTCGTATCATGTTGCTTCCTCCTCAATGAGCGGCATTTCCAGCCGCACCGTGGTGCCCTGTCCCGGTCGGCTGTCGATATGCAGGCTGCCGCCGAAATGGCGCGCTCGCTCACGCATGCCCATCACGCCATAGGCATGCGTGCTGGCGAACGCAGCGGCATCCGCGCCGCAGCCGTCGTCGGCCACTTCCACCACCAGCAAGTCGGCGCGCGCGCGGATGTGTATGACTGCCTCCGCGGCGCGCGCATGACGCGCGACATTGCTCAGCATCTCCTGGTAGATGCGGAACACCGCGGTGGCCAGCGCCCCGCCCGGGGCCTGCATGTCTCCGGCCACATCCTGCCGGGCGATGCAGCGTATGCCGGTGTGTTCGGCGAATTCACGCGACTGCCATTCCATCGCCGCCCACAGACCCTGGTGATCGAGCACGCTGGGCCGCAGGTCGGTGATGATGCGACCAACGTTCTCGACTGCACGGTCGATGAGGCCCGCCATGGCATGGCACTTGTCCCTGGCCGGGCCCTCGACGCGCCGGTCCATCCAGGTGAGGTCGAGCTTGAGCGCCACCAGCAGGCTGCCCAGCTCGTCGTGGATCTCGCGGGCGATGCGCGTGCGCTCCTCCTCGCGCACCGAGTGCGAGTAGGCGGAGAGCTCGCGCAGTTGTGCCAGCGCCGCCGACAGCGCCTGGGTGCGCTCCTCTACGCGACGCTCCAGGGTGTCGTTCACTTGGCGCAGGGCTTCCTCGGCGCGTTTGCGCTCGGTGATGTCGGTGAAGGTGACCACCGCGCCCAGCACCTGCCCGCCTTCCATGATGGGAAAGGAGGAGTACTCCGCGGGGAAGGCACTGCCGTCCTCGCGCCACAGCACATCGGTGTCGATGCGGCAGGGACGGCCCTGGCGAAAGGCGTGAAAGATCGGGCAGTGCTTCTCCGGATAGCCGCTGCCATCGGCGTGGCTGTGATGGATGAGGCAGTGCATGTTCTGCCCCAGCACCTGCTCCTGGCGGTAGCCCAGGGCCTCGGCGCCGGCACGGTTGATGAAGATGCAGCGCCCCGAAAGATCGATGCCGAAGATGCCTTCGCCGGTGGATTCCAGGAGCAGCGTCAGCCGGTCGGCCCAGGGGTCCAGGCTGGGCGCGGCGATGGCGCCCAGCGGATACCCAGCAGCCGCCACAAGCGATGGCACCGGCTCCGATACCGGAACCGCTCTTGCGCTAACCCATCTTTAACATGGGTAAAAATGTCTTATGCTAGATCAATAGCTTACGCGGCCTGAATTCTCCAAGTGGCACTACATTCACGTCATTTTGCTCAAACGATGAGTTTCTTTGTT
>CAXNIK010000280.1:0-5009 GCA_964202115.1 Burkholderiales bacterium
CGGCGCGCCGATGCCGATGGCCTCCGACACCACATGGGCTCCGCCTTCCATGAGGCTGGATATCACCATGGCGTGGCTGCGCGCCAGCCAGCGCATGGCGCCGGCATGCGGCAGCTCGCCCAGCCAGCGGTAACGCGGCTCGCGGCGCATCAGCGCCCGCGCCTCGCGCGCGAACTCGGGTGACATCGCCTGGCCCAGGTGCACCAGGCGTATGGGCACGCTCCCTGGCAGGCGGGTGAGTGCAATCGCGGCGCGAAACGGATCCTTCTCCTCGCGCAGATGACCGATGACGGTGATCAGGCAATAGCTGCGCGGTGATGCCTGGCGGTGGACGGTGCGCACCGACTGGTGGATCACGCGTGTTTTCTTGCGCAACCCCACGTCCAGTTCCAGGAGGCCGGCGGACTGCAGCACCACCATGCGGTCGGCGAGCTGGAGCGATTCGCGCGCGTCCTTGTCGCTGCGGATGTCGCGGTACAGGTCGGTGCCGGTCAGCACCAGTGCCAGCGGGCGCTGCGGGTGCGCCGCCTTCCAGGCCTTGATCGAGGCATGGCTGCGGCGGGCATGCAGGGCGACAAGGACGTCGCCCTCCTGTCCCGACCATTGCTGCTCGATGTCGACCCTGTGCCCCAGCGCGCGCATATGCGCGGCCCAGCGCTGGGCGGTGTTGCGGTTGCCATGCCGGGAGCCGGGCGGGGCCGGCGTTACAATGATGATGTGCACGGGGTCAGGACATACATTGTGGTTGATCGGGTTGATGGATCGGTAGACAAAGCGTGTCACAAGAAACGTCAATGAACATTAACACAGCACCGCATCGCACCGGCTGGCCCGATTTTTCACTGTACCGGCCGCATCCTTCACCTGCAGCGCTGTGCGACGCGCTAGCGCAATCCCAATCGCTGACCCGCACGCTTACGCTGGGGCATGAGGATGCCCGGGTGCCGCTGCTGGCCATCGTCAATCCGCCCTTGTGGGAAATAGGGCACGTCGCCTGGTTCCAGGAATTCTGGCTGCATCGGGGCGGCTCGTACAACCAGCCTTCGCTGCTGCCCGATGCCGATCGCTGGTACGACTCGGCGCGGGTGGCCCACGATACGCGCTGGGGGTTGGACCTGCCCGATGCGCAAGCCACGCTTAAGTACGGTGACGCCGTGCTGGCGCGCACCCAGGCGCTGCTTGTCGAAAAACCTCTGGACGATGAGCGCGCCTACTTTGCCCAGCTCGCGCTGTTTCACCAGGACATGCACAACGAGGCGTTCTGCTACATGTGGCAGACGCTGGGCTTTGCCATGCCGGTGGCCTGGCCGGCGCAGGACGCAACACCCGCCGGAGATATCGCGATAGCAGCAGGCACCCACAAGCTGGGCGCTGCACCGCGTACCGGCTTCGTGTTCGATAACGAAAAATGGGCGCATGAGATCGCGCTGTCCGCCTTTGCCATTTCCCGCCGCGTGACCAGCAATGGCGACTACCGTGCCTTTGTCGATGCCGGCGGTTATGCGCGCAAGGAGTATTGGAGCGCGGACGGCTGGGCCATGCGCGAACAGCTTGCGCTAAATCATCCGCGTTACTGGCGGCGGGAAGCCGGAGACTGGCAGGTGCGCTGCTTCGACCGCTGGCAGCCGCTGGCCGCTGACGAGCCGGTCATGCACGTCAGCGCCCACGAGGCCGAAGCCTATTGCCGCTGGGCCGGCCGGCGCCTGCCCACTGAGGCCGAATGGGAACGGGCGGCAAACCTTGCAGGAAAAGAGTTTGGCTATGGCCAGGTCTGGGAGTGGACGGCAAACCGGTTCGCGCCCTATCCCGGGTTCAGCGCCGATCCCTACAAGGAGTATTCCGAGCCCTGGTTTGCCGGTGAGCATCGCGTGCTGCGCGGCGGCAGCTTCGTGACGCCGCGCCGCCTGATGCGTCCGACCTGGCGCAATTTCTACAAACCCGATCGCGCCGACATGTTCTGCGGTTTTCGCACCTGCGCGGCCTGATGAAGGCCCCGGGCTGAACCCTGGAAACAGGACGCGTATAGTCTCGGACTCAGGTAACAAAACTGCAATGCCGTTCACGATTACTGGAGCCCTGCAATGAATGAAATGGTGACCCCGCTGCGCCTCACTTCCCTCGCCCACGGCGGCGGCTGCGGCTGCAAGATCGCCCCTGGCGTGCTGACCGAGATACTCAAGTCCTCGCCGCTGCGCACGCTGCCCGCGGCGCTGCTGGCCGGCAACGACAACAACGAAGACGCCGCGGTGTACAAACTCAACGACAGCCAGGCCATCGTGGCGACGACGGATTTTTTCACTCCCATCGTCGATGATCCCTATGACTTCGGCCGCATTGCCGCGACCAACGCCATTTCCGACATCTATGCCATGGGCGCGCAGCCACTGTTCGCGCTGGCCCTGCTGGGCATGCCGGTGAATACCCTACCCATGGAGGTGATCGGCCGCATCACCGCCGGCGGCGAGTCGGTCTGCGCCGAAGCAGGCATACCCATCGCCGGCGGGCATTCCATCGACACGGTGGAGCCGATCTATGGACTGGTGGTGCTGGGCCTGGTCCATCCGGACAAGATGAAGCGCAACAGCGGAGCGCAGGAGGGCGACAGCCTGATCCTGGGCAAGCCGCTGGGCGTGGGCATACTCAGCGCCGCCTTCAAGCAGGGCAAGCTTTCCGAGGAGGGCTACCGGCGCATGATCGAGTACACCACCAAGCTCAATCGCCCCGGCGTCGAGCTATCCAACATGTCCGGCGTGCATGCACTGACCGATGTCACCGGCTTTGGCCTGGCCGGCCACCTGCTGGAAATGTGCCGGGGCGCGAAACTCGGCGCCGAGCTTCGCTGGGCCGACGTGCCGGTGATCTCCCAGGCCGTGGATCAGGTCAAGGCCGGCATCTTCACCGGCGCCTCCACGCGCAACTGGGCCGGCTACGGCAGCGAAGTAAGCCTGGATGCCAGCATCGCCGACTGGCAGAAAAACCTCCTCACCGATCCGCAGACCAGCGGCGGCCTGCTGGTGGCCTGCTCACCCGAGAGCGAGGCCGAAGTGCTGGCATTGTTTGAGCGGGAGGGATTTGGTGATGCGCGAAGGATTGGGAAGTTTGTGGCGGGGGCGGGGTTGGTGGTTGTTTGAGGCCGGCACCGCGTCCTTTACAAATCTAGGACGGAGGTTTGTTATGTGTCATTTAAGGTTATATGTATTCTGTGCGTTCTTAGCTCTAGTAAGTTCAGTCAAGGGGTTTGCGCAAGAATCGGTTAGCGCCTATCCCTCTCGACCCGTAACTATCATTATTCCGCTAAGCCCTGGGGGCGGCGGTGATGTTGAAGCAAGGCTTTACAACCAAAAGCTCACTGAAAGTCTAGGACAACCATTCTTGAATGACTACAAGCCTGGTGCTGGATCTACTATCGGCATCGGATATGTTGCGAAAGCGAAACCCGATGGATATACGTTGATGGCAATTTCGCCGACGATAACCATCGTACCGGCCTTCTACAAGGATCTACCATTTGATGTAAACAGGGACTTCACAGCGATATCACAGATGAGTAGGCGAAGTTCCATGCTTGCGGTTACACCAACTTTTCCACCAACCAATGTGGCTGAGTTTCTAGCTTACGCAAAAGCCAACCCGGGCAAGGTGAATTGGGGAACACATGGTGCCGGAAGTGGTACCCATTTGGCGGCTGCCTGGATGCAAAGTATTACAAATACGAAATTTACTTTTGTACACTACAAAGGATCCAACGCCCTAACCCAGGATCTGATGGCGGGTCGGGTACATATAATGGTAATCACATTTACTAGTGGCTTACAGCTCTCTAAGGCAGGTAAGGTCAGAGTGCTGGGAGTGAGCAATCGGGAGCGCTCTCCACTAATGCCCAGTATAGCTACTGTACAGGAGCAAGGGGTCTCGGATTTTGAGTATCCGAGTTGGCTGGGAATCTTTGGGCCAAACGGGATGGATTCTTTACTTGTTAGCAAACTAAATACTGAGCTAGTAAAGGCTGAAAGGCATCCTGATGTTGTCAAAAGCCTAGCAACCAGCGGCACCATCTCTATTGGTAGTTCGTCAGATTTCTTAAAGCAAGTAGTGGCCGTTGAAACAGCAAGGTGGAAAAAAATCGTGGAAGAATCCGACATTAAACTTGATGAGTGATAACGATTTTTTCCAGAGCTGGTTCGATGTTTTGGATCGCAAGTTCAAATTATTGGATACGTTCTAGGCAATAAACTGTCGCGGCGTTTACAGAGGAGGGCGAACGATGCGAAAAGCAGAAGAGATTGTTCCTGTCCGAACGGACAAACCCGTTCCGGATACCGAAGTCATGCGCTTACTTAAATTGCGCGGTACCGTGCGCCAATTCAAGTCGGATCCCATTCCGGACAGTTGGGTGCGAGCCCTCATTGAGGCTGCCCAGCGAGCTCCTACATCATCAAATCTGCAATCCTATAGCATCATCGCTGTGCGAAATGCTGAAATCAAGGCAAAGCTCGCTGAATTAGGGGGAAATCAACAACACATTATCGACTGCCCGGTATTTTTCGCACTTTGCGCCGACATGGCACGTCCCAGCTACGTCTGTAAACTGCACGGAAAAAACTATCCAGCTAGATACCTTGAAGCTGGTCTTGTCGCAAGTATAGACGCATCACTTGCTGCGCCGGCCATTCTTCTCGAACTGTCGGTGACAAGAATTCGAAGCTCGCCTCTTCTCACCCACTCCTTTACCCCATTACCTGTATAGGCCGCATCAGTTTGCCGTCCTATTACAGCTGGTATCAGTTCGCTACCGTTCTTGTACGGTACGAATGCGAGATTGGCGCCATCACGCACAGCAACCCCTACCATCGTAATGTGATATGGCCCTTGATAACCGCTTGTTGAATACGTAAGTCTTCGGCTCTTAGCATCTCGAATGAAGTCCTGAAAGTTTTTCCAAGGGGAATCGGAACGGACTGTGACAAAGGTGTTGTATTCGTAGGCCTGAGCAAGATAAGTAAAATCCC
>CAXNIK010000281.1:0-5006 GCA_964202115.1 Burkholderiales bacterium
TCCGCCAGGGACTGGAGGCCGGCGGCCACATCCACACCCGCATCATGGCCTACTCGGCCAAGTACGCATCGGGCTTTTACGGACCGTTTCGGGATGCCGTCGGATCGGCCTCCGCGCTGGGCAAGGGCAACAAGTTCACCTACCAGATGGACCCGGCCAACAGCGACGAAGCCCTGTGGGAAGTTGGCCTGGACCTGGCCGAAGGCGCCGACATGGTCATGGTCAAGCCGGGCATGCCCTACCTCGATATCGTGCGCCGCGTGAAGGACGAGTTCAAGGCACCGACCTTTGTCTACCAGGTCAGCGGCGAGTACGCCATGCTCAAGGCCGCCGCACAAAACGGCTGGCTGGACGAACGCACCGTGGTCATGGAATCCCTGCTGGCCTTCAAGCGCGCCGGCGCCGACGGCGTGCTGACCTACTTCGCGCTGGATGCGGCGCAGTGGCTCAAAAAGGCCTGACCGGAAGCAGGACTGCTACAAGGAGAGGCGGTCCAGCGATTTCAGAAATTCGGCAGGCGGCTGATAGCCGATCACCCGCAGATTGCGAACTTCGGCGCCGCCGGCATCAAAGAACACAATACCCGGCGGTCCAAACAGCCGGAAGCGTTTCAAGAGCGCCCGGTCATCCTCGGTGTTGGCAGTCACGTCCACCTGCAGCAACAGCGTCCCGGCCAGGCGCGCCTGGACCGCGCCATCGGCGAAGGTGTAGCGCTCCATTTCCTTGCAGGTCACGCACCAGTCGGCATAGAAATCCAGCATCACCGGCCGGCCGGCGGCCTTTACCCGCGCTTCCAGTTCGGCCAGCGTCTTCACGCGCTCAAAGCGCAAGGGGGCCCCGGCTTCACGCGAATCCCCGATCAGATTGCCCAAGGGACGCAGCGGATCACGGCTGCCTGACAACACGCCTATCAGCATCGCAGCACCCGCCACCAGCGCAATCAGGCCCAGGCCTTTCGCCACGCGCGCCGCCATGCCGGCATTGGCAGGCAGCCTGTCGATAGCTCGCAGCAGCATCGCTGCGACAATCAGCAGGACCGCCCATGCCAGCATCTGCGCCGCCACCGGGATCAGCGGCGAGACGATCCATACCGCCACGGCCAGCAGCAGCACGCCGAAGAACTGGCGCACCACCTTCATCCACGGCCCGGATTTCGGCAGCAATGCGCCCTCGGACACGCCCACCACGATCAGCGGCACGCCCATGCCCAGCGCCATGACGAACAGCGCCGCGCCGCCCATCACCAGATCCTGCGATTGGGAGATATAGAGCAGGGCGCCCGCCAGCGGCGCCGCCACGCAGGGACTGACGATGATGGCCGAAAGCGCGCCCATCAACGCCACGGTGGCGATGCGCCCACCCTCGAGCTTGTGATGCGCGGCATGCAGCCGGTGATGCAGGAAATGCGGCAATTGCAGCTCATACAGGCCGAACATCGCCAGGGCCAGCGCCACGAACACCAGCGCAAATCCCGTAAGCACCCAGACATTCTGCAGCGCCGCCGAGAGCAAAGTCCCCGACCAGGCGGCGGTCATGCCCGCCACCGAATAGGCCAGCGCCATGCCCAGCACATAGGCGAGCGACAGGATGAAGGCGCGCAGCTTGCCGCCCTGGTTCAACTCGCGCCCCTCGCCGACGATGATGCCGGACAGGATGGGAATCATCGGCAACGCGCAGGGCGTAAATGCCAGCAGCAGCCCGAATCCGAAAAAGCTCGCCAGCACCAGCCAGAAGCCACCGGTCTCGAACAGCGCCGCGATATCCGTGTCGCTGGCGCTCAGCCCGCGTGAGGCCTCTGGCTTCGATCCTGCCGACAGGGACGAGGACCCGCTGCCGCGCTCCAGCTGATCGCGCAGCGACAGGCCAGAGGAGGCCGCTCCGGCACCCGCGCCAGCCAGCACGATGTTGGCGCTCTGCTTGTGCGGCACATAACAGACCCCGACATCGGCGCAACCCTGAGAGGTCACCACCAGCTTCACGCCCTTGCCGCCATCCTTCAGCGACAGCGTGAAGCGCAGTTCACGGCGATAGATTTCCTGGCGGCCGAAGAACTTGTCCTCGTGCGCGAGGCCCGCGGGAAACTGCGCCGCGCCCAGGCTGGCCGTGGCAGGCTGGACTTCGAAGGCAAAGCGGTCCTTGTACAGGTAATAGCCATCGGCGATGCGGTAGCTGACCTCGATGGTGCTCTCATCCATGGCGCGCGCCGAAAAGCGGAAGGCCTTGTCAGGGTCCAGCAGGTCGCCGGGTTCGAGGGCAAGAGCCGACCCGCACACCAGCATGCACAGCAGCAAAACCAGCTTGTTCAGCACGGGTAGGAGCAGGCGCGAAAGCGCGGCGACATTCATCAGCCGGCCGGCTTGCTGGTGGTGGACACTTCGACAGACACTTCGTCCGCCACCCATTGCAGATACTGCGGCAGCCCGGCCGTCACCGGCACGGCGATGATCTCCGGCAGCTCATAAGGATGGGCCGAACGCATGGCCGCCTCCAGCGCGGGAAAACGCGCCCGCGTGGTCTTGATCAGCACCGGATGCTCCTCGTCGTGCTGCACTTCGTCCTTCCAGCGATACACCGAGCGGCAGGGCGCGAGGATGTTGACGCAGGCGGCAACGCGTTCGGTGATAACGGCATCGGCCAGCTTCTCCGCCGCTTCGCGGCTGGGCAGATTGGTGAGGACCAGCAAAACTTCCATGACGACTCCTTCAGCCGGCAAGTGCAGCACGCAGGCCATCATGCACGGTGGGGTAGCGCAGCACATAGCCCATGTCCTGCTTCAGCCTGGCATTCACCAGCCGACGCGATTCGCTCATGAAGGACAGCATGGGCGCGGCGATGCGTCCGGCCGCCTCGCTGCGCGCGATGCGCGGCGGGCGCTGCAAGCCATATTGATCGGCCACCAGGTCCATCCAGTCTCCCATGAGTATGTCGCTGTCGTCGCTGGCGTTATAGACCCCCGGCGGCACGGCTTCGTTCAACGCCCGCACACAGATCGCCGCCAGATCTTCAGCATGAATATGGTTGGTGTACACATCATCTTCCCGCCGCAACACCGGCGTGCCCTTGCGCAACCGCTCCAGCGGCAGGCGGTCGGCGGCGTATATCCCTGGCACTCGCAGGGTGATGAGCTGGGCCTGCCGGTCCCGGCACCATTCGGACAACTGGCGTTCGGCATCGACCCGCCGATGCGCCCTGCCCGTGGCCGCACGCGGCGCCTGCGACTCATCGACCAGCGCTCCTGAGCAGTCTCCATACACCCCGCTGGTACTCACGTACACCACCCGCCGTGGTACCATGCCCCGCGTTTTTCGCGACGCTTGGTCCAGCGCCGCAAGCAGATTGCGCGTGCGCTCATCGTGCGTTGCAACTGCCGGTGTCGAAGGTGGCGGTGCGCAATGCAGCAGGCAATCTGCCGCCTCTATTTCGGCACTCAGAGACTCCGGCTGGTCGAGATCGCCCACCCGCGTACGTATGCCCAGGCCCGCGAGTTGCGCGGCGCGTTCCGGGGTGCGGGCCAGCGCCAGCACGTCGAATGCGGCAGCCAGTTGCGGCAGGGCACGCCCGACGATATCGCCGGGACCGACTAGGAGCAATCG
The DNA here is from genome assembly GCA_964202115.1 of Burkholderiales bacterium. GTDB lineage: Bacteria > Pseudomonadota > Gammaproteobacteria > Burkholderiales > SG8-39 > CAIYPG01. The sequence continues at coordinate 3,594 of CAXNIK010000281.1, forward strand.
CAATTTGTTTGGCATCATCTGGCTGCAATTTTATCCCGCCACCCGTAGCGAACACCGGCAACCACCGGCGAACACTAGCGAACACCGACGATCAACCAGGGCCCACCATGACGTTCAACGTAAAAATCCAGAACACCGGCCATGAGTTTCCGGCCAATCCCGGCGAATGCATCCTGGACGCCGCCACCACCGCCGGCCTGATGCTCCCCTATGGCTGCCGCGACGGCGCCTGCGGCAGTTGCAAGGGCAAGCTCATCTCCGGCGAAATCGACTACGGCACCTACGCCGAGAAGGCCCTGAGCGCCGATGAAAAGGCCAAGGGCTACACGCTGTTCTGCCAGGCCAAGCCCCTGTCCGATGTGGTCATCGAGGCGCGCGAAGTGCGCAAGGCCGGCGACATCCCCTTGCGCAAGCTGCCGGCGCGCGTGGCCAAGCTGGAGCGCGTCGCCGACGACGTCATGGTGCTGTCGCTCAAACTGCCGGCCAACGAGCGCCTGCAGTTCATCGCCGGGCAATACATCGACATCCTGCTGCGCGACGGCTCACGGCGCAGCTTCTCCCTGGGCAACGCCCCCCACGACGACGAGCACCTGCAACTGCACATCCGCCAGGTGGCCGGCGGCGCCTACACCGGGCACGTGTTCACGGTGATGAAGGAAAAGGAAATCCTGCGCTTCGAAGGGCCGCTGGGCACCTTCTTTCTGCGCGAGGAAAGCGAGAAACCCATGGTCCTGGTCGCCAGCGGCACGGGCTTTGCGCCGATCAAGTCGCTCATCGAGGAATCCCTGTCCAAGGGCATAAAGCGTCCCATGACCCTGTACTGGGGCGGACGCCGGCCCAAGGACCTGTACATGAATGCGCTGTGCGAGCAGTGGGCGGCCGAACAGGCCCACATCAAGTACGTGCCGGTGATCTCCGACTCCCTGCCCGAGGACAACTGGAGCGGACGCACAGGCTTCGTCCACCGCGCCGTCATGGCCGACTTCCCCGACCTTTCCGGTCACCAGGTCTATGCCTGCGGCGTGCCCATCATGGTGAACTCGGCGCAGAAGGACTTCATCACCCATTGCAAACTGCCGGAGAACGAGTTCTTCTGCGATTCGTTTACGACGGCAGCGGATCTGGCCAGGTAGAACAAAATAAATTTGATTATAATAATACTGAAGATAAACGTCAGTAGCTGACATAGCTATAGAACTGATCACTATATAGGTACGCTCAACCCTCCCCCAGATACGCCGCCTTCACCTTGGGATCATGCAGCAGCGCGCGTGCTTCGCCTGAAAGCGTGATGGCACCGCTGTCCATGACATAGGCACGCGCGGCGATCTCCAGCGCGGCACGGGCGTTCTGCTCCACCAGCAGCACCGCCACGCCCTCGGCGTTGATGGCGCGGATCACCGAGAAGATGGT
>CAXNIK010000282.1:0-4998 GCA_964202115.1 Burkholderiales bacterium
TGATGCGCAACATCGACCCCGAACCCATACGCGAGAGACTGCGCGAGTGGGACGGCGTGTCGCGCGAGGCCACCGCCGAGCAGCATCAGCTGGAACGCTGGCGCATGCGGCTCATGGACGACGAAGGCGCGCTGGCGCAGTACATCGCCGCCAACCAGGCCGCATTGGGCCCCTCCGGTCACCTGGACACGCAGCAGCTGCGCGTCCTCATACGCAAGGCCAAAGAAGAGCGCGAGCTGGGCCGGGCACCGCGTTACTTCCGCGAGCTGTTCAAGGAATTGAAGCGCATCGCTGACGGCGGGCGCAGGCAGACTGCAGAAGCAGGAAAGCAGGAAGCGGGAGAGCAGCAAGCGGAAGGACAAGACAACCATGAATGACGAACTGCGCATAGGCCTGGTCTCCATCAGCGACCGCGCCTCCTCCGGGGTGTACAAGGACGAGGGCATACCGGCGCTGCAGGAATTTTTCACTCGTGCGCTCACCTCGCCCTGGAAGATGGAAACGCGCCTGGTGCCCGACGAGCGCCAGATGATAGAGACCACGCTGGTGCAACTGGTGGACTCCGCCGGCTGCCACCTGGTGCTGACCACCGGTGGCACCGGGCCCGCCAGACGCGATGTCACGCCCGAGGCGACGCTGGCCGTGGCCGACAAGGAGATGCCCGGCTTCGGCGAGCAGATGCGCCGCATCAGCCTGGAGTTCGTGCCCACCGCCATCCTGTCGCGCCAGGTCGCGGTGATACGCAAGAATTCACTCATCATCAACCTGCCCGGCCAGCCCAAGTCCATACGCGAGACACTGGAAGGCCTGAAAGACAAGGATGGCAAGACCCTGGTACCGGGAATTTTCGCCGCCGTGCCCTATTGCATCGATTTGATTGGCGGGCCTTACATCGAGACCAACGAGGATGTGATCAAGGCGTTTCGGCCGAAGTCGGCCAGACGTACCAAGACGTAGTCTCCGTTCTCACCCTCCCCCGCGCGCGGGGGAGGGTTGGGGAGGGGGCGGGAACACCAAGGAACAACCATGCTCGAATGCATAGAACTCGAAACCGCCCCCAACCCCACCGCCAGCGTCATCTGGCTGCACGGCCTGGGCGCCGACGGCAATGACTTCGCGCCCATCGTGCCGGAGCTGGAGCTGCCCGACATCGCCATACGCTTTGTCTTCCCGCATGCGCCCATGCAGCCGGTGACCATCAACGGCGGCATGGTCATGCGCGCCTGGTATGACATCTCCGACAACGCCATCCGCCGCGAGGACGAGGGCGGCGTGCGCGCGTCGCAGGCCGAGGTGGAGAAGCTGATCGCGCGCGAGCGGTCACGCGGCGTGGCGGCGCAGAACATCGTGCTGGCGGGATTCTCGCAGGGCGGTGCCGTCGTGCTGCACACCGGCTTGCGCCACGCCGAGCGCCTGGCCGGCATCATGGCGCTATCGACCTACGTGCCCCTGGCCGACCTGGTGCCCGGAGAAATTGCCGCCATGAACCGCGCCCTGCCCATCTTCATGGCGCACGGCAGCGGCGACCCGATCATCCCGATGGCACGAGCGCAGCAGTCCCGGACGTTGCTGGAACAACTGGGCTACGCAGTGGAGTGGCACGACTATCCCATGCCGCATTCGGTGTGCGCGGAGGAGATTGCGGATGTCAGCGGGTGGTTGAAGAAATTGCTGGACTAACAGAATGCTGCTGCAACGCCAGCAAACAAGCCTTTGCCGCCCTCACCAGCATGGCGGGCTTCAACCCCTTTATGGGCACGTGCAGAAAGCCCACACGCGTATCGGTACCGGCCAGTTCGTGCAGGGACAGATACAAAGAGGCATTGCAGGCGTAGGTGCCGGCGTGGAATGAGGCGGCCGCGGGTATGCCTGCGGCGTTGAGCTTCTCCGCCAGCGTGCGCGCATCCCAGTTGGCATGCAGGGCCAGCACGCCGTCGGGGACCAGGCGCTCGGCATGCAGAACGCGACCGGCGTTATCGGCCGTGTCCGAATCGGCGATGTTGAGCGCGATCTGCTCGATGCAGACCTTGTCGCGCGCTGCCTCGCCCATGAGCAGCAGGGCACGCGGGCGGCGCGCGGTGAGCGCACTCACGCTGGCTGGCAGGCGCAGGAAATCCACCGGCAGCAGCACTGTCTCCACGCCGGCGAGGGCGGGATCGGCCTGGAGCTTCTGCAGGACCTGCTGGGAACGGTTGATGGCGCGTCCGTCGAAAGGCTCGAAGGCCGCGACGATGGACAGCCCGCCCGGCACCACCTTGGCACGGCGGGCTTTCATTGCTTGCAGCGGTTACTTCTTGGCGTCGGCTTTGGCGTCCGGTGCCTTGGCATCGGCCTTGGCATCGGTCTTGGCATCGGTCTTGGCATCGGCTTTGGCAGCCGGCGCTGCGGCGGCAGGTGCAGCAGCAGCAGCGGGCTTGGCACCGACCGGGGCCGCGGCCACGGGCAGGAAGGCCTGGCATTCCTCGGCCACGTCGACTTTCTTGGTGGCGCTCAGATTGATGGCCAGTGCGGCCGGGCAATTGGCCTTGTCCGCAGCCAGGGCACGTTCCAGGGTGGCAATCGCCGTGTCGGTGTTGGCGCCATGGGTAATCTGGCCGATCAGTCCGGCACCGGCCAGCAGCGCAGCTTTGCCTTGCGGCTTGGCGGTCTTGGCCGCGGCTTCCAGCGCCTGCTGCACCTGCGGCTCGACGCTGGTCAGCAGGGTCTTCAGGCTGTCGGCCTCGCGCTGCTTTTTCTCCAGATCGGCAAGGCGGGTGTTGGCGGCGGTGAGCTTGGCCTGCAAGCCGCCTGCCGCCGCGGTTGCGTCCTCGGCGGACTTGCGCGCCTGGGCAGCGGAGGACTGGGCCTCGCCGACGTTGAACTGTTGCAAGGCGGCATAGCCGATGGCGAGCAGGCTCAGCACCAGCAGGCCCTGTACCAGCATCTTGGTCTTCTTTTCGTTCATCTTCATCTCCCTTGTTCGTTATGTCTGTTACGGTTCAGTTACCCGCGACTGCTCCGAGACTACCAAAATGTGCAATTCTCCGGGACCGGCCTGCATGCCCGGGCCGGCCCGCATTTTCTCACTCCTCCGGCCAGCGTGGGGCAGCCGATGCGCTCCGACGTGAAATCATCCCAGTTCCAGGGTTTTGCGTATGGCCTCGGGCGACTCCTCGATATGCACGCCGGCGCGCTCCTTCTGCAGTTGCAGGGGCGCGCGCGAATCCAGGCGCGCCCAGCCGCGCTTCATGCCCTCGCCCATGTCCTCGTAGGCCAGCTCGGCCATGCGCATGGGCACGCCCACCTCGCGCGCCAGTTCCAGCGCCAGGGTCATGTCCTTGTAGGCCAGATCCAGCGCGAAGGCCGGCGGCTCGTACTTGTTGGGCAGGAACTGGTCGGCCAGAAAATCGAAGGGGCGACGCCGGCCGGTGGCACCCTGGCGTATGGCATGCCACAGCGACAAGGGCTCCACGCCGGCCTTCACGCCTAGGGTAAAGATCTCGGCGATGGCCTGGCGAATGGTGAAGCTGGCGCAGTTGTGCGCCAGCTTGGCGGCGATACCCGCGCCGATGGGACCGATGTACATGGCCTGGTCACCGATTGCGGTAAGCAATTTGAAATGCCGGTCGAACACCGCCTTGTCGCCGCCCACGTAGATGGCCAGCTTGCCCGATTTCGCACCGGAGGGGCCGCCGCTCACCGGCGCATCGAGCACGGGTATGCCCTTCTCGGCGAAGCGCGCGGCCACGCGGCGCACGGTGGATTGGGAATTGGTGCTGAGATCGAACCACACCGAGCCCTTCTTCATGGCATCCAGCAGTCCGTTCGCCCCCAGCCCCACCTGCTCCATGTCGGCCGGCTTGGGCAGCGAGGTGAACACCACGTCGGCGTCGCGCGCCGCGTCCGCCGGCGAGTCCGCCCATTTCGCACCAGCGTCCAGATGCGGTTTGGCGGCGTCGCGGCGCAGGTCATGCACGGTCATCTCGCAACCGCTCTTCATGGCGTTGAGCGCCATCCACGTGCCCATGGTGCCTATGCCTATGAATGCAACTTTCATGTTTTCTCCTCCACGGAGTATTGATGTTTGATGTTCTGATGATTGGATCGAGCGCTACCATAACGCGCGTCCACACATGGCGTGAATTCTACTGCGGCGGGCCCAGGATCAAATGGGAGTTGCCGCTGCCGGGCATACGGTATATACCAGCCCAAAGGAGAAAACCATGCGCCGCCTTTACAACAGGAAGCTCATCCCGGCCGTCGCTATCGCCTGCCTGACAGCTTGCGCCCAGGCAGCGCTGGCTCAGCAACGCGCGGAGCCTTATCCATCCAGGCTGGTGCGCATCATCGTCGGTCTCGCTCCTGGAGGCGCCACCGACATCCAGGCACGCCTGTATGCACAGAAAATGGCCGAGGAGATGGGCAAGCCCTTCCTGGTGGAAAACCGTCCGGGCGCGGGGGGGGCGGTGGCCATACAGGCGCTCACCAGCGCTCCGGCCGACGGGCATGTGCTGCTCGCGGCCACCCCCAGCTTTACCATCAACGCTGCATTCGCCCAAAAGGGGTCCCTCGACCCGGTGCGGGATTTCGCACCTGTCTCTTTGGTGACCAAAGCGCCCTACCTGATGGTGGTCAATACTTCGGTACCGGCGAAGTCATTCGGCGAATACATCGCACATGCCAGGTCCAATCCGGACAAACTCAACTTTGGCACCGGCGGCCCGGGCACACCACTGCAGCTGGGCGCGCTCTGGATCAACAATGCAGCCGGCGTCCACATCGCCATCATCCCCTACAAAGGCACAGGTCCTGTCCTGACCGACCTGATGGCCGGCCAGTTGCAGGCCACTTTCGGCAATCCCATCAGCACGCTGCCGCTGGTGAAATCGGGGAAGCTGCGCATGCTGGCGGTCACCAGCGGCACTCGCGCAAAGTCCTTCCCCGACCTGGCCACCATTGCCGAGACCGTCATCCCGGGTTTCGATGTCACCACCTGGCATGGATGGATCGCGGCGAAAG
>CAXNIK010000283.1:0-4962 GCA_964202115.1 Burkholderiales bacterium
ATGGCGCGGGCAAGACCACGCTGTTCGCCTGCATCGCAGGCTTTCTTGGCGCCAATTCGGGGCGAGTGGAACTGATGGGCAATGACATCACCGGCCTGCGCGCTCACCAGATCGCCCGGCGCGGCATGGTGCGTACTTTCCAGATCACGCAGCCTTTTGCCAGGCTCACGGTGCATGAAAACATTGCGGTTGGCGCATACCAGAAGTTCGCGCAACGTGACCAGGCCTGGGAGCACGCGCGCGCCATCGCCCGACAGGTTGGCATGGAGCATACGCTGGAGCAACCGGCTGCCGACCTGACAGTGGCGGGGCGCAAACGGCTGGAGTTGGCACGCGCACTTGCCACATCGCCAAGGCTGCTGTTGCTCGATGAAGTCATGGCCGGCCTCAACCCGTCCGAGATCCGGGACATCATCGAAATCATCAGGACAATTCGCGCCGGTGGGGTTACGGTCCTGCTGATCGAACACGTCATGCATGCCGTCATGAGCCTGTCGGACCATATCTACGTGCTTTCCTATGGGAAGATCATTGCCGAAGGCAGTCCGCAGCAGGTGGTTGCCAACCGGGACGTGGTGGAAGCCTATCTGGGACGTGGCGCCGCCGAACACGCGGCGGGCCCGGTGGCGGGTACCGCGCATGCTTGAGATACGCCGATTGCACGCCGGTTACGGCAGCGTGGAGATCCTGCGCGGCATCGACCTGGACGTCGGAAAAGGGGAAATCATTGCCGTCCTGGGCAGCAACGGCGCCGGGAAATCCACCCTCAACAACAATATCTCGGCACTCAACCACCCGTTCTCGGGCTCGATCAGATTCGCCGGCGAAGAACTGATCGGACTGAGTTCCACCGAGGTTGTCAAGCGCGGCGTGATACACGTGCCCGAGGGACGGCGCGTGTTCCCGAATCTGAATGTGCGCGAGAACCTCGAATTGGGCAGCCAGGTGCGGGGCAAAGCGCGGCGCGCGCAGAATATGGAGAAGGTGGTGGCTATCTTCCCGCGCCTCAAGGAACGTTTTGCACAGTCGGCCGGCACGCTGTCTGGAGGTGAACAGCAGATGCTGGCCATCGGCCGCGGCCTGATGTCGGAGCCAGAGCTGCTCATCATGGACGAGCCTTCTCTCGGTCTGTCACCAGTGTTGGTCGAGGAGATGTTCGCGCTGATCCGGAATATCAATCGGGAAGGCCAATCGATTCTGCTGATGGAACAAAACGCGGTACAGTCCCTCGCGATTGCGCACCGCGCCTACATCATCGAAAACGGCGCGGTGGCGATGCAAGGCGTGGCGTCCGAGCTTGCGCGCGATCCGGATCTGAGAAAAAATTACCTTGGACTTTGATCCATGACTTCCCTCCCCATGGCAGAGATGCACGGCAGGCGTGCGCTGGTCACAGGCGCCGGATCCGGCATTGGCCTGGCGACGGCCAGGGTGCTGAGTCGCAACGGCGCCCGCGTCGCCGCGGTGGTGCAACACGCATCACAGGCTGACATCGTGGCGCAACATCTGCCTGATGCGGTGATTCTGGTGCAGGATCTCCTCGACGATGCCGCCTGCGGCGCCTTGCCCACCAAGGCTGCGGCCGCTTTGGACGGCCTGGACGCCCTGGCCTGCTGCGCAGGCATTTTTTTCAAGAAAGGGTCGGACGAGACGACACTGAATGACTGGCGCCAGACGCTGGAACTGAACCTGAGCTCCACGTTTGTGCTGGCGCGCTCGGCAATCGCCCACATGCGCCAATCACGAGCGACCGACGCCAGTGTGGTGGTGATCACCAGTCAGATCGGGCTAGTAGGGCATCCTCGCGGGGCGGCGTATGCAGCCTCGAAGGCCGGCCTGAATGGCATGGTCAGATCCCTGGCGCTCGAGTGGGCCCTGCAGGGGGTGCGCATCAACGCGGTGGGCCCCGGCCCGGTGCAAACGGCAATGCTTGCGGCGACAATGGCAGACCCGGTTGCGCTGGCGAACATGAAGGAAAGCATACCGATGGGGCGCCTGGGCCAGCCGGAGGAAATCGGCGAGCTGGTCAGCTTTCTGCTTTCCCATCGCGCCTCGTTCATCACCGGACAGGTGGTGTGCGCCGATGGCGGATTCACCGCCCGTTAAGGTTCGCAGCCCGGTATTGGACGTCAATGACACTGCGCCGCAATGGCTGCACTGCCGGTACCGGCCGGACAGTCATGCGCATCAGATGGAGTATCCATGGGAAGCGGCTACCACGCCGCTATGTCAGTCAGTAGAATCCCTCCGGCTGATGGACCGCCGGCCACGAAACTAGTTTCGCATATTGGATCAGCATGACACGCACCCCGCAGCCAGCAAGTACGCTGGCGCAAAAATTGATCGCACGCGCCGCCGGGCAGGCCTACGTGGCCCCGGGTGACATCGTGAATTGCAAGGTCGACCTTGCCATGTTTCACGACTCGTCAGGCCCGCGTCGACTCAAACCCATGCTGGAAGAACTTGGGGCCTCGATCTGGGACAAATCCCGGGTGGTTCTGGTCATGGACCACTACGTGCCCGAACAGGACGACGACTCCCGGCGCATCGTGCGCATTGCGCGCGACTGGGCCCGCGACCAGCATCTGCCCCACGTCTACGACAGCATCGGCATCTGCCACGTCGTCGTGCCGCAAAAGGGCCACATCCGCCCAGGCATGTTTTGCGTCGGCGGTGACTCTCACTCCCCCACCGGCGGGGCGTTCGGGGCCTACATGTTCGGCATCGGTAGCACCGAAATGCTTGGTGTGATGGTGACCGGCGAGTTGTGGGTGCGTGTGCCGCAGACGCTACGCATGCAGTGGCATCACAAATTGATGCCTGGCGTTACGGCCAAAGACATGATGCTGCACATGATTGGGCGCTTTGGGATGAATGGCGGGCAATACCAGGCCGTCGAGTTCTGTGGCACGGCGGTGCAGGCGCTGTCGATGCAAGAGCGCATGACCTTGTCCAACATGAGCGCGGAAATGGGCGCCCAGGTCGGCTTGATTGCGCCGGATGCAATTACGCTCGAATGGCTGGCCGCGGCAGGCGTGCCCGGCCTCGACGCTGCGGGCTGGCATAGCGACGCGGGTGGCGACGCCATCACCCATGCTTTCGATGCTTCGCTCCTGGAGCCGCAGGTTGCCGCTCCCCACAGCCCCGCCAACACTCGCGGCGTGCAGGAGTATTCGGACATCCCGGTGAACGTGGCTTACATCGGTGCCTGCACCGGCGCCAAACTCGATGACCTGCGCGCGGCCGCCCGGTTGCTCAGGGGCAATCGCGTGTCCAAGGGTGTACGCCTGATGGTGGCCCCGGCCAGCCTGCAGGATCAAAGTGCCGCCGAATCCGAGGGCATCATGCAGGTGCTGCTCCAGGCGGGTGCCGAGGTGCTGCCGACCGCCTGTGGAGCCTGCGCAGGCTACGGAGGTGCCATGCCCGATGGCGCCACCGTAATCGCCACCACGGCACGCAACTTCAAGGGCCGCATGGGCTCGGCTACAACACAGATTTATCTCGCCTCCCCATATACCGTTGCAGCCTCAGCCTTGCGCGGCTGCATCAGCGATCCGCGTGAGCTATTGGCATGAGAACGCACAAAGTCTGGACATTCGGCGCCGACATCGACACTGATGCACTGGCTCCCGGCGCATATATGAAGCTGGGAATCGATGGCATCGCGCCGCACTGTCTGGAAGCCATCCGCCCCGAATTCGCCGCCACAGTCCGCCCAGGCGACGTCATCGCTGCCGGCCCGAACTTCGGTATCGGTTCGTCGCGGGAACAAGCCGCGGCCGCCCTGGTCCAACTTGGCGTCACGGCAGTGGTTGCGCCATCATTCAGCGGGCTGTTTTTTCGCAATGCCTTCAACCTCGGCCTGCTGCTGCTAACGACACCCGAGGCCGAGCAGTTGCAGGAGGCCGAATTGGTGACGCTCGATCTGCAGGCAATGACTGTTACTACTGCGGCGGGCGTATGCCTGGAGTGCGAACCGATTCCGGGATTTCTGCTCGACATGGTGGCGGCTGGCGGCCTGATGAATCAACTCCGGAAGAAGCTGGGAAAACGTCCTTGATCCTGCCGCGAATCACACGATTGCTTCGAATTCGCGGAACATGCCCGAAAAACATGCGCCGAAGCCTGATCTTGCCGGCTCAATTGGCGGCGGGTACCTTGTTGCCACTTCCAACAGAATGCGACGCACGGAGCAAACATGACCAATGAACCGCGCACACCGAACAGGCTGCATACTTCGAGTCTGAGAACCCGGCTGCAGCGCGGCGGCATCATGGTTGCCCCCGGCGTATTCAACGCCCTGTTTGCGCATATCGCCGAGCAGGCTGGCTTCGAGGCCCTTTACCTCTCCGGAGCAAGCATCGCGTATGCGCGGCTGGGCCGACCCGATATTGGGCTGGTCTCCGTTCACGAAGTCGTCGATACGCTCAGTACCTTGCGCGAACGCACCCAACTTCCCCTCATCGTTGATGCTGACACCGGTTTCGGAAATGCACTGAACGTCATGCGTACGGTCCGGGCGATGGAGCACGCGGCTTCTGGCGGGGGCCTAGCCATCCAGCTGGAAGACCAGACCAGCCCGAAGCGCTGCGGTCATCTCGACGGCAAGACCCTGGTGCCGGCAGCGGAGATGACTGGCAAGATCCGCGCTGCACTCGATGCCCGGGCCAGCGATGAGACCCTGATCATTGCGCGCACCGACGCCGTCGCCGTCGAAGGGCTCGACGCAGCATTGGACCGGGCCGATGCCTACCTGAACGCCGGTGCGGACGTGCTGTTCATCGAGGCCCTGCGAACCACTGATGATATGCATACGGCCACCGCCCGGTTCAAGGGCCGCGCACCACTGCTTGCCAATATGGTGGAAGGCGGGAAGACCCCGCTCCTGCCAGCGCTCCAGCTCGAGCAGATCGGCTATTCGATCGTCATCTTTCCCGGCGGACTGGTGCGCGCCCTCACCCA
>CAXNIK010000284.1:0-4953 GCA_964202115.1 Burkholderiales bacterium
GTCATGGCCGGCTGCAAGCCCGAGTACATGCCGCTGGTACTCTCGGTAGTGGAAACGGCGCTGGTGCCGCTGTTCTCGCTGCACGGCATCCTCGCCACCACCTCCTTCGGCGGCCCCATCGTCATCGTCAACGGTCCGATCGCGAAAAAACTGGGCATGAACTGGGGCTTCAACGTCCTGGGCCAGGGCAACCGCGCCAACAACACCATCGGCCGCGCCCTCCAGTTGCTTGTTCGTAACTTCGGCGGCGGCCGCCCCGGCGAAGTCGATCGCTCCGCGCTGGGCAGCCCGGGCAAGATCACCTTCTGCTTCGCCGAGGACGAGACCGACCCGACTTGGGAGCCCTATCACGTGTCCAAGGGTTTCCGGCGCGACCAGTCCACCGTGACGCTGTTCCAGGGCCACGGCGTGGAGACCTTTCACGACGACAAGTCGCGCACGCCGGAGCAACTGGCCCGATCATTCGGCATGGGCCTGAACACCATCGGCCACCCGCGTGCACAGAAAGCCCACGCCGTGATCGTGCTATCGCCCGAGCACTACGCCATCTTCCGCGACGGCGGCTGGGGTCGCAAGGAGATTACCGAGGCCCTGAACAAGTACTCCGTCCGCCCGGGCAAGGACATCGTCGCCGGCGCCGATGGCATACCGCTGGGCATAGACCCCAGCCGCGCCAACGAGATGGTGCCCAAGTTCGCCCCCGACGGTCTGCTGATCTTCCGCGCCGGAGGGCCCGCCGGCCTGTTCAGCGGCATACTGCCTGGCTGGGGCTCCAAGCCGGCCGAAGTCGGACCCGTCACCAGAGAAGTACGTGAATAAAACAGCACCCAGCACAGAGGAGGTACGCACATGATGAATCTGTCCACCGAAACACTGCGTGATCCCACCGCGGAAACATCCTCGGTGAAACGGGCGCGCAAGACCCCGCCCAAGTCACTGGAAGGGCTGACTGTCGGTCTGTTCAGCATCGGCAAGACCCGCTCGCCGGAATTTCTCGACCAGGTGGAAAAACGCCTGACCGAGCGCGGTCTCAAGACCAGGCGCTTCGCCAAGCCCACCAATGCCAAGACCTGTCCGCCCGAGGAAATGGAAAGGGTGGTCAAGGAATGCGATGTGGTCCTGGTCGGCTTATCCGACTGAGGCTCATGCACGTCGTGCAGTTTGCACGACCTCATCAAGATGGACGCAAGCGGCATCCCGGGTGTCACCGTGGTGTCCAGGGGCTTTGTCGATGCCATGGAAATGCAGTCCGAAGTGCTGGGCTTCGATCCGGCAGTGATCTATGTGCAGCACCCCATCCAGAACCTGTCGGCCGAGGAACTGAACAAGGTGGCCGACGATGTCATCGAACCGGCGCTCAAGCTGCTGACTTCGAGCTGACGGCAGATCAGGCAGGACAACAGGGGCGCAGTGCTGAAACTGCGCCCCTTTTTTCATACAGGAATGCAGAGGAGAAACACCATGTCCATCAGACTGCTGGTCACCATCACCGCCGCCCCCGGCAAGGGCAATGAGCTGGCCAAGGCCTACAAGGGCCGCTGCGAAGGCGTCATGCAGGAGCCCGGCTGCCTGCAGTTCGAGGTGTTCCAGAGCGTGGTCGACCCGGACCGGCTGGTGCTGCTGGAGCACTGGAAGGACAAGGAGGCCCTCGCCGTGCACGCCAAGGTGAATGAAACCCGGCCGCCGCTGCCCCCCGGCCTGCGCGCGGGCTCCGGTGAGCGCGAGGACTACGAATACAACCGCACGCGCTGACCCGCAGGCGCTGTTATTTCTATTCTTCCAGATTCCCGTCGCCTTCCCTGAAGCGGCGCATGGTTTCCTTCAGGCCGACCTTGGCGATGGTCGCCTTGGTGGCGCGCGCGCCCTTGGCACCGTGCGCGATGGCATCGAACTCGGCGCCCATCATCACGCTCTCGGTGAAACCCTGCACGTCCATGACGCGATTCAGAGAGCGCTTCTTGATGGCCAGCAGATCGGGCGGAGTCTTGCAGATGCGCTTGACCAGAGTGAGCGTGGCCTCGGCCAGGTCCTTCTCCGGCACGGCGTGGTTGGCCCAGCCGTTGGCCGCGGCCTCGGTGCCCGACATGCGGCTGCCGGCGATGAAGGACAGTTCCTTGGCCTTCTTCGGGCCGATCAGCCAGGCGCTGAAGGGACTGAGATAACCGCCGCCCAGGGGCACGGCCGGCCAGCCGATGACCGCGTCCTCAGCCACCATGGTGAGGTCGCAACACACCGCAAGCTGCGTGGCCACGCCCATGCAGTAGCCGTGCACCTGCGCAATCACCGGCTTGTGGCAGTGGCGCACCGCCAGCCAGGTGTTCATGCGCTCACGCAGGCGCATGGAATCGGCGAACGGGTCGTGCTCGTGCTTGTCGTTCCCCTGCTTCCCGCCCTCGTAGCCGCTGCCGCCCCCGCCCACGTCGTTGCCCACGGAGAAGGCCCGGCCCTCTCCACGGATGATGATGCAGACCACGCGCTTGTCTTCGGTGAGCGTTTGCAGCGCGGCGGCAAACCCCTTGAACATTTCCGCCGTCAGCGCGTTCATGCGCTCGGGCCGGTTGAAAACGATATAGCCGATTTTTCCTGTTACCTCGGTGTTGACCAGTGCCATGGTTACTCCTCCTGTGTGTGGTGTTTTCCAAGAATACAATATCTCCCTGATGAAAATAAATTACTGATCGCAGAGCCAGACCCCACACAGTAAAGAGGAGCACGCAATGTCTGTAGAAGTCGTCAAATCCGGCGCCGCGCTGGGCGCGGAGATCCGCGGCGTGGACCTGAGGCGCGAGCTGTCCGATTCCACCTTCGCCGACATCCACCGCGCCTTCCTGGACAACGAGATGATTTATTTCCGCGGCCAGCCGTTGAGCGACGAGGACCACATCCGCTTCTCGCGCCGCTTCGGCGAACTGCGCCGGTTGAACCTGGACGACGTGGACAAGCGCCAACCGGAGATTTTCATCATCTCCAACATCAAGAACGACCAGGGCGATTACATCGGCTCCCACGACGCGGGCATCTTCTGGCACACCGACGGCTCCTACCTGCCCAATCCTCACGCCGCCTCGTTCCTGCGCGCCATCGAGCTCCCCATCAAGGACGGCCGCGCCCTGGGCGACACCGTCTATGCCAGCATGACCGCCGCGTACAACGCGTTGAGCGATGACATGAAGCGCCGCATCGAGGGACTCAAGGCCGTGCACAGCATCAAGTACCGCGAGGAGCAGACCAACGCCGCCGGCATCACCAAGAAATACAACAACGCCATGATGGCCGCCCCCGAGGCCGTGCACCCGCTGGCGCGTGTGCACCCCGTCACCGGGCGCAAATGCCTTTGGGTGAGCCAGGGCTACACCGTGCGCATCCTCGACATCCCCGAAGAAGAAAGCCGCGCCCTGATCAAGCAGCTATCGCACTACTGCGTGGAGCAGCGATTCCAGTACACCCACCGCTGGCAACTGCACGACCTGGTACTGTGGGACAACTGCTCAACCCAGCACAAGGCGACCTTCGACTATGAATTGCCGCTAAGGCGGTTGCTTCACAGGACGGTGGTGATGAATGCGGAGGCTGGGGGGCGGAAGCAGGCGGGCTAGGCAATACCCACTTCACCCAGGCTGCGCAGCCCATCCTGCAGGCCGGTAAACGCCTGCAACCGGCCGGACTCAGACCCCAGACCCGGCATGCCCAGCATCAGCGACTCCGATGCCAGGCCCATGCCGGACATGCCTCTGGTCGTCGCGTAGCCGAATGCGAGTGCGTCCTCGGCCGCGGAGGCAGAGTTCCTCTCCAGATGGAACTGCAGCAGGGCATTGGTGATCTCCCAGCTGCTCAGGCCGTAGCTGGTGACTTCCGCGGCATTCGGCGGCACGGGCGGTGGCGCCTCGCGGGCAGCTTCTGCGGCAAGGAACTCAGAGGCGGCGCCGGACTCGACGACCTGCTCAAGCGCTGCCTCCGTCGCGGCCGGGGATTGCCGTCGAGCATCACGCCTGTCGGCCACCACTTCTTCAATGCCCTGCCCGAAGGGAATCTCTGCTGGCAGTGGTCGCAGCACGTTCAAAGGACTGTCTGCTTCTGGGCGTGGCAGTGCCCCCGCCACCGATCTGGCCGGTTCATCATTGTCCGCGGGCACATCCGCGGCGGAAGCAATGAGACCTGGCTCCGCTTCTTCTGCGGTCTGCTCCACGTCGGCAGTGGAGGTGCCGCCGTGATCCGCAAGGACTGGCGGAAAATCAGGCTGAATGTCGGGTTGGACCTCTGGTTGGACCTCTGGTTGAACGTCCGGCGGAACATCCGGAACAGGCGTGGGCGCAGAAGGCTCCGGCGCGATGACTTCATCCTCGCTGGCCGCTATCGTGAGCGTGAACCGTTCACTCGTCGAAAGACCATCGGTGTCAGTCGCCGTCAGTTTCAGTGCCAGCACGCCGGCGTCTTGCGTACCAGGCAAGCCTTGCAGGCTGCTGGTTCCGGAAGTGAAACTCAGCCAGGTGGGGAGGGGTGAGCCATCCTGACGCGTCAGGTTCAGCACCGGCAAGACATCCGAGTCCAAATCCAGAAATACATCATCCGGCATCACCAGACTGAATGGGGTACCCGCCTGGGCCTGCTGATCCTGAACGTCGCCCAGGACAAGGGGAGCAAAAGGCACGGCCTGCGGGATCAACTGGGCTTGAATGCCGAAATCGGAATCACCTAAAACACTGAGAGCGACATCATCGGAAACAGCCGCGAGTGAACCATCCAGTGCATAACGATAGGCAACCCATCCTCCCATGGCGGCGTCAGACAATGTTGTCGGCCCGGATTGCAGATCACGCAAATCGTAGATATCCGCATGCTCGCCGGTAAGAATTTGCAGGCGCAGGAATGCCATTGACGCGTCATCATCGCTCGACGGAGAAGAGAAGACGTCCAACAAGGTCAGCGAATCTCCACCACCCAGATCGAGGACAT
>CAXNIK010000285.1:0-4891 GCA_964202115.1 Burkholderiales bacterium
TGGGTGCCGCGCGTCATTGCCGATTACCAGGTGACCGTGGCCCACGCCTGCATCGACGCCGGGGTGGATCTGATCATGGGGCACCATGCGCACGTGCCCAAGGCCATCGAGATGTACAAGGGCAAGGCCATCTTCTACAGCCTGTCCAACTTCTGCATGACCAAGCCCACGCGTTACAAGTCCTGGGACGAGACGCCCTGGCTGCACGGGGCGCTGCGCAACCATGCCGACCAGGATCCGGACATGCCGCTGCTGCCTTACGGGCGTGATGCCAAGCGCACCTTGCTCGCCAAGGCCATCCTGACAAAGCAGGGCGTGAAGGAGGTGTCCTTCCTGCCGATGATGATCGATACCAAGTACCGCCCGGAAGTGCTGAAGAACGGCGATCCTCGCTTCGACGACATGGTGAAGTACATGGATTGGGCCTCCGAGGGATTCGATCATCGCTTCAAGGTGGTGGGCGATGAGGTCAAGATCGGTGCCTGACGAGCGCAATGGGCTGGCGGCTCAAGTTATCAAACCTCGCTTCCGGGGAGCAGGCATGAACAGGTATTCCAGCATTCTGCAAAGTACCCTGATGTCGATGTCGATGTCGATGGCGTGGGTCGGGGCGTTGCTGCTTGCCGCTGCTCTGTCCTCCGCTCATGCGCAAAAGCCCGCTAACCTGCCCGGTGGCTATCCCAACAAGCCGATAAAGATCCTGATACCGCTTGCAGCCGGAGGCGGCGTCGACACATTGGCGCGCACGGTCGGGCAGAAACTGGGCGAACGCTGGGGCGTGGGGGTGGTAGTGGACAACCAGCCCTCGGCCGGTGGCGTACTGGCCATGAACATGCTGGCCCAAGCCACGCCAGACGGGTACACACTTCTGTCCACAGGCAGCCAGATGGAACTGGTGACGGTCTACTATCGCGCCGGCTGGAACAAGGACAAGCCGGGCATGTCCCCCAATTTCGATGCGCTCAAGACCTTCGAGCCCATCGTCGAGATGACCTCGCAGCCCTATCTGCTGGTGGTGCCTTCTTCACTGCCGGCCAGGTCCATCAAGGAACTGGTTGCCCTCGCCAGGAGCAAGCCCGGAGAGCTCAACTACTCCAGTGCGGGAATCGGCACGCCGGGCCACCTGGGCCACGAGTATTTCAACACCCTTGCCGGGGTGAAGATCACCCATGTTCCGTACAAGGGCGGTGGCGGCGCTGCCTTGACCGATCTGCTCGCCGGACGGGTGCAGCTGACCTTTCTGACCACTCTGACCGCCACCGGCCTGGTCAAGAATGGCTCGGTGCGAGCCCTGGGCGTGACCAGCCAGAAGCGGCTGGGGAACATGCCTGACCTGCCGACCATCGCCGAGTCGGGAATGCCGGAATTCGAGATGAGCAATGCCTACGGGCTTTTCGGAACCGGGAAGATCCCGGCGGCGATTCTCAATGCCATCAACAAGGAAGTTACCGAGGTTCTGTTCCTGCCGGAACTCAAGGCCCGGTTCATGGCGGATGGCGCCGAACCGCAGCCTTCACATACCCCGGCACAGTACCGTGCGAAGCTGGAGCGCAACGCGGCGCGCTGGGCATCGGTGGTGGAATCTTCCGGCATCAAACCTGAATAGGCGGCATTCATGAACAAGCCCGTAGAGCAAGCTGTTGTGGGACAGCAGGACACCATCCAGGAAACGCTGGCCGGCTATGCGCACTCGCTGCGCTTCGAGGACATCCCGTCACAGGCAGTGCACGCCGCCAAGGTGCGCATCATCGACACCCTGGGTGCGCTCATGGGAGGATTTTTCGGCGAGCCCTGCCAGCTGGTGCGCAACATGGCCGCCCGCCTGCCCGACGCCAACGGCGCGACTGTGATCGGCACGCGCATCAAGGCCACGGCCGAAATGGCCGCCTTCGCCAATGCCACGACGGCCCGCTGTGTGGAAATGAACGACGTGTATCACTGGCCCGGCAGCATGGGCGGCCATCCCAGCGATGTGCTCACGCCCATCCTTGCGGTGGCCGAGCAGTCGCGCTCGGGCGGACGCGATCTCATCACTGCGGTGGTGCTGGGCTACGAGTTCTATCTGCGTATCTCGGACGCGGCCCACGGGCCCGGCTTCGATTGCGTCAATTTCTCCACCCTGGGTGTCGCCGCCGGTGCGGCGAAACTCATGGGGTTGCCCCAGACGCGCATTGCCCATGCCCTGTCCATGGCGGCGGTGTCCAGCAACGTGCTCGCCCAGGTGCGCAACGGACATCTTTCGATGTGGAAGGCAGTGGCGGCGGGGCAGGCCGGGCGCTCCGGCGTGTTCAGCGCCATGCTCGCGGCCGAAGGCATGGAAGGACCGCATCTGCCTTTCCAGGGCAAGCACGGCTGGTGCAACCACGTATCCGGACCGCTGCAGCTGGCGCCCATGGGTTCGGGCAGCGTTCCCTTCAGGATACTGGACACGCTCATCAAGCAACGTTCCTCTTGCGCCACCACCATTTCCTCCATCCTCGCCGCCGAGAAGGCCTCGGCCGCCATCCGCGGGCGGCTGGACGCGGTGAAGAAGGTGACCGTGGAGGTGTACGACTCGGCCAAGAAGAACATGGGCACGGGCGAGCACCACTGGAACCCGCAGCAGCGCGAGACCGCCGACCACAGCATTCCCTACGTGACCTCGGCCGCGCTGATCGACGGCACGGTCACGCCGCGCCAGTTCAACGACGCCCATATCTGGAGCCCGGAGCTGAGAAAGCTCCTGGCCAAGGTGGAGGTGGTCGAGAACCCCGAGTTCACGAAAATCTATCACCGCCTGCCGGTGGAGCATCACACCCGCGTCACCGTGGAGATGGCCGATGGCGAGCGCGTGGTGGGTGAATCGGGTGGCGTGAAGGGCGATCTCTCCAACCACAAGAGCGACGAGGAGATCACGGCCAAATTCCGCGGCATGACCGAGGACTGCCTGGGTGGGCCGCGGGTGAGCGCGCTTCTCGACAGGCTGTGGCAGCTCGAAAAGCTGGAGAACGTCGCGGAAATTCCCCCGGCATTCCTGTTCGCATGAGCATCGGGGCGCAGGCTTGACGCAAGAAATCATGAAACTCCACTCCTGGTTTGGACACCTGCTCTGTGCCGCAATGGCAGTTGCGGCTTTCGATCTTCAGGCACAGGTTCAAGCACAGTCGCGGCCTGCCGGCTTTCCGGACAAGCCGTTGCGCATCATCGTGGGCAATGCCGCTGGTGGCGGTGTGGACGTGATCGGCCGTCTGGTTGCGCACAAGCTGACCGAGCGCTGGGGAGCCGTGGTGCTGGTGGAAAACATCGCCGGCGGCAATGGCATGATCGCCCTGGACCGTGCCGTCAAGGCGGCACCGGATGGGCACACCTTCATTGCCGGAGGGGCGTCCATCGAAATGCACGCGGTGTACAAGCGTTTCGACGTCCTGACCTGGCTGACCCCGGTGGTGCAGATGACCAGCCAGCCCTATCTGCTGGTGGTGACCTCGTCACTGCCAGCGAACTCGGTCAAGGAACTGGCGGCACTGGCAAGGTCGCGCTCGGGACAGCTCAACTATGCCACCGCCGGCATCGGCTCCTCCGGTCACCTGGGGACTGAAATGTTCAACGAGGCATTGGGCATCACGATCGTGCATATTCCCTACAAGGGGTCCGGGTCGGCGCAGACTGATCTCATCAATGGCCGGGTGCATTTCATGTTCATCAGCACGCTGTCGGGCATGCCGCTGGTTCGCAAGGGCCAGGTTCGTCCCATTGCCATGAGCGGGTCGCGGCGTTCGGCCTCCATGCCGGATCTGCCGGCGGTGGCCGAAACAGTGCCCGGCTTCGAGATGAACAACGGTTACGGGTTGTTCACCGCGATAAAGTCCCCGTCCCCGGCTGTCATGGCCATCAACCGCGAGATCAGCCAGATCATGCAACTGCCGGATATGAAGGAGAAGATGGCCGCCGATGCCGCCGAGGCGCCGGCGCCGCATACGCCCGCCGAATATCGTGCCGGAGTGGAAAAGCGCATCACCCGGTGGGGCGCCTTTGTCGAGAAGCACGGCATCAATCCGGAATGAACCAGAGTCCCATCATCACAACACAACCTCTTCGATATGGAGCACGCCTTGTCCAACGCCGCCGTTTCTGAAATTTCCTTCCTGGGCACCGGTGACATCGGGCCGGTGCACGGACCCCAGGATGGTTTCCCCATCGAGCGTTACACCGAACTCGTGCGCCCCACCATGTTCTCCGCCGATCTGCGTTTCGGCAACTGCGAGCGTCAATATTCCACGCGCGGCGCAAATGCGCTGGGAGAGAACATTCAAGCGCACGGCCGCCAGCCGCCGGAGATGGCGCGGATCTTCACCGACTGCGGTTTTCAGGCGGTGACGGTTGCCAACAACCATATGTGGGACTTCGGCCCGGAGGCCCTGCTCGACACGCGCGCGCTGCTCATCTCCAAGGGCATCGTGCCCACCGGAGCTGGCAAGGATCTGGACGAGGCGCGCAAGCCCGCCATCATCGACTGCAAGGGCATCAAGGTCGGATTCCTGGGCTACTGCGCGGTCACCCCCGAGGGCGGCGAGGCCGGACCCGGCAAGATCGGCATTGCTTCGCTGCGCATCAATACTCGCTATGAAGGCCGCGGTCCCCACGCCCCGGCGCGGGTCATCACCGAGCCCGACGAGCGAGACATGGCGATGATCCTGGAGGACGTGCGCAAGCTGCGTCCACAGGTGGACGTGCTCATGGTGGCCTTCCACTGGGGTGTCATCTGGGTGCCGCGCGTCATTGCCGATTACCAGGTGACCGTGGCCCACGCCTGCATCGACGCCGGGGTGGATCTGATCATGGGGCACCATGCGCACGTGCCCAAGGCCATCGAGATGTACAAGGGCAAGGCCATCTTCTACAGCCTGTCCAA
>CAXNIK010000286.1:0-4855 GCA_964202115.1 Burkholderiales bacterium
CACCACGGTCACGCCTTTGGCGGCGACGCGCTCGCCGATGCGTCCGGAAAAAGCCGAGCTGCCCTTGCGATTGAAGTCCCCCTCCAGGCCGTGGCCTATGGCCTCGTGAAGCAGGATTCCGGGCCAGCCCGGCCCCAGCACCACGGTCATGCCACCTGCGGGCGCGGGACGCGCTTCCAGGTTGATCAGGGCCTGCGACACTGCGCGCTCGGCGAACTCCTCCAGCATGCTTTCCGTGAAATAGGTGTAGTCGCTGCGCCCGCCGCCGCCGGCCGAGCCCTGCTCACGCCGGCCGTTGTGCTCGGCGATCACCTGCACCGACATGCGCACCAGCGGCCGCACATCGGCGGCGATCAACCCATCGGAGCGCGCAATCATCATCACTTCGTATTCCCCGGCCAGCGAGGCCATCACCTGTGACACGCGGCTGTCCCTGGCGCGGCACATCTGTTCAAGCTTTTCCAGCAGGCGCACCTTCTCCTCGTCGGGCAATGAGGCCAGCGGATCCATGCCGCGATACAGCTCGCGCCCCTTGCCACGCCGGATCAGCGCCGCCTTTCCCTTGCCGCCCTGGCGCGCGATGGCGCGCGTTGCGTTTGCCGCGTCCTGCAGCGCCGGCAGGCTGATGTCGTCGGAGTAGGCAAAGGCGGTCTTCTCCCCGCTCACCGCGCGCACGCCCACACCCTGGTCGATGTTGAAGCTGCCCGATTTGACGATGCCCTCCTCCAGGCTCCAGCCCTCGGCCCGCGTGTACTGGAAATACAGGTCGGCGTAATCGAGCTTGTGCGCCAGCATGGAACCGAACACAGAGGACAACTGCTCCGCCTGCAACTGATTGGGGGCAAGCAGGTAACTGCTGGCGGTATGGAATAGCGAGTCGGGTGCGTTCATGTCTGGCCTGAGAATGAGAAGGCAGAGAGGGCGGGAAAACAAAAATGTCAAGCGCCCTCGGAGGAATTCATTTTATCCGAGTAACAGATGGAGATTTTCCGCTGCAAATTCAATGACTATCTCGGAATTATTCAAAGCACGCGATGATCCAGCGCCGGCAGCATGGCGCGCGATTTGGCAGCCAGCTCGGGATCGATTTCCGCGATCACCACGCCCTCGCCCTGGTCGCGTTCAGCCAGGATCACGCCCCAGGGATCGATCACCATGCTGTGTCCATGGGTGCTGCGCCCGTTGGCATGCAGGCCGCCCTGGGCCGGCGCCACCACATAGGCCAGGTTCTCGATGGCGCGTGCGCGCAGCAACGGCTCCCAGTGCGCCTTGCCGGTGACCGCGGTGAAGGACGAAGGCACCCAGATCAGGTCCACCGGGCCGAAGCCGCGGTACAGCTCGGGAAAGCGCAGGTCGTAGCAGATGGACAGGCCAATCTTGCCGAAAGGCGAATTGAAGGTCACCGGTTTGGAACCGGCGAGGATGCTGCGATTCTCCTCGTAGCGCTCCTTGCCGTTATCGAAACCGAACAGGTGGATCTTGTCGTAGCGCGCCACGCGCCTGCCCTGGTCATCGAACACCAGGCAGCTGTTCCACACCTTGTCCGGCTCGGGGCATTCCAGCGGCACCGAGCCGCCTATCAGCCACACCTTGTGGCGCGCCGCGGCCTCGGCGAGAAAGCGCTGTATCGGCCCCTCGCCATCGCGCTCGCGCACCTTTACCTTGTCGCCGTCGCGACGGCCCAGTATGCAGAAGTACTCCGGCAATCCGACCAGCTTCGCGCCCTGCGCAGCCGCCTCGGCTATGAGCGCATCGGCGCGCGCCAGATTGGCATCGACCTCGGGCTCGGAAACCATCTGTACCGCGGCGATCTTGTAGCGCGCTGTCATCTCTTAATCCTTTGCCGGCGTCGTTGCGACGGGCGCATCGACCCTGGTGCGCGTCACCTTGGGATCATCCCAACTGCCGGTGACATCGTATTCCACCGCGAAAATCTGTCCCAGCGGGTTCTTCAACAGACGCTGCAGCAGCGTGAGGCCAATGCCGAATATGGGATTGGCCAGTATCACCCCAGTGATGGTGGAGGCGCCGTCGCCCAGCGAAGGCACCACGCGCAGGTGCAGGTTCTGCGTCTCCCGCGCAAGGTCGATGGAGCCGGACATCTGCACCTGTGCCGCGGAGCCCTTCATGAAGAAATCACCGGTGGTGACAACGCCCTTGGTGATGGCCGCCGTGCCGCTGATGCTGTCGTAGGCAAAGCCCTCGCGAAACAGGTCGCGCAGGTCCAGCGTCACCAGCGATTGCAGCGACAGCACCCCCAGCAGCTTGGCCACGCCCGGATCGGCCTTGAGAAACTGGCCCTTCTCGGCCGAGAGCTTGAGCGTGCCGGTGAGCGTGGAGAAATCCGGCGACTGCGGACTGCCCGCCCAGCCTATCTTGCCCTCCAGCTTCGATGTCCCGCTTTGCATGAGCTTGGGATACCCCATGCGATCGAGGTAGCTCCCGAGGTCTTTCGTTTCCAGCTTGACGTTGACGCTGATGCTGGGCCGCGCCGCCCAGCTTTGCCAGGTGCCATCCACGTTCAGCGTGCTTTCCGGATTGCTCAGAACCAGTTTTTCTATGCGCCAGTCGCGCACCTCGTTCACCGCTACCAGCTCCAGGCGCCCCATTTGCCTGTCCTTCAGGGTAAAGCTGTCGGCAATGATGTCCAGGGCAGGCAGTTCCCGGGTGGCTGAGTCGGCAATGGCGGCGGCCCCCGGCGTCGCGGGACGGTCTGCCGGCATGATGAGATGCGAAAGCCGCGCCTGCACCACGCCACGTCCCTCCGGCCGCCAGTGCACCTCGCCTTTGAGTTCGCGTGCATCGACACTGGCGTTCCACTGCGGCCCGCGAGGTTGCGCACGCAGGCTGAGATCGTTGATGCGCTTGCCGGCCATATCCAGTGCCGCGATCCTGAGGTTGATGCCGGCCAGGCCTGCAGGACCCAGGCCGGGAACGCTGGCGACATTGCTGACATTGCTGACACTGGTCGTGCCCGCCGATGCTGCCGGCGCAGCCGCGCCCGTGGCGGCAACGGCTCCACCGGCCGGCGTGCTTCCCAGCACCTGCTGCCAGCGATCCGTGTCCAGGTAGGCAAGGTTGCCGTTCACGGTGACGCCCGCTGAAGCAGGTGCCGTGGCCGCCTCATTCAGGCTTATGGTTCCCCTGTCGATGACCTGGCTCCTGCCCTCGGGGCGGCGCGCCAGCAGCGCATTGACGCTGCGTCCAGGCGTGTTGCCCAGTGACAGCATCACCACGTCGCCCCTGGCCGGAGCACGCAGCCCGCGAAAGCGCTTGATCATCTCCGCGTCCGTGGCATTGGACATGTCCAGACGCAGCGGCAGGCTTTCAACCGCGGACTTGCCAAAGGGCGGAGGCAGATCGATGGTCACGCCCTGCAAGGTCGATTCGACGGTGATGTCCGTGACGCCACGCCGGGCGCTGATGGTGCTGCTCCAGGGAGCGGCCCCGCTGAAGTGATCGAGCGCGGCCACATTGACCAGGCGCCGCACCGCCGGCAGTGCCGCCGTCCCCTGCGCCGTGATGCCCACGCCGCCGGTCGGCAGAGTCTGCGCGTTGACCATGACCGGACCGCCCAGGAACTGTCCGGTCATGCCGCGCATGGTCATGCCGGTTTCGCTGAATTCCAGCCTGCCATTGACCTGGTTGAACGGCGGCAGATCGGGATTGAGCGTGACCTGAGCGTTCTGGAATTGCAGATTGCCGGCGACCTTGACCGCTTCGAGCTTGTGCAGGGGCAGATCCAGCTTGAGCAGCAGGCGCCCATTGCCGGTGGCGCGCGCATCCTGGGTCACGCCGTCGATATAACGGGTCACCGGCGAGATATCCACGAAGCGCAGGAACTCCGCTACCGGCCCGTCGGCCTGGCCTTCCACGACAAGCTGGTGATCGCTGCCCAGCAGGTCCGGTATCGTGGCGCGCACATTGGAAAGCCGCGCGCCCAGTATCGTTCCGCGTTGCGCGCGGATGCCAAGCTTCCTGCCCTCTATGGCCAGTTCGCCGGCAATGCCGGATATGCGCGGCCAGCCCTCGGTGTAATTGAGCTCGCCGTCATTGATGCGCGCCGTTATCTGGAAACGCCCGCGCTTCGGATCGTCAAATGGAAACTCGGCAAGATCGCCTTTCAGGCGCAACTGCATATCGCGCGACTGACCGGCCAGGATGGCGGCTCTGAGGTAATCGCGCAGGCTGCCGGGGATGAACGGTATGTAACGCCACACGGCGCGGGCATCGGCGCGGGTCAGGTTGGCGTTCAGGTCAATGACGCCCTTTGACTCCGGCCTGGCGATAAAACTGCCGGAGAGCGAGCCTGCTGCGTCGGCGTTGGCGAAGGCCACGTTGTTGAACTTGAATTCGTTCCTGTCTGCGGCCAGCGCCCAGTCAAGGCGCCCAGACAGTGCATCGAAGCGCAGGCCGCCATCGGCTATCACCCCGGGCAGCTCGATCACAGCAATCTCCAGGCCGCTGGCCCTGTCCGCCTTGGTTGCCTTGGCCGCCTTGGCAGGTGCAGCCAGCTTGGCCGCGCTGAGCGAAATGCTGCCGCTTTTCTGATTCGCATTGACCGTCCCCGACAGTCCGGAGAATCCCGGCACCTTGCCACGGGCACGCATGGCCAGGGCGTTGAAACTGCCGCGCAGCGAGTATTCCTGCAACTGCTCCGCCTGCCCTTTCCATGTGAGCTTGAGATCATGCACGCTGCCGCGAGGATCGGCGACGTCCAGTTGCTTGCGCAGCGCATCCGGCATGGGCAGATAGTCGGCCAGTTGCGCCAGGGGCTGAAGGCCGAGCGCGTCGGCGCTGAATTCTCCGCTGTCGTCCTTGCCGTTCACATCCGTGCCCTGTTGCAGCTTCAGCG
>CAXNIK010000287.1:0-4851 GCA_964202115.1 Burkholderiales bacterium
ATGGAACGGTAGGGCTTGCCGACCTCGACGAGGTCCCACGACCTGTCCTGGGTGACAGGGCCTTCCCATTCATTGGGCGCCAGACTCGCGAGCGCATCGATGGCAGGCAGTCGGGCGGGACAGGTGGTCTCGAAATAGGCACACACCTCGTCATTGGCCGTCTCGTTGTACGCGGTCACTTTGAAGGTGCCCTCCTGTCCCGCAACAGGCACGGTCTCCACTCGCAGTCGGTCTCCCGCGCACACGACTTTCAGGAATCTGGCATGGATCTCGGCATTGCCCAGCCACTTGTCACCCAGGCTTGCCACCAGGGCCCGGGTCATGTTCGCGTAGATCGCCGTCCCCAGGACCAGTGCTCCGCGGAATCCAAGCTTCTGCGGCAGTCCGTCCGCGTGCATCCGGTTCTGGGTATGGTTCAAGGCATGCCGTGCGTACACGACATAGGGCTTGCCGATTTCGTAAGTCTCGAGCATGTTTCCCCAACTGCAATAAAGGCCGCTGTCGCAGGCACCTGTGCCTGCGCGGGGTTGCCACATGAACTGGCCGCGCATACCCGGACGCCGCTGCAACATTAGCACATGGGCCGTCCGTCCCAAGCCGGCGCCGCGGCCATTGTCCCACTATCTGAAACAAGTGCACGGTGATCACTATCACTACCATTGGGACGCAATTGGTTCTAGCATCGCATTTGCGCCGCGCCTTGCTTGCATCGGAATGTGAAACACTTGCCCTCAGCCCGGGGCTGGCAGGACACCTGGTGTTGTAATTCATTTGCATTGACTCGCATCGAGGAGGACTCATGATTTCATCAGACTTGGCTTGTCATCCGTTTCTGGAAATGAAACGGTCGCATCCCCTCCGCATCAACCGTTCCGGGATACCGACGGCCCTGTTGCTGTCCACCCTGCTTTTATCTACTTTGCCCGGTCAGGCGCATGCGGCCGCGGCAGGCAGCTATCCGGAGAGGACCGTGCGGGTTGCGATCCCCATGGCTCCGGGAGGCCCGGTCGATCTCACCGCCCGGATGGTGGCGCAGCGGCTCTCGGCAAGGCTGGGTCAGCCGGTCATCGTGGAGAATCGCGCGGGCGCGGGCGGCGCGATTGCCCCGACCTTTGTCGCGAACAGCCCTCCCGATGGCCATGTGCTGCTGTTCATGAGCAAGAGCAGCCTGCTGTCAAAACTCGTGATGGACACGGGTTCCGGCTACGACATGCTCAAGGAACTATGGCCCATCACACAGACCGACAGCCAGGAAACCATACTGGTCACAAACAACACCGTGCCGGCTCAAACACTGAAGGATCTGATCGCGCTGGCCAGGGCACGTCCCGGAAAGCTCAGCTATGCCTCAAACGGCGTGGGCTCGGGCAACCATCTGAACATCGAACTGTTCAAGTCCATGGCCGGCATCGACATCCTGCACGTGCCCTACAAGGGGCAGGCTCTGGCCATGACCGATTTTCTCTCTGGCCGGATAGACGTGACGTCCCTGGGCATACTGCTGGCCGTCAAACCGATCAAGGCGGGCCAGTTGAAAGGGCTCGCGATCACGGGAACAAAACGCCACAAACTGCTCCCGGACGTTTCCACTTTTTTCGAGCAGGGCATAACCGGTCTGGAAAGCGGCTCATGGAAAGGGTTCATGGCACCGGCCGGTACATCCGCGGAAATCATAGCGAAGCTGCATACGGAGATCGTGCAAGTCATGAACTCTCCGGAGGTCAATGATCTTCTGGTCAAGGACGGCCAGGACGTAATCGGCAGCTCCCCGAAGGAGTTCGGTGAATTCATCCGCAAAGAGCAGGAGACCTGGCGCAAGGTGGTCAAGGACCTCGGCCTTGCCGGGACGCTGTAGCTTGCCCACCGGAAGACGCCACAGGGCAAAGTTGCAGATCAACGCAGGCAAGCAGAGAAGCTGAAATCTAATGCGTGGACGTTTCCAAAAAAACGGAAACCTGCCGAACCTCTGTTTTCTGCTCAACCCGCTTCAAACACGCCAGATGCCGTGACTCCACCCGCCCGGCAAACCACTCGCTGGTCAGCTTCCGTGTGATCTTCGGGCTGTTGAGCGGGATCTGCGGCAGCACGGCGCGCGGAGCGGGCCTGCCAAGTTGATCGGCGAGTGAGTAGATGCGTTCGTAGAGTCGCGTCTTGTCGAAGTCCTGCGCTTTCTCCCTGACGAGATCGCGGCGGATGGCGGCGTCGCTCATATCGATGCGCCGCGCCAGCACGCGCAGGGCGCGCTCGGTGCTCCCGGCTTCGGCCACTGGCTGGCCGGCCTGGTAACGCAGCAGATCCCCGTCCAGTTCCAGCGGCACGCCAGACAATTCGGTGACGGCTTTCTGGAAGGCGGCATTGCGGCTGGCGTACTGCCCGGCGTTGAAATCGGCGAAGCGATACAGTGGTCGCGGGTAGGGCGCCGGATAGTCGAGCAGATGGGCGATGCCGAAATACACGCCGCCGCGGCGGGTGAATACTTCCTGGCGTATCGATTCTGTGACCGGATAGGGATAGGGCTTGTCGGCGCTGTGGCTCTCGGCGAAGGCGATGCTCACCTGCATGGGGCCGCCGGTGCGCACGGGGTTGTGATCGGCCAGCAGCCTCTTGCCGAAGGGCACGCGACCGATGAGCTCCTCGTAGAGCTCGCTCAACTGGCGCTCGGTTCTCACCGTGCTCAGGCGCTCGCCATAGCTTTTGCCGTTGGTAGAAGGGATGGCCAGCGCCGCCTCCACGGCCAGGCCGGGAAGGCCGGCGCTCTCGGCGCGCCTGAAGATTTCCTTGCGCGCGATGCCGGCCAGGCCGGGCACCACCGGGTCGGCCTGGAAGCTGGATTCCTGGCCGATGATGGCAATGGCAGCGCAGAGGTTCTCCGGCGTGACGGCGATGTTCTGCGCGGCGAAGGCGGCATAGATGTCGGTGGCCCAGACGCTGCGGTCCTTCACGCCATCAGGCAGCAGGCGCGCGACCAGGGCGCGGCCATCGGTGGCGCTGAGCGGCGGGGTGCGCGTGTCGTCAACGGATGCGCAGCCGGCGAGGAGGGTGACGATGAGGAGCTGTGTGTACTTCACGGATTTATGATCAATTTAAAGATTACTACCTTGTCCAATGTAAATGAACAAGGCAATTAATATCACGCTATCCCTGCTCTGTGCCGCCGTGAGCTGCCGTGGCCCGGCCGAACTGCTCGCGCAGCCTCTCCACCACCGCAGGCTCGCCACTGACGCGAAAGTGGGCGCCGTCCTCTTCGGAACGCTCCTCCAGCACCTCGCAGTTGGCAAAGAGCTCGCCGCGCAACTGCTGCGCCGACCAGGGCAGGAAGAGCTCGGCCTCGACCAGCCCCTTCTGGAAAAACGCGCGTATGGCCGCATGCAGCCTGGCAACATCCTCCTCGCGGTGGGCGCTCATGACGATGCAATCCGGATAGCGCGAGCGCAGCGCCGCTTCCTGCACCGCCTGTGAGGCAGTGTCTCCAATGCGGTCGATCTTGTTGAAAACGTGCAGGCGCGGCACCTCCTGCGCGCCGATCTCGGCCAGCACGCTGTCGGTCACCTGCAACTGCCGCTCGAAGCCCGGATCGCTGGCATCGATGACGTGCAGCAGCAGCGAGGCCTCCAGCGCCTCCTCCAGCGTGGACTTGAACGACGCAACCAGATCGTGCGGCAGGTTCTTGATGAAGCCCACGGTGTCGCTGACCAGCACCCGCGGCACGGTTTCCGGGTGCAGGGTGCGCACGGTGGTGTCCAGCGTGGCGAAAAGCTTGTTGGCCACCAGCACTTCGTTGCCGGTGAGCGCGCGCATCAGCGTGGACTTGCCGGCGTTGGTGTAGCCCACCAGCGCCACGCGTGCCAGGCCTTCGCGCTCGCGGCGGCGTGCGCGCTGGGTCTTGCGCTCCACGTCCATCGCATCGATTTCCTTCTGCAGCTCGACGATGCGGTCGCGTATCTTCTGCCGGTCCAGGGCCATGTGCGTCTCGCCCGCGCCGCGGCCGCCGGTGCCGCTGCGCTGGCGTCCCTGCGGCCCGGCCAGCTTGGCCTGCTCGCGAAGCCGCGGCCCCATGTAGCCCAGCCGGGCAATCTCCACCTGCGCCCGCGCCGCGCGCGAGCGCGCATGGCGCTGGAAGATTTCCAGGATGACCATGGTGCGGTCCATGACTTCGCAGCCGACTTCGATCTCCAGGTTGCGCGCCTGCGAGGGGGATATCTCGTGGTCGACCAAGATCACGTCGGCGCGGCGGGTCTCCTCGTTGGCGCCGGAGGTGGCTGCCTCCTTGGCCCGGGCTTCACCGTAGCGTGATGCCTTGCGACCCTTGCCGGAGGCGGAATCATCTTCGTCTTCCTCCTCGAAATCCGGATCGATGAAGCGGCGCATCTCCTGCCGCTTGCCCGTGCCCAGGTAGGCCGCCGTGTCGAACCTGGCGCGCTTCTGCGTGAACGTGGCCACCACCTCGAAGCCCAGGGTCTTGGCCAGCTCGCGCAGCTCGACCAGCGAAATTTCGAACTCCAGATCGGTGACGCCGGGAAGCTGCACCGCCGCCACGACAGCGCGCTTGGGACCTTCATTGACTTCTATGGACATTCGGGATTGGCTCTGCTGGGGATATGAGCTTCGATAGTACCTGCAAACAGCGCCGGGTCAGGCTGCGATCACGGGCAGCGCAGGAATGATCACATGCGTGGCCAGCACGCCCAGCACGGTGATGGTGACGACCAACAATCCAAGGGCGGAGTTGCTACAGCCCCAATATCCGCTTAGCGATGATGTTTCTCTGAATCTCACTGGTGCCGCCTGCGATGGATATCTGCCGGCTCAGATAGAAAGTTGGCGCGGCACCCGCTCCCCAGGCTGGCCCCA
>CAXNIK010000288.1:0-4833 GCA_964202115.1 Burkholderiales bacterium
GCACGCAGTTTTCCTCGACGATCACCCCTTCCACGACTTCGGATCGCGCGCCGATGAAGCAGTTGTCCTCGATGATGGTGGGGTTGGCCTGCAGAGGTTCCAGCACGCCGCCTATGCCCACGCCGCCGGAGAGGTGCACGTTCTTGCCGATCTGGGCGCAGGAGCCCACGGTGGCCCAGGTGTCCACCATGGTGCCCTCATCGACGTAGGCGCCGATGTTGACGTAGGAGGGCATCATCACCACGTTCCTGGCCAGGTAGCAGCCGCGGCGGGCGACCGCCGGGGGCACGATGCGAAAACCGCCGGCGGCGAAATCCTGGGCGGTGTAGTCGCTGAACTTGGTCGCCACCTTGTCGTAATACTGTGTCGATGCGCCGGGCATGATGGCATTGTCCTGCAGCCGGAAGGACAGCAGCACCGCCTTCTTGATCCACTGGTGCACCACCCATTCGCCGTTGAGTTTTTCGGCCACGCGCACCTGGCCCTTGTCGAGTTGTTCCAGGATGTGGTCCACGGCTTCGCGTACAGCGGCGGGTGCGGAGGCGGGGCTGATGGAGGCTCTGTCCTCCCAGGCGGCATCGATGGTGGTCTGCAGATCGGACATGGCTATATTATGATCACTTTTAAATAATTGTCTTTATTGAATGGACTTGAAAATAGTAATTATTATCAAAGGATATCAACATCATGCGGCTTGCAGCGCCAGCGCGCACTGCTGGATGCGCCGGGCCGCTTCCACGCATTCGGCCAGCGGCGCCACCAGCGCGATGCGGATGTAGTTTGTTCCGGGATTGCCGCCGGCCGATTCCCGGGCCAGGTAGCTGCCGGGCAGCACCGACACGTTGTAACGCCGGAACAGCTCGCGGGCAAAGTCCACGTCCGACCCGGGCGTCTTGATCCACAGATAGAAGCCGCCTTCGGGCATCGAGGTTTCCAGCGGCGCGCTGATGAGCGGCAGCACGGCCCGGTATTTCTCGGCGTAGAGCCTGCGATTCTCGCGGACATGGGCTTCGTCGTTCCAGGCGGCGGTGCTGGCGGCCTGGATGGTGCCGCTCATGGCATTGCCGTGATAGGTGCGGTAGAGCAGGAAGTCTTTCAGCAGCGCGGCATCGCCGGCGACGAAACCGGAGCGCATGCCGGGCACGTTGGAGCGCTTGGACAGGCTGGAGAACATGATCAGGCGCTTGAAGTCGCTACGCCCCAGCATGTGTGCAGCCTCAAGCCCGCCCAGGGGCGGCTTGCTTTCGTCGAAATACAGTTCCGAGTAGCACTCGTCCGAGGCGATGTAGAAGCCGTAGCGGTCGGCCATTTCGAACAGCAGTTTCCACTCGTCCAGCGGCATGACCCGGCCGCCGGGGTTGGAAGGGGAGCAGGTGTAGAACAACTGCACGCGCTTCCATACGGCCTCCGGTATGGCCTTGAAGTCGGTGGGGATGTGCGTGGTGGCCGGTGTGTTCAGATACACCGGGTTGGCACCGGCCAGCAGGGCCGCGCCTTCGTAGATCTGATAGAAGGGGTTGGGCGAGATTACCGCCGGCTCCGGCCTGGTGCGATCCACCACCACCTGGGCAATGGCGAACAGGGCTTCGCGCGTGCCCATCACCGGCAGCACCTGGGTCTCGGCATTGATGGCCGGCAGCTTGTAGCGGCGCTGCAGCCAGCCGGCAATGGCATTTCTCAATTCCGGCGTGCCCAGGGTCAGGGGATATCCCGCCAGGCCGGCCAGGTTTTCGATCAGGGCCTGCTTGACGAAATCCGGGGTCGGGTGCTTGGGTTCGCCGATGTACAGGGGAATGAGCGAATAAGCCGGGTCCGGGGTCACCGGGGCATACAGCGCCTTGAGTTTTTCAAAGGGATAGGGCTGGAGCCGATTGAGGTCGGGATTCACGCGAGTTGTCCTGGCTGTCTGACTATGAGTGACCGCAGATGCGGCAAGCGCGCAATTATAAAAGCGAAGCGGGGACCAACGACGATAAAAGCGAAGCGGGGACCAAAGGCGCGGAATTTGCTCCAAATCTCCTTCCTCATGGTCTGCTCACGGTCTGCTCATGGACCCACGCTGGATTGCCCGGCCTCGGGCTCCAGGGGCAGTTCGATATCGGTCTTCCAGCCGCGCTTGCGATGCTCGGCCACCACCGTGGTGAAGATGCCGCCGCGCACGTAGAACCTGGCCGTGAGCCGCATGAAGCGCGGCTTCACCGCCGCGACCAGGTCATCGAGGATGCGATTGGTCACCGCCTCGTGAAAGGCGCCTTCGTCGCGAAAGGACCAGATATACAGCTTCAGGCCTTTCAACTCCACGCAGCGGCGATCGGGCACGTAGTCCAGGTACAGCGTGGCGAAATCCGGCTGTCCGGTCATCGGGCACAGGCAGGTGAATTCCGGAATCTGCATGCGAATCAGGAAGTCGCGCTCCGGGCTGGGGCTGGCAAAGGTCGGCAGTTTTCTGTTTGGTTTGCTGAGCATTGAAGCACAAGGAAAAAACGGTGAAGACAGGGCTTTTCCGCAGTCCGGAAAGGCCGGGGAGCAGCCGGAGAGAGCAGTGGAAATGGTATTATATTTTCTCAGTTTTGGCGGTCGACCAGCGATGTTTCGGAGGAACCGCCTGCCATTCGAAGAACAATAGCGATGGTTTGCCGATGGTTTGAACATTCAGTCCCGGCACAGCGCCGGATTTCAATTTTTTCAGAAACGTCCCTGTGCGCCTTACACAAATCAAGCTGGCCGGATTCAAGTCCTTTGTCGACCCCACCCACGTCAATGTCCCAGGCGACCTGGTCGGCGTGGTCGGCCCCAATGGTTGCGGCAAGTCCAACATCATCGACGCGGTGCGCTGGGTGCTGGGCGAATCGCGTGCCTCGGCCCTGCGCGGCGACTCCATGCAGGATGTCATCTTCAACGGTTCGACGCTGCGCAAGCCCGTAGCGCGCGCCAGCGTCGAGCTGATGTTCGACAACAGCCTGGGCAAGGCCGCCGGGCAGTGGTCGCAATACGCCGAGATCTCGGTCAAGCGCGTGCTCAATCGCGATGGCGATTCGGGTTATTTCATCAACAATACCCATGTCCGCCGGCGAGACATCCAGGACATCTTCATGGGCACGGGTCTGGGCCCGCGCGCCTACGCCATCATCGAGCAGGGCATGATCTCGCGCATCATCGAGGCCAAACCGGAGGAACTGCGGGTGTTCCTGGAAGAGGCCGCCGGCGTGTCCAAATACAAGGATCGCCGCCGCGAGACCGAAAATCGCCTCGCCGACACCCGCGACAACCTCTCCCGTGTCGGCGACATACGCCAGGAACTGGGCACGCAGATCGAAAAGCTGGAACGCCAGGCCGAGGTGGCAAGGCGTTTCAACGAGCTGTCCGCGGATCGCTCGCACAAGCAGAATCTGCTGTGGGTGCTGCGACGCCAGGAAGCGGAGGCCGAGGAACAGCGCCATCACCGCGAAATCGAGAAACTGGTCACCGAACTGGAGGCCGAGACCGCGCGCCTGCGCGAGATCGAGGCGGAACTGGAGCGCGCGCGCGAGGAACACTATGCCTCCGGCGATGCGCTGTCCGCGGCGCAGGGCGAGTTGTACAGCGCCAATTCCGAAGTCGCGCGTCTGGAAACCGAAATTCGCTTCGTTGCCGAGACCCGGCAGCGGCTGGAGGCGCAAACCGGGCAGTTGCGCATGCAGATGGAGAACGGCCAGCGTCAGCGCACCGAGCTGGGCGAGGCGGCTGCGCTCTGGCAGAACCGGCTGGAAGAAACCGGCGAACGCGTTGCCCGCGCGCAGCAGCGTCTGGCCGATGAGAACCAGCGCATGCCCGAGTCGGAACAGGGATTGCGCGCGGCCCGGGCAAACCTGGATGGCGAACGTCTGGGGCTGGTGGAGGCCGAGCGAGCCCACCAGCTGGAGCTGACGCATATCGCCCATGCCGACCGGATCCTGCTGAATCTCGCAGGTCGCGAAGATCGGCTGCGCTCGGAAGAGGCCGAATTGATAGCGCCCGATGGCCAGGAGTTCGAGCGGCTGACCGGCGATCTGGAGCAGTCATCGACCGAACTGGCTCGCCAGCGTGCGCTGCTGGAGCAGGTCGAATCGGCACGCGGGGGCTTCGCAGTCCAGCGCCAGACCGCCTCGGACAAGCTGCAGGCCCTGGAGCGGGAGCAATCGACGCTGCAGGGACGCTTGCACACGCTGCAACGCATCCAGGCGCAGGTGGACGAGAACGGTCAGATCCATGACTGGCTGGATCGCTGGCAACTGGGCGCCAAGCCGCGGCTGTGGCAGAAGCTGCGCGTGGAAGCCGGCTGGGATGCCGCAGTGGAATCGGTGCTTCGTGATCGTCTGCATGCGCTTGAAATCAGCGAGCCCGGTCTGCTGGAAAAGTTGCTCGAAGCCCCTCCGCCCGCCAAGCTGACCGCGCTGACGCCATTTTCCTTCGGCGACACGGCGGCGGCGGCCGGCGAGCCGGGACTGAAGCCGCTGGCGGATTATGTGACGCTGCTGGATGAGACCATCCGGCCTCTGCTTGCCGCCTGGCTGCACAATGTCTATGCGGTGGAAGGCATTCCGGGCACTCTGACCCGACAGGCCTTGCCTGGCAATGCCCTGCTGGTGACCCGGGACGGGCATCAGTTCGGCCGCTATGCCGTGGTGTTCCATGCTCCCGACCCGGCCGATTCAGGCATTCTGGCCCGTCAGCGCGAGATCGAAGCACTGCAGGCCGAAGCCGGCGGACTGACCGAGAGCGTCACTGCCGCTCAGGCCGAACTGCAGCGCCTGCAAGCCTCGCTGTCCGAGCACGATGAGGCACTGAAGCAATTGCGCGCGGCCGGAACGGCGC
>CAXNIK010000289.1:0-4830 GCA_964202115.1 Burkholderiales bacterium
GCGGTCACCGAATTCAAGAATCGCTACAATCGCCATTGGCGTCTCGAAAAACTGGGCTTCATGTCACCCCTTGAAGCTCGTCAGGCTTATGCCATTCCAAAGGCCGCCTGAGTTGCAAAACCGTGTCCAGACAATCCGAGCCGGTACAAGGGGAGGGAGTACGAACATGAAATGGATGGCAACAGGAGCGCTCGTTCTGTCGGCGCAGGCCTTGTGTGCGGGCCTGGTTATTGGCGCCGAGTCCGACCGCTTCAGGGAGGAACGTGCCAGGCAGCAGGCCATCTTCGACGCCAGGGGCGAGAAAAGGCCCGAGGGCTATGTCATCGACCGGGGCCTGCTCAATTACGCCGAGACCTTTCCGCCCGATTTCGGCAGTAGACTTTCCACTATGGGCCCGAATGAGCGCTGGCTGGACATAGGGGCCGGCAGGGGCCAGGCCATACTGGATTATTTCAATCCGGACTACAAAGCGGATTTCCTGAAAGGGCAGCCGCGCCAGAGCGGCAAGGCGCAGGCGGTGGCCATGTCCATCGAGGATCGCCGGACGCCGGTCTGGCACCAGACGGCGATGAAGGTGGGCGGCAACAAGCTCAAGTACATCTTCGAGAAGCCCCTGCGCGATTATTCGATCGCGGAGCTGGGGCGCTTCCAGGTCATCACCGACATGCTGGGCGGGTTCTCCTACACCGATGAGCTGTCGGTATTCATGGAAACGGTTCTCGGGCTGCTGGAAGTCAATGGCACCTTCTACACCGTGCTTCAGGACGTGGAAGCGGAGAAGGGCGGCAATCTGCCCTTCTATGCCAAAGCACCCTACCTGACCGAGCTCAGCAGGGCCGACGG
Organism: Burkholderiales bacterium; assembly: GCA_964202115.1. Classification (GTDB taxonomy): domain Bacteria; phylum Pseudomonadota; class Gammaproteobacteria; order Burkholderiales; family SG8-39; genus CAIYPG01. The sequence continues at coordinate 844 of CAXNIK010000289.1, forward strand.
CTCGGCGATGAAGGTATGCACCTGGCTGAAAGGCATCAGTTGCGCCGAGGTGAGCTGCGAACTGAAGTCCGACTGGAAGCCGCCCATCGAGGTGTATCGGGTGCAGAAAACCTGCGGCAAGGTGGAGGTGCCACCCCTGACACGCACCCACTACCAGGCAGGCACGCCACCTGAGCGGCGTTTCGTCTTCAAGAACTGAGCCCCAGCCGGCGCCCATGGCGCCGGCCCTTGCGTGATTACTGTCCCTTCGCCGCGACTTCCTTCACGACTTTTTCCCAGCGAATGATCTCCAGGCGTACCGACGCCTGGGCTTGCTGAGGCGTGTCGCCGACGACTTCGGCGCCTATGCCGGCGAGGCGTTCCCGCACGGCGGGCAGCTTGAGCGTGGCAACGATCTCCTGATTGAGCTGGTTGACCAGCGCGGGCGGTGTCTTCGAGGTGAGGCAGACCCCGTGCGTCACGGTGGCCTCGAAGCCGGGCAGGCCAGACTCGGCAACGGTGGTCAGGTCCGGCAGTGCCGACAGGCGCTTCTCAGAGGTGATGGCCAGGGGCCTGAGCTTGCCGCCCTTGACGTACTGCATGCCGCCAGCCACTGCTTCGAAAATGAACTGCAACTGGCCCCCCATCAGATCGGCCGCGGCCTGCGAGCTGCCCTTGTAGGGAATGTGCGTGATGTCGATGCCGGCTGCGGAACCGAGCAGCGCACCCACCAGATGCGAGGTGCTGCCGTGTCCTGCGGAGCCGTAATTCAGGCTGCCGGGCTTGGCTTTTGCGAGAGCGATGAACTCCCTGACCGTGGCCGGGCCGCTCGGATGAACCAGCAGCAGATAGGGCACGGATACCAGCGTGGTCACCAGGGCGAACGCGGTGCGTCCGTCGTAAGGTGCCTCCGGCATCAGGATGGGCGTGGAGGTGAATGTGCTGCTTGAGCACAGCAGCAGCGTGCGTCCGTCCGGCGCCGACTTGGCCACCGCGTCGCCACCGACCGTGCCCGAAGCGCCAGCGCGGTTTTCGACCACGACCGGCACGCCCAGGCGCACGGAGAGCGGTTCGCCGACGGAACGGGCGACGGTGTCTGTTGGGCCGCCGGGTGCATAGGGCACGATGAAGCGTAGCGGCTGGGTGGAGTAGGGGGCGGCGGGCTTGGCGGTTTGCGCCTGCAGCGACGGGGCGGCCAATAACAAAGCCGTCGCGAATGCGGGAATGAATTCTTTCAAGCTGATCTCCTTGTTGGGCAGCGGTGGTGCCCGGGCGTTTTGTTATCGGCACTGCTGCGCTGACTGTCAGCGAGCTTAAGTAGGCCGGGTGTTGCGGTCAAGCGCGGCAGCCCCCGTCTTGTTGAGCCGGCGCACGGGTAGTCCGGCGCGGAGTGTCCACTGTCTACCCCGGCATGGCCGGACCGTGCCCTTCGCTCGACCATGCCATGATGGCCGTTCAGGTCCAAATGGTAATTTCTCACAGAATTCCAGTGCAGGAAGGCGCTGCCTCCCGGCTGCACCACGCGTAGCCTGAACGCGTATCAAATCAATCCAACCGGGAGAAAATCATGAAAACCACGAAGCGGGCAGCAATGAGCGCAGTGATGTTTGCGGTGCTGGGATTCGGTGCCGCAGGCGCGGCGGACCTTCCGAAAGAAGGCAATTACGACCTGACCAGTTGCGCGGCGGGTACCTTCAACCGGCTCGAATTCTCCAAGGGCTATGTTGCCAGTACTTTCGAACATACTGGGACCAACCGCAGCAACCTGCCTGGCGGCTTTGGGGATGGGAATACGTTCCACTGCCTGGGGGTGCAAAGCAACATCGAAGGGAAAATTACCGCTACCACCTTCTGCGAATCGATGGACAAGGACGGCGACAAGATATTTGCCCGATCAACGTCCGAGGACAGGAAAGGGACGCAAGAAACGCTGGCCGGCACCTTGCCTGCAGAGACAGTCACCCCGCTGATTTGGAATCTGAACAACCAAGACTTCGACCCGCTTGCACTGACCTGCAAATACAAGCCTTGACCGTCTGGATGGCGGCCAGGTTTTTTTTGATGCTCTACCGATTTCACCGAAAGCCGGTTCATTTCCCTCGCCATTTTTACCCCCAAAGTCACCCGCAATCAATTCAAGGATTGTGCGAGTCGATTCTGGACGTGTCAAGACACAACATGCCGTTTCTACTCTATAGAAATGGCGATACATGCGTCCAGAGAAGTCCAGAATAATCTATGTTAGGCAGAATTTTCCTCCGCCTTACTCCGAAGCAAGCCTGTTTGAAGCGGCCAAGGGGCTGGGGTTTCGCCTTGGAAGCGCGAGATTGGATGCGCGTCTGCTCAAGAAGCTTCCTTCTCCCTGCATTGCATTCCTCAGGGGGACTGAGATTGCTGCTTCAGGCGGGAATGGAACGGCACCGGTGGTACGCATGGCGCTGATCATGCGCGGGGACGATGAACGCCTGCTGTATTTCGAGGCTGGAAGTTCCCGACCGCAGTCGGTTGCCCTGCACAATGCCGCGGAATTGTTCGAGGCAAATTGTTACCTGGTTGCATTTGAGGCCAGGACCGGCGAGCCGGCCGAAGCAGTGGCCGGGGCAGGTGTGGAGGCCTTCGGCTTTCGCCAGGTCGCGCGTGAACTGATGAAGCACAAGAGCGTGTGGGCCAATGTGCTGGCTGCCTCGCTGACCATGCAACTCATCGGCCTGGCCACACCACTGTTCACCCAGACCATCATCGACAAGGTCGTTATCCACCAGACGCACAACACGCTGGCTGTGATTGCCGTTGCGCTGGTGGTGTTCATGTTGTTTGCCTCCGGCATGGGCTGGTTGCGGCAATATCTCATCATCCACACCGGCAACCGAGTCGATGCAGTGCTGGGCAGCCAGGTGTTCCGTCATTTGCTCAGCCTGTCCCTGCCGTATTTCGAAAAGCGCTCCACCGGCACGCTGGTGGCCAGGCTGCACGCGGTGGAGACGATACGGGAGTTCATTGCCGGAGCGGCGGTGTCCCTGCTGCTGGATCTGCCGTTTCTGGCGGTTTTTTTGGCAGCCATGTTCTGGTACAGCTGGCAATTGTCGCTGATTGCCGTGTCCATTCTGGCGCTCATCGCGGTTGCCAGCATTGTCGTGACACCGTTGCTGCGCACAAGGCTCAATCGGCAGTTCCTGCTCGGGGCGAGAAACCAGGCCTTCCTTACCGAGTACGTGTCCGGCATGGAAACCGTGAAAGCCCTGCAGATGGAACCGCGGTTGAAGGCGCGCTACGACGAGTACCTGGCCGACTATCTTTCTGCCGGATTCGGAACGCGCCAGCTGTCCAACAGCTTCAACACCATCGTCCATGCACTGGAGCAGACCATGACCCTGTCGGTGCTATGCGCGGGCGCCCTGCTGGTCATGCGCAATGACGGCTTTACCGTAGGCATGCTGGTTGCCTTCCAGATGTTTGCGAGCCGCATGTCCCAGCCCATGCTCAGGCTGGCCAGCCTGTGGCAGGAGTTTCAGCAGGCCAGTATCGCGGTGAAGCGCCTGGGCGACATCATGGATGCGCCCGGTGAACCCCAGGCCCTGCAGCCGTCGAGGACCGGCGAAGGAGAGGGCCGGGTGGAGGTGCAGAAGCTGCAGTTCCGCTACAGCGATAGCGGTCCTCCTCTTTATGAAGATCTCGACCTGGTCCTGGAACCTCGCAAGCTGACTTTGCTGACCGGGCCTTCCGGTTGCGGCAAGAGCACTCTGGCAAGGCTGCTGCTCGGTCTGTACCAGCCCACCGGGGGGCGCATACTCATTGATGGGCGGGACATCCGTCATTTCTCGGCCAACGAACTGCGCCTGCACTATGGCGTGGTGCCCCAGGAGACCCGGCTCTTCTCCGGTACCTTGTACGAAAACCTCATTGCTGCCAGCCCCCACGCCGGCTTTGCCGACGTCGTCCAGGCCTGCCGGCTGGCGGAAATGCACGACTTCATCGAAGGGCTCCCGCAGGGCTACAACACTGTTATAG
>CAXNIK010000290.1:0-4812 GCA_964202115.1 Burkholderiales bacterium
ACAAGGTACTGACCGCGCGCAGCGAGGTTGCGGCATAATTTCCATGGGTACTGTCACTGTGAACTTAGTGAATGGAGCGGAGACGGCGGAATGACGGAAAAAACGCTCGGCGAGAAGCTGCTTTACTGCTCTTTTTGCGGCAAGAGCCAACACGAGGTGCGCAAGCTCATCGCCGGCCCCTCGGTGTTCATCTGCGACGAATGCATAGAACTGTGCAACGACATCATTCGCGAGGAGAGCACCACCGACAAGGGCGGCAAGCCGGCCAAGTCGGATCTGCCCACGCCCAAGGAAATCTGCCAGATCCTGGACGAGTATGTGATCGGCCAGGAGCAGGCGAAGAAGATCCTGTCGGTGGCGGTGTACAACCACTACAAGCGGCTGAAGCACCTGTCCAAGACGGACGAGGTGGAACTGGCCAAGTCCAACATCCTGCTGGTGGGACCAACCGGCTCGGGCAAGACCCTGCTGGCGCAGACGCTGGCACGACTGCTGAACGTGCCCTTTGTGATCGCCGATGCAACGACGCTGACCGAAGCGGGCTATGTTGGCGAGGATGTCGAGAACATCATCCAGAAGCTGTTGCAGAACTGCGACTACGACGTGGACAAGGCCAAGCGCGGCATCGTCTATATCGACGAGATCGACAAGATCTCGCGCAAGTCGGACAACCCCTCCATCACCAGGGATGTTTCCGGTGAGGGCGTGCAGCAGGCGCTGCTCAAGCTGATCGAGGGCACCATTGCCTCGGTGCCGCCCCAGGGTGGCAGGAAGCACCCCAACCAGGACTTCGTGCAGGTCGACACCACCAACATCCTGTTCATCTGCGGCGGCGCCTTCGACGGCCTGGAAAAAATCATCCGCAACCGCTCCGAGAAGAGCGGCATAGGATTTGGCGCGGATGTGCGCAGCCTGAAGAATTCCAAGGACATCGGCGAAATTCTTCGCACCGTGGAACCTGAAGATCTGATCAAGTACGGCCTCATACCCGAGTTCGTCGGGCGTTTGCCGGTGGTGGCGACGCTGGAGGAACTGGATGAGAAGGCGCTGATTCAGATACTTACCGAGCCCAAGAACGCCCTGATCAAGCAGTACCAGAAGCTGTTCGCGATGGAGGGCGTGGACCTGGAAGTCAGGCCCAGCGGCCTGAGCTCAATCGCCACCAAGGCCCTGGCGCGCAAGACCGGGGCGCGCGGATTGCGCTCGATACTGGAACAGGTGTTGCTCGAGATCATGTTCGACCTGCCGACCATGGAAAACGTCAGCAAGGTCGTGGTCGATGAGGCAACCATGCTCGGTGAAGGCAAGCCGCTGCTGATCTACGCGGAGCAGCCGAAAGTGGCGGGTTCGGCCTGATGCCGGGCGCTGACCCGTGGCAACGGGTCAAGCACCACGATCCTATGATCGCGGCATATGTCTGCCGCGAAAGCTCAAATGTGTTGATTTTTTCCCTGTGCGCCTCAATATTGGTCAAGTAGTTTTTATATAGGAACGCCATGTCCAGCGAAAACGGAAATACACCGGACGGAAATACACCGGAATCGATCCAACTCCCGCTGCTGCCCTTGCGGGACGTGGTGGTGTTCCCACACATGGTCATCCCTTTGTTCGTCGGGAGGCCCAAATCCATCAAGGCCATGGAAATCGCCATGGAGGCGGGCAAATCCATCCTGCTGGTGGCGCAGAAGTCGGCTGCCAAGGACGAGCCCTCCGACGATGATCTGTACAAGATAGGCTGCATCTCCAACATCCTGCAGATGCTCAAGCTGCCCGATGGCACGGTCAAGGTGCTGGTCGAAGGTTCGCAGCGCGCGCGCATCGAAGGTGTCGAGGACGCCAGAACCCATTACGTGTCGAACGCCACGCCGGTCGCGCCCGATGCCAGCGACAACACCGAGGTTGAGGCCATGCGCCGCGCGCTGATCGCGCAGTTCGACCAGTATGTGAAGCTCAACAAGAAGATTCCTCCGGAAATCCTCACCTCGCTTGCGGGCATAGAGGAGGCCGGACGCCTGGCCGACACCATCGCCGCGCACCTGCCGCTCAAGCTGGAGCAGAAGCAGGAAGTGCTGGAGATGTTCGACGTCAAGCAGCGCCTGGAGCACCTGCTGTCGCAACTGGAGACCGAGATCGACATCCTCCAGGTGGAAAAGCGCATCCGCGGCCGGGTCAAGCGCCAGATGGAGAAGAGCCAGCGCGAGTACTACCTGAACGAGCAGGTCAAGGCCATCCAGAAGGAACTGGGCGAGGGCGAGGACGGCGCCGATCTGGAGGAAATGGACAAGCGCGTGAAGGCCGCTCGCATGCCCAAGGAAGCGAAGAAGAAAGCCGAGGGCGAGCTGAAAAAGCTGCGCCTGATGTCACCCATGTCGGCCGAAGCCACGGTGGTGCGCAATTACATCGAGACGCTGGTGAATCTGCCCTGGAGGAAAAAGAGCAAGATTTCCAAGGATATCGCCGCGGCTGAAAAGATACTTGACGCCGATCACTACGGCCTGGAGAAGGTCAAGGAACGCATCCTTGAGTACCTCGCCGTGCAAAGCCGCGTGGACAAGATGAAGGCGCCGATACTGTGCCTGGTCGGTCCGCCCGGCGTGGGCAAGACCTCGCTTGGCCAGTCCATCGCCAAGGCGACCAACCGCAAGTTCATCCGTATGTCCCTGGGCGGCGTGCGCGACGAGGCCGAGATTCGCGGCCATCGCCGCACCTACATCGGCTCCATGCCCGGCAAGCTGCTGCAGAACATGAGCAAGGTGGGCGTCAAGAATCCCTTGTTCCTCCTGGATGAAGTGGACAAGATGGGCATGGATTTCCGTGGCGACCCGTCCTCGGCGCTGCTGGAGGTGCTGGACCCGGAACAGAACCATACCTTCGTCGATCACTACATCGAGGTGGAATACGACCTGTCCGAAGTGATGTTCGTGGCCACCTCCAACACGCTGAACATTCCGCCGGCGCTGCTTGACCGCATGGAAGTGATACGCCTGTCCGGTTACACCGAGGACGAGAAGGTCAACATCGCGCAACGCTATCTGCTGCCCAAGCAGATGAAGAACAACGGCCTGAAGAAGGAAGAGCTGCAGGTCAGCGAAAGCTCGATACGCGACATCATCCGCTACTACACCCGCGAGGCCGGCGTACGTTCCCTTGAGCGCGACCTGTCCAAGATCGCGCGCAAGGTGGTGAAGACCATCATGACCAAGGGGCGCGACAAGCGCATGTCGGTCACTCCGAAGAACCTGGACAAGTTCCTGGGCGTGCGCAAATTCTTCTTCGGCATGGCCGAGAAGCAGAACCAGGTGGGCCAGGTCACGGGTCTGGCCTGGACCGAAGTGGGCGGCGAATTGCTGACCATCGAGGTGGCGACCATGCCCGGCAAGGGCAAGGTGCAGCGTACCGGAAAGCTGGGCGAGGTGATGCAGGAATCCATCGCCGCCGCGCTGACCGTGGTGCGCAGCCGTTCAGATCGCCTCGGCATTCCGGCGGATCAGTTTGACAAGACGGACATCCATATCCATTTGCCCGAAGGCGCGACGCCCAAGGACGGCCCCAGCGCCGGCATTGGGATGACTACAGCCATGGTGTCCGCGTTCACCGGCATTCCGGTCAGGGCGGATGTGGCCATGACCGGCGAGATCACCCTGCGCGGCGAGGTGCTGCCCATAGGCGGCCTCAAGGAAAAGCTGCTGGCTGCGCACCGCGGAGAAATCAAGATCGTGCTGATCCCGGAAGAGAACGTCAAGGATCTCGCGGAGATACCGGATAACGTGAAGAACAAACTGGAGATTGTTCCGGTGAAATGGATCGATCAGGTATTGGAACGCGCGCTGGAGCGCCAGCCCGATCCGATCAAGGCGGCCGATGTCAAGCCCGCGCCTCCGGTCAGCGACGACAAGTCGCCCGAAACGATCGTCACGCATTGAGACGCAGCTCGCACCGGCCCATGGAAACGCGGGCCGGTGCGAGACACGCCTGCCACAACACGCGCAATTTGCATGCTTATCGGTACTGCGCTCTTGACACGGCGCTTTGGCGATTGCTATAAATCACCCACGGAATTCTTTCCGTGGCAATTCGACCGAACCTGTCCGAACCATCAACTCATCACTTCCAAAAATCCTTCGGTCGCCGCGTTCAATCTGCCTGGATCCAGTGCAATTAAGGGGGTACATAAGTGAATAAAATCGACATCATCGATCAGGTTGCGCGTTCGGCTGACATCTCCAAAGCCGCTGCCGGCCGTGCCATTGAAGCAACCGTTGCAGCGATCAAGACCACGCTTAAAAAGGGGGGCATGGTTACCCTGGTCGGATTCGGAACCTTCTACGTGGGCAAGCGCGCCGCCCGCAGCGGGCGCAATCCGCGCACCGGGGATGCAATCAAGATCAAGGCCGCAAAAGTCCCCAAGTTTCGTGCTGGCAAAGCACTCAAGGATGCAGTAAACTAGCGACCCTTCACGAACCGCCCGGTCGGATATTGCTCGGCCGGGCTGGTTTTTTGAAGGGGTGCTTAGCTCAGTTGGTAGAGCGTCGCCCTTACAAGGCGAATGTCGGGAGTTCGAGCCTCTCAGCACCCACCAGGCGCCTGTTGCTGTGGTGCCATTGAAGCAAGAGCCAGTGCTGTGGAGTGGTAGTTCAGTTGGTTAGAATACCGGCCTGTCACGCCGGGGGTCGCGGGTTCGAGTCCCGTCCACTCCGCCAAATGCCTTATTGCAATCTGGGTTTCCGGGCGAACCGTGGTTCGCCTTTTTCGTTTCTGCGCACCTGCGGCAGGCATGCCGCGTGGTCCGTCTCCGCGCAACTGCTCATCAGG
>CAXNIK010000291.1:0-4806 GCA_964202115.1 Burkholderiales bacterium
ACCCGAGACGTCGCCGATCAACTTGGCAGTGACGACTTCTGGGCCTTCGTCGAGCGCATGGCCACCGGCCGTCGGCTGGTCATCACCTCGGACCATGGCTACGCCGCCACCGGCTACTTCCCGGATGCGGATGGCGAAGTAGGCCAGTTCCTAAAGAAGACCTTCTCCAGCGGACGCAGCACCGCAGGAGCCGGCGACACAGGGCCCTTTGTGCCGCCCGTGGCGCTTCAGATCAACAGCCCACATGGCGCTCACCTGCTGGCCCTTGGTCGGTGGAAATGGAAGAGCCAGGGCGGCTACCCGACGCTGACCCACGGCGGACTCTCACTGCTCGAGGTGCTTTCGCCCTTCGTCGAACTCACGAAATAAGGATCGCCCGGTATGGCAACAAGAAAAGAACTGCTCGCACAAGAAGTTGCTAAAGCCGTAGGCGCCGGCAAGACGGTCGCAATGGAAACCGTCGACTTCAACGACCCGAACCGCCCCAAGACCTGCCTGGAGGTCGATTTCCCGATCCTGCCGGTCAATCAGGTGGCGATCATCGAAGGCAACGCGGGCAAGCCGATCTATCAGATGTCGAAGTGGTGGGCACGCCGTCGCTCCAGCGTGTTCCGCTCGATGTTGATCGCAGCGGCCACCAAAGCGCCCGAGGACAAATCACATGCCGCCAAGCTGGTGTGGGACAACTACTACGCCAACCACCAGAAGAAAGGTGCGTTCAAGCATTTGAAGGTGGCCGACATCTTTATGGGCGGCGGCACCACGCTGGTGGAAGGCTCACGTCTCGGCATGCAGATGGTCGGCAACGACCTCAATCCGGTCGCATGGTTTGTGGTCAAGCAGGAACTGGCCAACGTCGATCTGGATGAGGTGAAGAAGTTGCTCGCCGACATCGAGGCCGAGGTCAAGCCGCAGATCATGCCGTACTACTACTGCGACGGACCGGAGGGTGAAAAAGGAACGTGGACGCACCTGCCAACCAAGAAGGTGATGCCCGCCGATTTCGACCCGCTGACCATCCCGCGCGACGAGCGTAAGGACTACCGCTACGAAGGCCCGGAGATCATCTACACCTTTTGGGCCAAGCACGGCCCCTGTCAGGTAACGGGCTGCGGCCACCGCACGCCGATCATGACCAGCCCGGTGATGGCGGTCAAAACAATCAGCGTCAAACACTGGGAACACTCCTGCGGCAAATGCGGCGGCGAGTTCCATGTTGAGGAGGACGCCGCGCGGATGGCCCCGGATGCGCCACTGTATGTAGCGCCTTCCGAGTCCCCATTCTCCGCGCTCGACCGCAGGAAAGGCGTGATCTGCCCGCATTGCGGCCATACGGCGATGGTCAACCTCGGCAAGGGCAAGAACAAGAAGGTCGAATTGAGCCTGCTCGTGCATCCGCAATGGCTGGCCGGTTCTCCCAAGCAGGATGCGAATAGTCAGCCCTACGGCGGTTCGGCGCAGGACGACGTGGCCGCGACCACACGCTGGGATCAGGCACGCGCCTCGAAAATTCGCTTGCTGGAGGTGCGCGGGTCGTTGCCGGACCAAGTGACCTGCCCGGAAACGAACATCACTTTCGCGCCTGAAAAGGGCACGGTACCGAAGAAGTCGAACTACGCCTGCTCAGCCTGCGGCACGGTGCAGGATGTGTTGACGACCATCAAGGCCACGGGCAAAACCGGGCCGATGGCGGCGTACGCGGTTCAGGGCTACGCGCCGAAGCGCGATGCAGCCGGGAAGCCCTACAGCGGGCGCTTTTTTGCGGCCTATGACTTGCCACATGCTCGGCAATACGACTCTGCATTCAGTGAATGGGAAGGGCGCAAGGATGCCGACCTGAAGGACTACTGGCCACGCTCCGAGCTTCCCTACGGTTTCATGACACACCACCTGCAAGGCGGCGTGCCGAACCACGGCTTCACCCACTGGTGGACGATGTTCAACCCGCGCCAATTGCTAGTGCACGCGCAACTGCTCAAGGCCATCGTCAATGTCGGGAACTACGACTGGCAGGTGCGCGAATATGTACTCGGTGGCTTCCAGCAGTATCTGCGTAACCAGAGTTTGTTTGGTTTCTGGAATCCGCAGCGTGATACACCCGAGCCCATGTTCTCGAACAACAACTACCACCCGAAATCAACAGTGGTCGAGAACTGCGTTTTCCCCGCACTGGGCCGCGGCAACTGGGCATCCAGTTCCGAGGGCATCCTTGAAGGCCGAGATTGGGCGATTCAGCCTTGGGAAGCGGTGAGCATCGAGGCGTTGAAACGCCGCGATCCCGTATTGGCCGAGCAGTTGAGCGGCAAGAGCGAAAAGGTTTTCCCCGGCGATCCAGTGCTGGATGTGGCTGTGTACCAGGGCTCGTCCACCGATCTAGCGCAGCTTGAAAGTACCAGCCTCGATTTGGTAATCACCGACCCACCGTTCGGTGGCCTGCTGCACTACTCGGAGCTGGCCGACTTCTTCTACGTCTGGCTGCGCCTTGCGCTGAAGGATAAGTACCCCGATTACTTCCGGGCCGAATACACGCCCAAGTCTCTTGAGGCCGTAGCCAACCGCGCCCGTGAGCCGGAAGACCCGGATGGCTTCTACCAGCGCCTCCTCACGCAGTGCTGGCGCGAGGCGCATCGCCTCTTGAAACCCAGCGGCATCCTGGCCTTCACTTTCCACCACAGCGAGGACGAGCCTTGGGTAGCGGTGCTGGAATCGCTGTTCGACGCCGGGTACTACCTCGAAGCGACCTATCCAATCCGCTCTGACGAAACCAAGGGCGAAGGCGAGTTCGGCTCCAAGACCATCGAGTACGACATCATCCACGTCTGCCGCAAGCGCACCGAAGAGCCCAAGCCGGTGAGCTGGGGCCGGATGCGCCGTGAGGTCATGGGCGATGTGCGGCAACTGCAGGCCATGCTGGAAAACCACGCCAAGGAAGGTCTGCCGGCCGCCGACCTCCAGGTGATCCGCCGTGGTAAGGCGCTGGAATACTTCTCCCGCCACTACGGCAAGGTCTATGTGGATGAGGGGCGTGCCATCTCCGTCAAGGATGCGCTGGTGGGTATCAACCAGTTGATCGATGAGGATGCCGACAAAGGCAAGGAAGTGCCGCCGGTCAATGCCGAGCCGATGTCACGGCAGTTCCTGCGCACCTTTGACAGCAAGACGGAAATCGCCCGCGACCAGCTGCAGAAGTTTCTTCGAGGCTCGATCACCACGCCGGATGAATTTGTGCAACGCGGCTGGTGCTCGGAGAAGAACAAGGTGTTCACGCTGGTTGATCCGCTCGACTTCGCCCGCGATTGGCAGGGCAAGCACAAGCGCAAGCTCACATCCGACCTAGACCAGGCACTGGTGTTGATTGGCGCCTGCTTCGACGGCAGCGGCATCAATGCGGCGGACACATTGAAGAACGACAACTTCAAACCGCACGCAGCGCTGAAAGCGCTGTTGGAATGGCTGGGCAGGCGCGGCGCGACGCAGCAGACGCGTAATGCGGCTTCCCGCGCGCTTTCCATCTACAACAACTGGGCCGCCTCGCATCAGGCGCAGGTGCAGCAGATGGCACTGTTCTTCGACGAGGCGTAGCCATGAAGATTCTGCAGGGAGATGTCTGGAAACGTCGTGGTGTGAGCCTGCTGTGGGGTGATGGGGCTCTGTCACTTCTGGCGCAACCGCAGAACGTCGTCTCCATTCGCCAGTTTTTCGCGATGGTCGGCCACTGGCCCGACGATCTGCCCTGCAACGACGGCAATACGCTGGTGGTGGCGGGGCTGGAGGGCTGCGTCGATCTGATAGCCCCGATCGAGGGCGAAGCGTGGATGAAGTCCGACTTGCTGCCAGCGGTACTCGCCTTCCAGGATGAGTACAGTCTGGAGGCCGCCCTGGTGTTCTGGCTGCCCACCGGCAAGAACCGGGTAAAGATGAACCGCGCCACCGAAGCCTATTCGTGGGTGTGCTCGGCCCCGAACAGCAATCAGCGCCTCGAACTCGGGCGCATTCTGTGGGCGGGCGCTGAGGCCGATGTCGGCCGCATCATCGACCCCGATTGCACCAACAGCGACCCGGATGGCCCGGGCTGGATTGGCCTGCACCACCCGAGGCTGTCCTGATGGTGGTTGAGGAAGCCTTCTCCCCCGGCGAGCGGATTACCCACCACGAGTACGGCCAGGGGGTTGTTCTTGACGCTGCCCGCGATGGTTATCTACGTGCATTCTTCGGCGTTAGCGAGCGCCGCGTACCGGTTGCTTCGATCCGTCGTGAGCTGTCGCGCACAGAGCGCATCCTGCGTGCGGTGGACGGTGGCACGGATCGGGCGCGCAAGGCGTGGCTGTCCTATGAGGCCCATGCGCTGCCGGTAATGGAAAGCGCGTCGGCGCTAACGTCCGCCAAGATCGATCTGCTCCCGCATCAGGTGGTGCTTACCCACCGCATCGCCACCGCGTCACCTCGGCGCTACCTCATCGCCGACGAGGTGGGGCTGGGCAAGACCATCGAAACCGCGCTCATCCTGCGGGAGCTGGCCAGCCGTGGCGAACTCAAGCGTGCGCTGATGGTGGTGCCGGCCGGGCTGGTGAACAACTGGCACCGCGAGCTGAACGAAGTGTTCAACCTCGAGTTCGAGGTGTTCGGCTCGGAGGGCGACATCACTGACCGCAAGACCAACGCCTTTGCCAAGCACGACCGGCTGATCGCCAGCATCGACACCCTGAAGCGCCCTGCGCGCATCAAACGTCTGCTCGATGCACCGCGCTGGGACCTGGTGGTGTTCGACGAGGCCCACCACCTGACTGCCTACCGCACGGGCGGCAA
>CAXNIK010000292.1:0-4796 GCA_964202115.1 Burkholderiales bacterium
CATTCTGATTCGCAGCACGACAGAGGAGGAGAACTTAAAACCAGACTATTTGTTACACTTATCCACAGCTGCTGATTCAAAAAGTAGCAACCAGTCCTGGGTCAACCGCCAATCGGCAGCCTGGGTCAAGATTCATTCAGCGCAAACAAGGCGGAAAGCCAACGAGTACCTTGACCACCTTAGCGGGATACGTTTGGCCTATGGCCGATCCAGTAAAGAGCATGAGTGCCGAAAACAATGCATTGGCGGCAACGCTATTCATTCCTTCCCCCTTCGCAAACTGGATTAAAACGTTTCTTGTTATGCGAGCTGCCAGTTCAACCGCCGGTCGAGATTGCGGTCTAACCCTACGCAAAGTTCATGTTGCAATGCAAAACCAGCAAGGTGAATGCTACAGGTTATTGCACATGGTGGCACAACTAGCGGACCCGTCGTTTCATCGACAAAGGGCGGTGCTTCGATATTAGAAGTATGCTGTCAAACAACAATCTGTCTCGTCATCAAAACATGCGTAATTTCTTTACAGGGTGAGCTCGAAGTCAAGGCTTATGGTATCCGTCCTCGAGGCTTACACTTGTCAGAGGATTTTCGAGAAAGCGCTCTGGCATTCGTTGAAAAGCGAACGCCAGTTTTTAAGGGACGGTAGCGTGCACTTGTTCAACGACGATCGCATCATGGGCCAACTGGAGGAATTAAAGGGGCCTGGCCCCTTTAATTCAGAGGGATAGTCAGAATTTATATTCTGATCATATTCGATAGTGTTGCTAACATATATAACAATGAATAGAAGTATTGTGATCATATATATTTTCCATCTTTTACGACCTTGACCCCCGACACCTATGGAGTGAGGGTTTCTTGCAGAGTTGCTGGCGATAGCGGTCAGGCTTGCGTTGACAGCACAAAGGAATTGTCGAAGTGGCTGAAACTGAACGCGTGATCTGTGGCAGCGATGCACTGCTGGATTCGGGACTGGGTGTGCACTTCGCCGCCGAACATTCAGGCACCACGGTGCCGGCTTTCGTGGTGCGTTTTGAAGGACAGGTCCATGCCTTCGTCAATCGCTGTCCGCACTCCAACACTTTCCTTCACTCCGATATCGGCCGCTTTTTCGAAAGCGAAGGCCTGCTTTTGATGTGTCCGGTTCACGGCGCGACTTTTCTCCCGGATTCCGGGAAATGTGTGAGCGGGCCGTGCATTGGCGACAGTCTGATCGCGCTTGCAGTCGAGGAGCGGGATGACAAAGTGATCTTCAAGGAATCAGGGTAGGGCGGAGGAATCCGATTCCACGCATGCCTTCAGACGCGACTTGCCGCTTGGGCCATGAAGTCCCGGGAGCAGATCCCCGGTTCGAGCCAGGTCGGGAAGCCAGAAAAACCAACACATGAGAGTGTCAATGACAGCTCCAAAATCCAAGACGAATAAATCCAGGGCGACATCACGCAAAGGTGGATATGTGGCTAAGAATCCTCTATCTGAGGCAATCCAGCGCAAAGCGCGCGACCAGGAAGTGGCCGAGAAGATCATGTCCGAGCTCGAGGAAACCAACATCGAGGAAACCAACACTCTTCTCAAGCTGCTCGATGTGCTGGAGCGCCGGCATTGAAAAGCATTGAAAAGGGGCCAGGCCCCTTTGACATCAAGATTATTCTGACATCCTGACGCCAGTTTGATGGGTCAAGTAAGCATTCAAGGAGGCGACATGAAGGTGAGGAAACTCGCATATGCACTGGGGGCAGAGGTGCTCGACGTGGATATTACGAAGCCGCTGGATGACGAGACGATCCGGGCCATCCGGGCTGCGTGGCTTGAGAACCTCGTCCTGGTATTTCGGGGGCGAGAAATTACCCATGAGCGGCATATCGCCTTCAGCCGGTACTTCGGCGAGCTGGAACTGCATCAGAACAAGTTCAACCGCCATGGTGATTATCCCGAACTTTACGTTGTCACCAACAAGCCAAGGAGCGACGGAAAACCCTCCGATACCCGCAACGCGGGCCGGGTATGGCACTCCGATGGAGCCTATAAGCTCAAACCATCGATGGGATCGCTGCTGTACAGCATGGAAATTCCACCAGTGGGAGGCGACACCCTTTTCACGAATATGTACATGGCCTACGACACCCTTTCTGAAACCATGAAGAAATTCATCGATCCACTGTTCGCCATCAACGATCGAAGTGCTGGCAAGACGGATGCAATCCGGGATCCGAACCATGTGGCTGAGCGTTTAAAGCTCGCCCCCCCGGTGTTGAATCCCGTAGTGCGGGTGCATCCCGAGAGCGGGCGCAAAGCGCTGTTCGTGAGTTCGCATGTAACCACTGGCATAGATGGCATGAAGCCCGAGGAAAGCAGGGCGATCCTGGAATTCCTGTTCGCTCATTCAGTGAAGCAGGAGTTCATTTTCCGCCATCACTGGCAGCTGCATGATCTGGTGATGTGGGATAACCGCTGCACCATGCACCTCGCTCCGGCCGATTTCGATACGCGACATCCTCGATACATGGTCAGGACAACCCTGAATGGCACTCCACTGGGGCGCCCGTATGAGCCTCAAAACAAGCAAGAGGAGTCCATGGCATGAAAAGCTCCCTGATCGTTGCCGCTTTGGGCTTTGCGCCCCTGCTGCCCGTATCGGGCACCGCCATTGCACAGGATTTCCCGAGCAAACCGATCCGCATGGTGATCGGATTTCCTCCGGGAGGGGGCATTGATCTTAGTGCCCGTTTGCTGGGACCCAAGCTGACGCAATACACAGGACAGACCGTAGTCATTGACAACCGGCCTGGTGCCGGCACCAATATCGCCAACGAAGCCGTGGCCAGGGCCGCACCGGATGGCTATACGATTCTGCTCACTACGGGCGCGGTGGCTATCAACATGTCGCTGTACAAGAAGCTCAATTTTGACACTCTGCGCGATTTTGCGGCAGTGTCCATCTTCGCCAGCAGCCCGCATGTTCTGGTCGTTCATGCCAGTACAACTGCCAGGAGCGTCAGTGAGCTGCTGGCCCTGGCTCGCTCCCAACCTGGAAAACTCAATTACTCCTCCGGGGGACCGGGAACCACCCAGCATTTGACCGCCGAGCAATTCAAGACCCTGGCCAAAGTCAACATCACCCATGTGCCCTACAAGGGAGGCAATCCGGCGCTAACTGCGCTGATAGCGGGCGAAGTGCAGGTCAACTTTGCCAACATCAAGATCGTCGGAGGCTACATCAAGGCCGGAAAGATCCGGGCCCTGGCCCAAACGGGGCGGCGTCGCAGCGACCAGATGCCTGACATACCCACCATGCGGGAAGCAGGCCTCAATATGGAGTCAGACGTTTGGCAAGGTGTGCTGGCCCCCGCAGCCACTCCACGCCCGATCATAAATCGCCTTGGCGACCTGGTAGTCCGGGCGGCCAACGATCCGGAGATCAGGAAGCACCTTATCGACCAGGGCGCCGACCCCATAGGCAATTCGCCGGACGAATTCGCGAAAAAACTCAAGGAAGAAGTCGCTGCCTGGGCCGAAGTGGTAAAGGCTTCGGGGGCAACGGCAGAAGATTAGCTGCCGAACCGCTTTCGACGAGGCAGCCAAGAAAACCCGTATGCTCGCTGGCCGATAGCTTTTCGACGCAAGTCCAGGTACGGCGAGGCCCCTTTAATCATGAAGTCAGAGGAGACCCCCATGAAAAAACCCTTATTGGCAGCATTGCACATTGTCCTGGCCGTGACTGCCGGCCTGGTTTCTGCGCAGGCAGTTGCCCAGTCGGCCTATCCGAACAAGCCGGTCAAGATCATTGTCCCGTTCCCGCCCGGGGGCAGCAACGACATCGTCGCCCGGCTGATCGGGCGCGAACTGAGCCAGAGCACGGGTCAGGGATTCGTAATAGACAATCGCGCTGGCGCTTCCGGTGCGATCGGAGCCGGTGCAGTGGCCAAGTCCGCGCCCGACGGCTACACGCTGATGGTGCACTCGACCTCGCATCTGTCCAATGCCTTCGTCGCCGAAAAGCTCCCTTATGACACGCTGAAGGATTTTGAGCCCATCACATTGCTCGCTGCCCAACCCAGCGTCCTGGTGACCACGCCTTCGCTGGGCGTGAAGACGGTCAAGGAGTTCCTGGCGGCCGCCCGCGCGCAACCCGGAAAGCTCACCTACGCCTCCAATGGCGAAGGCGGCAACCTGCATGTGCAGATGGCTCTGCTGGCCTCAATGGCCAATCTGCAGTTGACCCACATTCCCTACAAGGGCGGCGCGGAGATGACAACCTCCTTGGTGTCCGGTGAAACGCACTCGGGCATCTCCACCATCGGTGCAGTGCTGTCGCAGATCAAGGCCGGCAAGGTCAATGCACTGGGCGTCACCTCGGCAAGACGCTCCACCCTCCTTCCTGACCTTCCCCCCATCGCCGAGTCCGTGCCCGGTTACGACATCAATGCCTGGATCGGCGCATTTGGCCCGGCCGGCCTGCCCAAGCCAATCGTGGACAGGCTGTACGGTGAAATCACCAAATCGCTCAAGAAGCCCGAACTGGCGAAGCTCATGGCTGACCAGGGGGTTGAGCCCTGGCTGGCGACGCCGCAGGAATTTTCCGCGCGCTTGCGGACTGACTACGATCAGCTTGCTCGGGCGTTCAAGATAATAGGGACTGCAAAATAATCGTGCCTATGCTGCCGGTCCACATTGGTTGGTGGCGTGGTGGGCAACGTTGAAGGGGCCTGGCCCCTTTAGTTCATAAGAACAATCTGCGTCGCAGCAGATGCGCATTAGTCGCCTGCCACAAAAAAAACCGCCAGACCGGTTGATAA
>CAXNIK010000293.1:0-4786 GCA_964202115.1 Burkholderiales bacterium
AAGGGCCTGGGCGGCCAGCCGATCGTCATCGACAACCGTCCCGGCGCCAGCGGTGCCATAGGCGCCGATGCCGTGGCCAAGTCCAAGCCCGATGCCTACACCGTGTGCTTCTGCTCCACCAGTCAATTGGTGCTGCTGCCGCTCACCGAGAAGGAATATCCCTTCGTGCCGCTGCGCGACCTGCAGCCGGTGACGCCGGTATATGTCGCCGACGGCGCCATCACCTTGCGCCAGAACCTGCCGGCGAATTCGCTCAAGGAGTTCGTGGCCCTGGCCAAGGCCAGTCCGGGCAAGTTGAGCTACGGCTCCACCGGCACCGGCGGCATCATCCACCTCACCGGCGCGCTCATCAGCCAGATGACCGGCATCGACATCGTGCACGTCCCCTACAAGGGCGAGCAGCCGGCGGCCAACGATCTGGTGGCCGGACGCCTGGACATGGTGCCCCTGTCGGCGCTGTTGTCCGAGCGACTGTCCAAGGCGGGCAAGCTCAAGGTGGTGGCGGTGCGCGGCACGGCAAGGAACCCGCTGCTGCCCGATGTGCCCACCATGGCCGAGGCCGGCTTTCCCGGTGCAGAGACACCCAATCACGGCGGCCTGCTGGTGGCCGCGGGCTCGCCCATGGCGGCTGTCGAGAAGCTCTACAGCGCGGCGGCCGAGGTGCTCAACCAGCCCGAGATGAAGGAGCGCTTCGTCAAGGGCGGCCAGCGCGCCTTCGTGCTGCGCCCGGAGGCCTATGCCGCCTTCCTCAGGCAGGAAAACGAGAAATGGACGCGGGTGGTGAAGGGGCTGCCTTCGTTGAAGGAATAGCCTTTCAGCCGAGGGAGCCCTTGCCTCGCGGTGTGTGCCATTGCTCGCGTATGGCATAAGTCCCCGCGGCCAGCATGACGGCCACCGCCCAGAACACCGGCCCCACGCCCAGCGCCGCGCCGATGAAACCCGCGGTCAGCGGCACCACGGTCTGCAGGCCGTTGATCAGCGACAGGCGCAGGCCCTGCACCTCGCCCATGCGCTCAGGCGGCGAGGCATCGTAGATCAGCGCCAGCGACATGGGCGCGCCTATGCCCAGCGCCAATCCCAGCCAGAAGGCCAGCGCCACCAGCACCGGCACATTGCTGAAGAAGGGCGATACCGCGAATCCCGCCGCGGCCATGACCAGCGACCCCAGCAGGATCTGCCAGGCGGTGTAGCGGCGCGACAGCATGGGCGCGAACATGCGCGAGACCACCGAGGCGAAGGAAAAGGTGCTGACGATCACGCCGATCTGCGATGCGCTCAGGTGGATCTGCGCGCCATACACGGGAAACAGGAAGGTATAGAGATTCCAGCCCACGCTGGAGAGCAGCGCGGCGATGAGCACGACACGCAGCTTGCGCAGCCGCAGCAGCGTCCATACGCCGCCCGGCGCGACAGGGGCCGGTTTGGATTGTGGCTTGGGCCCCCCGGAGAACTCCACCTTGTTGAAGCCGATCACCGCTGCCGGCACCAGCGGCAGCGCCGATAGCAAGAGGAAGGTATAGGCGTAGCCGATCTCATCGATGGCAAAGCCGGTTATGAGGGGCGCGATGAAGCTGGCCGTGGCATAGCCCTGCATGGCCAGGCTGAAATTGGCCACGCGGTCCTTGGCTTCGCCGTACCGCCCCAGTTGCGTCTGGTTGCCGACGAAGTAGACGTTGTAGCAGGTGCCCACCATGATGCTGACGATGAACAGCGCCGCCAGGTGATCCCAGAAAAAGGCCGTGATGCTGCCCGTGGACATGAGCAGCGAAAAGTACAGCATGGGCCGGCGCGGACCGACGCGATCGATCCAGCGTCCGGTGGCCACCGAGGTGGTCACCCCCAGCAGGGAGAACAGCGCCGTGAGTATGCCTATGGTGGCCGGCGAGGCATTCAACTGCACCGCATACAGCAACACCGCCAGCCGCGAGCCCACGAAATTGATGTGGTTGGTGGCGGTGACGAGTATCAGGACATGCAGGGGTTTCAAGGCAGGATGGTCCGCATGAGTGGATCAGAACGGGGCGGATCGGGGCAGGGTCGCAACGGCGACCAGTGTTGAGTGGTCCGATTATAACGGTCCGTACCAACAGCCCGGCGTCGGGAGCGGCATGAGTAACGGTATCATCGGCAATCCTCCATCAGCGCTGCAAACTTGAAACCGCTCCACCTGGTCATCGCCATTCTCATGCTGAGTCACATGCCCTATGTGGGTGTGCGGCTCACGGCCTCGCTGTATGCGCTGCATCTGCAGGCATCGCCGCTGGTGGTGGGACTGCTGCTATCCCTGTTCTCCTTCATTCCCATGCTGGGACTGGTGCCCCTTGGTCGCTACGTAGATCGGCGCGGCATGCGCGTGCCCTTCCTGGCCGGCACACTGGTGCTGACGCTGTGCACACTGCTGGCCGGCCTGTGGGGCAGCTTGGCATCGCTTTTCGTCGTGGCAGCCATGGCGGGCGCCGCCTACTTCGCGGTGTTCATCTCCGGCCAGCAATTGGTCGGGCGCTACGGCACGGCGGAAAGTCGTACCCACAATTTCGTGTTGTTGGGCATCTGCTTTTCGGTCTCCAGCGTGATCGCCCCGGTGGCTTCGGGCTTTCTCATCGATCACATCGGCTTCACTTACACCTTTCTCGTTCTCACGGTCATGCCTCTTGCCGCCGCAGCCATCGTGTTTGCCAACCGGCTTCCCGACATCGGGCCCTCGCAGGCGGTGTCCTCGCCGGCAGAAACCGCGCCGAACAAGCCGGCACCCAAGGCCGGCGTGATGGGACTGGTGCGCGACCGCTCCCTGCGCAGGCTGTACGCCTACGGCATCATGTTCACGGTGTCCTGGGACGTGTTCCTGTTCCTCACGCCCATCTACGGCACGCAGCTCAAGCTTTCCGCTTCGCAGATCGGCATCGTCATCGGCTCGTTCTCGGTGGGGACTTTCTGCGTGCGCATATTCTCCATGCGGCTGACGCGAAGCTTCACCAACTGGCAGTTGCTGCTGATCGCGCTGGTCGGCATGGCCACCGGCTGCCTGGCTTATGGCTTTGCCGGGACTACGGTGCTGATGATGAGCTGTGCGCTGATCATGGGTTTCGGCCACGGCCTGGCCAACCCCATCCTGAATTCGCTGCTCTATGAGACCTCGCCGCCCGATCGCGTCGCCGAGGCCATGGGCCTGCGCATGTCCATAGGCAAGGTGTTCCAGATCGTGCTGCCCACGATCTCCGGCGCGGTGAGCTCGCTGTTCGGTGTGGCGCCCATGTTCTGGGCGGTGGCGGCGGTGCAGTTCACCACCGTGTACCTCACCCGCCACCAATGGCGGGCTCAGATGCCTCGTTAGCCCTGATAGGGCGCTGCCAGCTTCAGTCGTCTGCCGCCTTGACCCCGGCCTTGTTGATGATCGTTTCCCAGCGCTGGTACTCCGCCGCCATCAGCTTCTTCAACTCATCGGGCGTGTTGGGCGGCGTGCCCGTGGCGCCGTCAGCGGCGAGTTTGTCCTTCATGTCCTGCGTCGCCAGCACCTGGATGGATTCGCGATTTAGGGCGGCGATGATGGGCGCCGGCGTCGCGATGGGCGCATAGAGCAGGTAGGTGTTGGCCACCTCGTAGCCCGGGATGAACTCGGCCATGGCCGGCAGGTTCGGATGATCGGGATGGCGCTGCGGCATGCTGGTGGCGAGCAGGCGTGCCTTGCCGGACCTCACCGACTGTATGCCCGACAGCGACACCAGCGCAACGTCCAGGCGGCCGGCGGCGAGGTCGATGTTGACCTGCGTCACACCCTTGTAGGGCACGTGGATCATGTCCAGGCCTGCGCCTGCCTCGAACATTTCCAGCCCCAGGTGGATCACCGAGCCCACGCCACCGGAGCCGTAGTTGTACTTGCCCGGGCTCTTCTTCACATGGGCAATGAATTCCTTCAGGTTGCCCGGCATGTGGTTGGGGGAGATGAGAAAGTAGTAGGAGGCGCTCAGGCTCACCACCGGCGTCAGCGTGGTGCGCACATCACGCTCGAACCGCTTGAACACGGCATTGATGATCATCGAGCCGCCGGTGCACAGGATGTTGTAGCCGTCCGGCGCGGCGGCGGCGATGCTGTTGACGGCGATGGCGCCGTTCGCGCCGGCCTGGTTGTCGACGATGAAGGAAGCACCGGTGCGTTCGGCGAGCTTGATGGCGAGGGTCCGGCCGACGATGTCCAGGCCGCCGCCGGGGGTGGTGGACACCAGCAGGCGCACCGGTCTGGACGGGTAGCCGTCGGGCAGCAACGGCTTCCTGGTCTGGGCCGCGGCGTTGCCAGCCACCAGGCAGCCCACGGCGAGGGTCATGGCGGCGATCTTCGATGAACACGGTTTCATGGTCATTCCTCCTGAAGTTTTCCTTGTGAGGCCCCGGGTGATGCCTTGCCGGGTCCTGGTTCTCAGTCAGCCTCCGGCTTGATGCCGGTTCTCTTGATGACGCCTTCCCAACGCGCATAGTCGGCGACGAAGTTCTTGCGAAGCTGCTCCGGGGTATAGGGCGGCGGCGCGATGGCGCCGTCGGCGGCGAACTTCTCCTTCAGGTCGGGCGCGCTGACAACCTGCGCGATTTCGCGATTGAGCGCGGCCACGATGTTGGCCGGCGTCTGCGCCGGCACATACAGTATGTAGGTGTTGGCCAGGTCGAAGCCCGGCAGACCGGATTCGGCCAGCGTGGGCACATCGGGGAAATCGGGATTGCGCTGCGGCATGGTGGTGGCGAGCATGCGCGCCTTGCCGGCCTTCACCAGGATCATTCCGGAGATGGACACGATGCC
>CAXNIK010000294.1:0-4732 GCA_964202115.1 Burkholderiales bacterium
ATGCCTGTGTATTATCTTTCGTAAGCCCTTGAAGCGAGGCACATATGCTTTCGTCATCTCCCTCTCCGACCCTGCTGAAATATGGATTTCGTATCCGTACACGCCACGGGCTGGTCGTGGAACACCTGTCCATCCAGGGTCGCGATGAAGCCGACGCCGAACGCAAACTGCGGCAGATGTACCAGCACTGCGAAGTACTGGCCTGTACCGTGTCGGGCATGCGCAAGGCCGAACAGCTGAGCTTCACAGACGTGGTCTCACTGATCAGCAAGTAAGCAGCCATTTGTCTCCGGCGCACTAGATCTCCCAGAATCCACTCGCCAGCAGTTCTTCCAGCAAGGCGTCGTAGTCACTCGCGCCGCGGCTGGCCGGCGCATGACTGAACACATCCAGATTGTGCGCAGGACTCTCGGCAATGGACACATTCTCCGCTATGCGCGTGTCGCAAAGCTCATCACCGAAACGCTCCTTGACCTGCGCCGCGATGTCATGCGACATGCGCCGCCGGCCATCGAAGCGGGTCAGCAGGTAACGCCGCTGCACGCGTCGCTTGAGCACGTGCTCCAGCGCCTGCAGGGTGTTGTCCAGTTGCAGCGCGCCGCGCAGGGACAGAAAGTCGGTCGAGATCGGTATCAGCACGCGCTCGGTGGCCAGCAGCACACGGCGCGCCAGCTCGGTGAGCGGCTTGGAATCCTGATAATAGGCGAACAGGCTTTCGCTGCCCGAGGCCACCGGCGCGAGTATCGAGGTCAGATGTGCCTGTGCATCCAGGTCCACCAGCACCGGAGACAGGCCACGACGCGCCAGGGCTGCACCAAGATTCAGCACAGTCGTGGTCTTGCCCACCCCGCCTTTCTGGTTGAACACCGTCAGCCGGCTGTGCATACAAGGCCCTGAAAATTCCTATATTCTTATGCTAAGATATTGCCGCTATTCGTTTTTTTCTTGCGCCTGATTATGGCACACGGCGATGCGGAATCTCTGCTCGCCCTTGAGTTCCGACCTTCGGTCTTGGCTTGAGCACCAGCGCGATGCAAACTCCATTCCCGCGCTGGTGTAACGGATTTTTTATCTGCTGTTGAACTGCTCAGTTGAACTGTACTGGTGAACGCTATGACTTCAACCCTGATGAACACCTATGCCCGCCTGCCCGTGACCTTCACGCATGGTGAAGGAGTCTGGTTATGGGACACCCATGGCAAGCGCTACCTGGATGGCCTGGCCGGCATCGCCGTGAACACGCTGGGACATGCCCATCCACGGCTGGTGAAGACCATCACCGAGCAGGTGGGCCGCCTGATGCACGTGTCCAATCTCTATGGCATCGCCGAATCCGAACGGCTGGGCGACAAGCTGGCGGCGATCAGCGGCATGGACAATGCCTTTTTCTGCAACTCCGGCTGCGAAGCCAATGAGGCGGCAATCAAGCTCGCGCGCCTCTATGGCCACCGCCGCAACGTGGACAACCCGGCTACTGTCGTCATGGACAATGCCTTTCACGGCCGCACGCTGGCCACGCTGTCGGCCACCGGCAACCGCAAGGTGCAGGCCGGATTTGAGCCGCTGGTGGGCGGTTTCGTGCGCGTGCCCTTCAACGACATCGACAGCGTGCGCCAGCTGGCCACGCGCAACGCCGGCGTGGTCGCCGTGCTGGTGGAGCCGATACAGGGCGAAGGCGGCATCAACATCAGCACCATCGAGTACCTGCGCGCCCTGCGCGAGATCTGCGATCAGCACGAATGGCTGCTGATGCTGGACGAGGTGCAATGCGGCATCGGCCGCACCGGCAAGTGGTTCGTCTACCAGCAGGCCGGCATCATGCCCGACGTGGTCACCCTGGCCAAGGGCCTGGGTGGCGGCGTGCCCATAGGAGCCTGCCTGGCGCGCGGTAATGCCGCGCAGGTGTACAAGCCGGGCAATCACGGCTCCACCTTCGGCGGCAATCCGCTGGCCACCGCCGCTGCGCTGGCGACGCTGGAGATCGTCGAGCAGGACGGCCTGCGCGCCAATGCCGAGGCCATGGGGCGGCTGATCCGCGATGGCATTGCCGAGGGACTGAAAGGCATCTCCGGCCTGGTGGAAGTGCGCGGCCGCGGCCTGATGATAGGCGTAGAGCTGGACCGGCCCTGCACGGAACTGGTCAACGATGCGCTGGCCGCGGGCCTGCTCATCAATGTCACCGCCGATGACGTGGTGCGCCTCCTGCCCGCGCTGATCATCAATGAAGCTGAGGCACGCGAACTGGTGGCCAGGCTGGTGGTGCTGATACGCGCCTTCCTGGAACGCACGCCCGCAGCCCAGGCTGCAACCAGGAAATAGCGCCGGACCGGCGATGACAGGACCGGGTATGACCCAGCCGCGCCACTATCTGCAGTTCAAGGACTTCTCGCGCGAGGAGTACGACTGGCTGTTCGAGCGCACGCGCTGGATCAAGGACAAGTTCAAGTGTTACCAGCGCTACTGGCCGCTGGAGGATCGCACCCTGGTGATGATCTTCGAGAAGCAGTCCACGCGCACACGGCTGTCCTTCGAGGCCGGCATGCACCAGCTGGGCGGCGCGGCCATCTACCTCAACACCCAGGACTCGCAGCTGGGCCGCGGCGAGCCGGTGGAGGACGCCGCCCAGGTGATCTCCAGGATGTGCGACGTGGTCATGATCCGCACCTTCGAGCAGGAGATCATCGAGCGCTTCGCGCGCCACTCGCGCGTGCCGGTAATCAACGGCCTGACCAACGAATACCATCCCTGCCAGATCCTGGCCGACGTGCACACCTTCATCGAGCATCGCGGTGACATCCGCGGCAAGACCGTAGCCTGGATAGGCGACTCCAACAATGTCTGCAACGCCTGGCTGCAGGCCGCCGAAGTGTTCGATTTCAATGTGCATGTGTCCACGCCACCGGGCTACGAGGTGGAGCCGGAGCGCGCCGGACTGCACGACACCCGCCACTACGAGCAGTTCGCCGACCCCATGGAAGCCGCGCGCGACGCCGACCTGGTGACCACCGACGTGTGGACCAGCATGGGCTTCGAGGCGGAAAACGAGAAACGCAAGCGCGCCTTCGAGGACTGGCAGGTGGATGCCGACATGATGCGCGCCGCGAAAAAGGAGGCGCTGTTCATGCACTGCCTGCCCGCGCACCGCGGCGAGGAAGTCGCAGCCGAGGTCATAGACGGCCCGCACAGCGTGGTCTGGGACGAGGCCGAGAACCGCCTGCACACGCAAAAGGCGCTGCTGGAGTTCCTGGTGCGCGGGCGCGTGTCGGGCGGCTGAATTCTGCACAGGCATCAAAGGAGAACCAACATGATCCGAGCAATAGTGGCACTAGCAGTGCTTGCCTCGGCGCTGGCCGGCAGCGCACACGCACAGACCTACCCGACCAAGCCCATCCGTTTCCTGATGACGGCGCCCGCGGCCAGTTCCATCGACGTCATCGGCCGCATCCTCGCCGACAAGATCAAGGATCCGCTGGGCCAGGCCGTCATCGTGGAGAACCGCGTCGGCGCTGGCGGCACCATCGCCACCGATGCCGCGGCCAAGGCCGCCCCCGACGGCTACACCATGGTGCTGTCCTTCAACGGACCGCTGGCCTTCGGTCCGCACATCTACAAGTCCCTGCCCTACGATCCCTTCAAGGACCTGGCGCCGGTGATCATCACCACCAGCCAGCCCAATCTGCTGGCCATCAATGCCGGGCTGCCGGTGAAGAACCTGAAGGAACTGATCGCCCACGTGAAGAAGAACCAGGGCAAGCTCAATTACGGATCCATCGGCTCGGGCAGCTCCTCGCACCTGACCATGGAGCTGTTCAAGATGAATGCGGGCTTGTTCATCGTGCACATCCCCTACAACGGTTCGCCGCCCGCGGCGGCCTCTCTGGCCGCCGACGACACGCAGCTCTTGTTCACCGTACCCACCGCACTCACGCCACTGATCCAGGCGGGCAAGGTCAGGGCCATCGCGGTGAGCGGGCTGAAGCGCTATGCGGTGATGCCCGACATTCCCACGCTGGCCGAATCCGGCCTGCCCAGGTTCGAGGCCATCGCCTGGAACGGCGTGCTGTTTCCGGCGCGAACACCGCGACCCATCATCGAGCGCATGAACCGCGAAATGGACGCAGTACTCAAGTCTGCCGACGGCCGCAAGCGGCTGCTGGATGCCGGCCTCGATCCGGTCGGCGGCAACCCCGAGGATCTGGCCAAACTGATGCGCTCCGAGAGCGACAAGTGGGCGCCGGTCATCAAGCGCACCGGCGCAACCGTGGACTAGCGGTGTGCCCGACAATTTTCCAATCGCATCTTTCAGACAAGCAGAAATGGCAAAGCAAAAGAGCAGTGAAGTAAAAAAAGTGGTGCTCGCCTATTCCGGCGGGCTGGACACCTCGGTCATCCTCAAATGGCTGACCGATGTCTATGGCTGCGAGGTGGTGACCTTCACCGCCGACATCGGCCAGGGCGAGGAACTGGAGCCGGCGCGCAAGAAGGCCAAGATGTTCGGCGTGAAAAGCATCTTCATCGAGGACCTGCGCGAGGAGTTCGTGCGCGACTTCGTCTTTCCCATGTTCCGCGCCAACGCGGTGTACGAGGGCGAATACCTGCTGGGCACCTCCATCGCGCGGCCGCTGATCGCCAAGCGCCTGGTGGAGATCGCCAGGAAGACCGGCGCCGATGCCATCTCGCACGGCGCCACCGGCAAGGGCAACGACCAGGTGCGCTTCGAGCTGGGCGCCTA
>CAXNIK010000295.1:0-4727 GCA_964202115.1 Burkholderiales bacterium
CCTGGACGCGGTGGTGCTGGGCGCCTACCAGGTGGACGAGCAGGCCAATCTGGCCAACTGGAGCACCAGCAGTCCGGTGATTCCGGGGCTGGGCGGAATAGGCGGCGCCATGGACCTGGTGGCGGCCGGGCCGGAAGTCATCATCGTCATGGAGCACCTGGACAGCAAGGGCCGGGCGAAACTGCTGCGCGACTGCACGCTGCCGCTGACCGCGCCTCATTGCGTCACCTGGGTGGTGACCGACCTGGCGCTGCTGCGCTGGAACGGCAGTCGCTTCGTGCTCGAAGAAGTTGCATCCGGATTCACCGTCGATGAAGTCATTGCATTGACGGAAATGAGACTGGAAGTCGCGGCTGAAGTGCGCACGCTCAGTTAGGCACGCGCCCGGAAACTGATCCTCATAGTAGGTTTGGCCAATTCGAAATGGAGGGGGCATGCGCTCTTGTGTTTTTCTGCTTCTGGCAGCATCGGCAGGTGTTGTGTCTGCGCAAGTCGCCGACTACCCCTCCCGGCCGGTTACGGTGATCGTGCCGACTGCGCCCGGCGGTCCGGTCGATTTCGAGGCCCGGCTGCATACCGGGAAACTCTCCGGCTTTCTGGGGCAACCCTTTGTCCTGGACTACAAGGCGGGTGCCGGGACTACCCTGGCGGCTGGATTCGTTGCCAAGGCCAAGCCTGATGGCTACACACTTTCGGTGTTTGGCGGAAGCTTCACGATTTTTCCCGCACTGTACAAAAATCTTGCTTTCGACACACTCAAGGACATTGTTCCGATTTCGCTGATGAGCAAGAGGACAACGGTATTGCTTGCGCATCCGGCGTTCCGGCCAACGACGTTTTCGCAATACCTCGAATACGCGAAAGCCAATCCCGGAAAGATCAATTACGGCACTTTGGAGCCGGGCAGCGGCAGTCATCTGGCGGGGGCCTGGCTGCATAGCGCCTCAAATACCAAGGCCACTTTCGTTCCTTACAAAGGCGCCGGCCCGGCTATGACTGACCTGGTGGCGGGCCGGATCGATGTGATGTCGACCGCGCTGATCACGGCCATGCCACTGGTCAAGGCTGGCAAGGTGCGTATCCTGGCGATCATGAATCAGGAGCGTTCCACCGTGCTTCCGGCATTGGCGACGATCTCGGAGCAAGGTGTCCCCGGCTACAACTATTCCGCATGGTTCGGCTTCGGCGCTCCTGCAGGAATTCCTGCGGCTCTGGTCGACAAATTGCATCAGGGCTTGGTGAAAGTGGCCAAATCGCAGGACGTCATTGCGACGCTGGAGGCCGACGGGGGCATTGTTTTGGGCAGCACGCCAGCTGAATTCCGCAATCTGATAGCAAGCGAAACTGCGTTGTGGAAGAAGATCGTCCAGGACAACGGGATCAAGCTGGAAGAATAAGAAGTCGCCAAGTACAGGAAATTCAAACCAACTTTTCCCCGATACGCGTCTGTATCGCCGGGCCTCGTTCACTGTATGGCCAGCCGTTCCGCCAGTCCGGCCAGTTCCGCTAAAATCAACTTTTGAATCGCTTCTTTCCGGAGTTCTTCCCATGTCCATGGCCGACAAAGACGGCTTCATCTGGTATGACGGCAAGCTGGTGCCCTGGCGCGATGCCAACACCCATGTGCTCACCCATTCGCTGCACTACGGCCTGGCGGTATTCGAGGGACTGCGCACCTACAACACCGTCAACGGCCCGGCCATTTTCCGCCTGGACGAGCACGTCGAGCGCTGGTTCAACTCGGCCAAGATCTACATGATGAACATGCCCTACGACATGGACACGCTGCTGGAGGCGCACAAGGAAGTGGTGCGCGCCAACAAGCTGGATTCCTGCTACGTGCGGCCCATCGCCTTCTACGGCTCGGAAAAAATGGGCGTGTCCCCGCGCGGCGCGACCGTGCATGTGGCCATCGCCGCCTGGCCCTGGGGCGCTTATCTCGGCCCCGAGGCGCTGGAGAACGGCATACGCGTGAAGACCTCATCCTTCGCCCGCCACCACGTCAACGTCACCATGGCGCGCGCCAAGTTCGCCGCCACCTACGCCAATTCCATCCTCGCCAACATGGAGGCCGTGGACCACGGCTACGACGAGGCGCTGCTGCTGGACGTGGACGGATTCGTCGCCGAAGGCGCGGGCGAGAACATTTTCATCGTCAAGAAGGGCAAGATTTACGAGCCCGAGATCGCTTCCGCCTTGATGGGCATCACCCGCGACACGGTGATCACGCTGGCCAAGGATCTGGGCTACGAAGTCGTGTCCAAGCGCATGACCCGCGACGATGTCTACATCGCCGACGAGGCCTTCTTCTCCGGCACCGCCGCCGAGATCACCCCCATCCGCGAACTGGACGGCCGGATTATCGGCGCGGGCAAGCGCGGTCCGGTCACGGCCAAGATCCAGAAGCTGTTCTTCGATGTGGTCAACGGCAAGGTGGCGAAGTACCGCGACTGGCTCGCTCCTGTCACCGCCGCGAAGAAGTCCGCCAAGAGCAAGGTGAAGGCGTGAGCGTCCCTTCAGGACCAGCCAAGGCTCCGGCCGCCACCGTCGAGGTAACCGCCTCCGACCTGCCCCTGCACTGCCCCACGCCGGCCACGCCGGTGTGGAGCATGCACCCACGCGTGTTCCTCGATGTCGCCAAGACGGGCGATATCCTGTGCCCTTACTGCGGCACGCGTTACGTGTTCAAGGGTGCGGCACCCAAGGGACACTGAGGGCCATTGAAACGCCACGTATCCGCATCCTCGTCGTCGCACCCAACTGGATAGGCGATGCGCTGCTGGCGCAGCCGCTGTTCGCGCGGCTGCACAAACGGCTTCCCGGTGTGGTCATCGATGCGCTGGCCCCGCCTTGGACCGCTCCGGTGATGAAGCGCATGCCGGAAATCAGCGACGTCATCCCCTCCCCATTCCGGCATGGCGAACTGCGGCTGAAGGACCGCTGGTACCTGGGCCGCAGCCTGCGCCAACGCTATGACGAAGCCATCGTCCTGCCCAATACCTTCAAATCGGCGCTCATCCCTTTCTTCGCCGACATTCACCTGCGCGTGGGTTTCACCGGCGAATCGCGCTATGGCCTGCTCAATGTCGTGCACAAACTGAAGGAGGAACGCCTGCCGCTGATGGCGGAGCGTTACGCCCAGCTCGCGGAAAATCCCGGTGAGGACGTAGTGCGGCCGCTGGAAGCGGTGCGGTTGCGCGTGGACGAAGCCAATCTGCTCATCACCCTGGCGCGGCTGGGCCTGACCCGTGCCAGGCCGGTGGCGGTGTTCTGTCCCGGCGCGGAGTACGGCCCGGCCAAGCGCTGGCCCGAGCGCCATTTCGCGGCGCTGGCACAACGCCTGGCAGCGCGCGGACGCGCGGTGTGGCTCATCGGCTCGGACAAGGATCAGGCCATTGGCGAGGAAATCGTTAACCTGTCCGCTTCCGGACCGGGTGGGCCCGGGGACGCGGCCATCAACCTGTGCGGACGCACCGATCTGGCTTCGGCCATCGATCTCATCTCCGCAGCCGAGGTGGTGGTCAGCAACGACTCCGGACTGATGCACGTCGCCGCGGCGCTGGGAAGGCCGCTGGTGGCCTTGTACGGATCATCGGACAGCAAACACACGCCGCCACTGGCCCCTACAGAACTTCAGGCCAGGATCGTTGAGATCAAGGGCCTGGAATGCCGACCCTGCTTCGCCCGCGAGTGCCCGCTGGGGCACTTCCGCTGCATGAACGACATCACGCCGGAGCAGGTATTCGAGGAGATCGCTGCGATTGATGCAGCGCTGCAGGCCTAGAGGTTCAAACCGTCGCCAGACTGCGCATGGCCACCGCGACAATGGCCTTGGCCTCATTGAAGTCACCGGCATGACCCGCGGCAAATAAACAGCAGGCCAACTGGTTGGCAATGGGCGGCGGCAAAGCCATGGAACCTTCCAGGACCTGGCGGATGTAATCAGCCGTGGCGCGCGGACCTACATCCGTAGACATGGCATCCATTGAATCCATTGCATCCTTGTGCGCGTGCTCCTGCTCGAACAGCATCATGGCCGTGCCATCGCGCAGCAGTTCCACGCGCGGACGCCGCCGCGGGTTGGCAAAGACCTCGCCCTCGGTGCCGGCCATGAACAAGGCGTTCTGCCCCGAGGCCAGCAGCAGTTCGCGCAGCAGCCCCAGGTCGCACGAGTCCTCGGCGGTGACCAGGCGCAGCCCGGCACCACCGAAAGGATCGATGAGCGCCGCCATGGCGTGGCACAGGCCGGTGATGCCGGTGCGCTTGCGCAGGGACATGATCTGCGCCAGTCCCGGCGCGATCACGCCGGTGGGCACGAACACCGGCTCGCGCCGGTCCAGCGCATTGCGTGCCTGCGACAGCGTCATGCAGGGCATGATGCCCAGTTCGCGAAACACATAGGCAGTGGCAATGCGGCCATTGCCTTCCAGCGTGCCGTGCACCAGCACCGGCATGCGCAAGCGTTGCGCCAGCAGCACCAGCAGCGGCGTCAGATTGAGCTGCAGCTTCGCCCCGCCATAGGCCGGAATCACCAGAGGCCGCGCATCGTCGCTGTCGTACATGGGCCGCGCCAGTTGCAGCACGCTGTCGGTGAGCGCAGCGTCAAAGGCCAGCATGGCCCATTGCGGCAGCGTCCGCCGGCTCAATGCCACCACCAGGGCGCCCAGCTCCAGATCGGGCAATCCACCTTCCAGCATGGCCGCGAACAGTTGTTTTGCATCCTGCGG
>CAXNIK010000296.1:0-4692 GCA_964202115.1 Burkholderiales bacterium
CACGGTCATGTCGGCGTACAGGGCGAGCCGGATACCCACCCCGTAGGCATAGCCATGCATGGCGGCGATGATGGGCTTGCCCCGCGGTGGCTTGAAGAAAGCCGGGCGGATATTGCCTTCGCGTCCCGCCGGTCCGCCCAGCTTTTTCATTTCTTCCAGGGGGCGGAGCTGGCGCTGCTTGACGTCGGCTCCGCTGCAAAATGCCCGGCCGTTGCCGGAAATGATGGCCACCATGGCCTCTTCATCATCGTAGAAGCGATAGAGCGTGTCCGACAGCTCCTGGCTCATGTCATCGGAAAAGGCATTGAGCTTCTCCGGGCGGTTGAGCGTGATATAGGCAATGCTGTCCTGTTGTCTGTATTCGACTAGTGGCATGATGTTTCCTCTTTTGTGGCGAAAATGTGGGCTCTGAGGGCCCCTGGAATGGCTGCATTTTGTGCAGGCCAGTGCAAATCTTACTCTTTGCGCCCGATACTCCGATACTCCGATACTCCGATACTTTGGGGGGGGGTGTTCTGGACGCTGCCTCCAAGAGCAGGTATATGGTGATCACCCTCATCTTTCCGCACAACGGAGAATACACATGAGCGCATCCGATGCGCCGCTGCTGCTGCATGCCACGCGCGACCTGGCCCGCTTTGCGTCGGACCTGCGCTTCGAAGACATTCCGCGCGAGGCGGTCGATCGCATCAAGCTAAGCGTGCTGGACAGCATAGGCTGCTGCCTGTTCGGCGCCACGCTGCCCTGGACGAGGAAGGTCGCCGACATGGCCATGCTCGAGGGCGCCCGGCCCGAAGCCTCGTTGATGGGCATGGGAAAGAAAACCTCGGTATCGCTCGCGGCCCTGGTCAACAGCACCGCGGGCCATGCCTTCGAGCTTGATGACATCCACAAGGAATCCATTGTTCATGCCGGCTCCCTGGCCACGCCGGTGGCCTTCGCGCTGGCCGAGGCAGACAAAGGCCACAACGGGCGGGACATCATCACCGCCATGGTGGCCGGATACGAAGTCGGAACGCGCGTGGGCAACGCCGCCACCATGAGCCTGTTCTTCCGTGGCTTTCATCCGCAGGGCACCTCAGGTGCGTTCGTTGCGGCGGCTACTGCGGCACGGGCCATGGGCCTGGGCGCGGAACAGTTCCAGCACGCCCTGGGCATCGTAGGCTCGCAGGCCGGAGGGCTGATGGCCGCGCAGGAAGGTGCCATGGTGAAACGCTTTCACAGCGGTCGCGCGGCGCAAAGCGGCGTGTACTCGGCACGACTGGCGCAGTCCGGATTCACCGGCATCACCGACGTGCTGGAGGCGCCCTATGGCGGATACCTCAGCAGCCTGTCGGACAAGCCCAACCCGGCGCGCCTGACCGCCGGCCTGGGCTCCACCTGGGAGACGCTGAACGTGGGGTACAAGCCGCATGCCAGCGTGACCAGCATCCATACCGCGCTGGACGGACTGGCGGACCTGCTGAAGGAAAACGGGCTGAAGCCCGATGACGTGCAGAGACTCGAAGTCGGCCTGAGCCCCATGACCCATGTGCACTGCGCCTGGGAGTACAAGGCGCAGGGTGTCACCGCGGCGCAGATGAATCTGTTCTACGGCCTGGCGGTCATTGCCCTGGATGGCGTGGCCTTCACCGAGCAGTATCGGGAAGACCGCCTGCGCGATCCGGCCATCCTGGATTTCATCAAGCGCATCGAGGCCCGTGTTGATTCCGAGATTGAGGCCATGGGGCCGGCTTACCGTCACGGCGCCAGGCTGCGGCTGCACACCCGCGACGGGCGCAGCTTCGAGAAGCTGATCCTGGACCGGCGCGGCAGTCCGGAGAATCCGCTGCGTCCCGAAGACATCGAATACAAGTTCAGGCACGTGGTGTCATCCTGCCTGGAGGACAGGCACAGGGACCGTATCATCGCCCTGGTGAAGACGCTGGACAGCCTGGGCGATCCCGCTGAACTGTTCACCATACTGGCGGCGCCGGGCAGGGCCTGAGCCGCCCAGGCCGTTCGCACCTTCCGAATCCCACAGCACACTGAAAGCCATACAGCAATGAGCACACCTATATGAGCACACCTATCGCACAAAGCATCGCCAGACATTTTTCCGCACTGGCCTACGAGTCTGTCACGGAGCAGGCGCGCATTGCCGTCAAGCGGCTTCTGCTCGATTACCTCGGGGTGGCCATCGCCGGCAGCCAGACCGAGAGCGGACGCATCGCCTGCCGCTTTGCCGAGATACAGGGCGGCGCAGCCGAGGCCACGCTCATAGGCGCGCGTGCCAGGGTGCCGGCCACGCTGGGCAGCTTCGCCAATGCCATTTCCTCGCACAGCATCGAGCTCGATGACATCGACGTGCTGGCGCTGTTCCACTTCAGTCCGCCGGTGTACTCGGCGGCGCTGTCGATTGCCGAACGCCAGAATGCCGGGGGCAAACAACTGCTGACGGCACTGGCCGCGGGTTGCGAGATGATGGAAAGATTGAGCAAGGCCGCCAACAACTCCCTGCGCAACCGTAGCTTTCACACCACCCCCACCTGCGGCGTGTTCGGCGCCACTGTGGCCGCGGGCAGCCTGCTGGGGCTGGACCAGGAAGCCATGGCATGCTCGCTGGGCATGGCCGGCGCCCAGGCCTCGGGCCTGATGGAGATGTACGGGCCCTCGATGCAGAAACGTTTCAATCCCGGTCCGGCGGCACGCAACGGCGTCACAGCGGCCATGATGGCGCAGCTTGGATTCACCGGCGCCGACACCATATTCGAAGGAGAGCGGGGATTCCTGCGCGCATTCACCGACCAGTCGGACGCTTCCCAACTGCTGGCCGGCCTGGGGGCGCCTTATCAACTGGATATCGAGTTCAAGCCCTATTCCTGCGCGCGACCCATACACAACTCCATAGACTGCGCCCTGGAGATTTGCCGGCGCGACAAGCCCGATCTGAAGCGCATCAAGCACATCGAAATCGCGCGCCATCCGGACTGGGCGCACTATCACCAGAACGTCACACCCAAGACTTATCACGAGGCCCAGGTCAGTCTGCCCTATGCCACGGCCGTCGCCATGGTCGAGGGCAGGGCATTGCTGGAGCAGTTCACCGATGCCAAGCTGCAAGACCCACAGTTGCTGCGTCTGATGAGCCTGATGAAGATCAGCGTCGATGCCTCGCTGCCCCGCGGGGTGTCCTGTCGCATGACCATGACCATGGACGATGGCGCCAGGCTGGTTTCACAGATCGATTATCCGAAGGGTTCCATCCAGAACCCCATGTCCGATGCCGAGCTGCGCGGCAAGTTCGAAAGCCTGGCTGCGCCGGTGCTGGGCGCGGCGCGCGCGGCGCAGATTGCCGATCGCGTCAGCGACATGGAGAACTGTGCCAGCGTCAGAGACCTGATGGAGATGACGCGCCTGCCCTGAGCTTGCCGCTCCACCGGCAGGCCGCATGCGGGTACCATGCAGCCTGAGGCCTGCTGCGGTGGCACGGGCCAGCGAATATCCGGAAAGGCGACAACATGGAAGAAACTACAGGCAATCAGTCCTCCGCTTCCCCCCTCCTGTACTGCAAAGTCGAGGACATCGGTCATTTGCGCATCGTCACGCTCAATCGACCCGATGTCATGAACGCGCTGACCAGCCAGGCCAGCCATGAGCTGGAAGGCGTATGGAACGAGTTTGCAGCGCGCGATGACCTGTGGGTGGGCATCGTCACGGGAGCGGGAGATCGGGCATTTTCCGCCGGTAACGACCTCAAGGCCCAGGCGGCCGGCAAGCGCGGGCCCTCTCCACGCAATGGCTTCGGAGGATTGGCGTGGCGCTTCGACCTCTTCAAGCCGCTGATCGCAGCCGTGAACGGCGTGGCCATGGGCGGCGGATTCGAGCTGGCCCTGGCCTGCGACATCGTCGTGGCCTCGGAGAACGCGGTGTTCGCGCTGCCCGAAGTACGCGTGGGCCTGATTGCCGGCGGCGGCGGCGTGCATCGCCTGCCGCGCATGATCCCGCAGAAGATCGCCATGGGCGCCATCCTCACTGGGCGGCGCATGTCGGCCCAGGAAGGCAAGGAACTGGGCTTCGTCAATGAAGTGGTGCCGCAGGGCCAGGCCCTGGCGGCTGCCCGGCGCTGGGCGGAACAGATACTGGAATGCTCTCCCCTGGCTGTGCGCGCATCCAAGGAAGCCGCCATGAAAGGCCTGGACATGCCTACGCTGGAAGAGGCGGTGCGAACCATCTATCCGGTGCAGCAGCAGAACATCGAGAGCCAGGACTACCTGGAAGGACCGCGCGCGTTCTCGGAGAAGCGCAAGCCGAACTGGCAGAACCGGTAAGTCAGCAACCAGGACAGGAGTCAAAGTAGTGAGCAATATTGAACTGTCAGGCAAAGTCGCACTGGTAACAGGCGCGGCCAAGAACATCGGGCGTTCCATTGCGCTGTCGCTGGCGGCAGGCGGTGCCGCGGTGGGCGTGAACGCGCTGTCCTCGCGGGAGGAGGCCGATGCCGTCGTCAAGGAAATCCGCGATGGCGGCGGCAAGGCGGAACTGTTCATGGCCGACATCACCGATGCGGCCGCGGTGCTGGCCATGGTGGATGGCACGGTCAAACAGTTCGGACGCCTGGACATCCTGGTGCTCAACGCCTCCTATCGCAAGGAGACGCCGTTCGTCGACATGACCTTCGAGGAATGGCGCCGCGTCATGTCCATCACCCTG
>CAXNIK010000297.1:0-4684 GCA_964202115.1 Burkholderiales bacterium
ACTGCGCCGGCCTCGCCGAACTGCTTCACGGTCCGCTGGAAGGTCGCATCGCTGATCTTGCGGGTGCGGTGCAGTTCAGTGCAAAAATCGTAGGTCACCTCCTCGTCCTCCCGCATGCCCGCGGGACGTTTGCCTTGGGCGAGTTCCTCCGCAATGCGCGGATCCAGCCCGGCGGCCAGCGCCAGGCGGCAATGCGCGTACCACTCGTACTGCGAGGTCCAGTGGCGCGCCGTGACGATGATGGCGAACTCCATGATGCGCTGATTGAGCGTGCTGCCGTAGCGGATGTACTCGCCCATCTTCTGCGCGCGGTCGCACAGCTCGGGACAACGCAACAGCGGATCAAACGGCCCGCGCACACCGCCGCGCGGACCATCGGCGATCTTGCGATACACAACTTTCTGTTCCGCGCTCAGTTCACTTTCGCTCAATGGCTTGAATCTCACTTGCTTTCCCCCATGTTCTTTATTCATGTTCGTCTATGTGAATGTGGACAGCGTCTGCTATGCCGCCAGCGTGCATCATGGCATGATTGCTCCCGCAATGCTGCGCCCCGCCTGCACACATGCGAGGTGCGCTGCTCACGAGAAAATACCCACAGGAGAGAGGCATGAAGATTCTGTTTTTTGACGATTTCAAACTCGGCGTATTGAAGGGTGCAGTTGGGAACGAGAGTGTAGTGGACGTGTCCGCGGTGGTGAAAGGCATCCCGCAACTGGGGCCGCACGACCTGATCAACGGCCTCATCGAGCGCTTCGACGAATTCAGAAAACCGCTGGAGGCCGCCGTGGCCGCAGGCTCAGGCGTGCCCGTCTCCAGCGTGCGCATCCGCCCGCCTCTGCCCCGCCCCATCAACATCGACTGCATGGCCGTGAACTACATGGAAGACGGCACCAAGGCCGAACCCGCGCCCATCAACGCCTTCCACAAGTCCCCCGGCGCCATCATCGGCAACGGCGACACCATGGTCTTCGGTGATGTTCCGGCCTCGAGCTTCGAAGGCGAGGCGGAATTCGCGGTGGTCATCGGCAAGCGCGCCTCCAACGTGAAGTTCGAAGATGCCATGAAACATGTCTTCGGCTACATCAACTTCATCGACGGCTCGGCACGCGGCCTGCCGCCCTCGAACAACACCTTTTTCCAGATGAAGTCGCGTCAGACCTATGCCCCCATCGGGCCTTACCTGGTGACCGCCGACGAGATCGCCGATCCGCACAAGCTGCAGGTCAGGTTGTGGGTGAACGGCCGCCTCACGCAGAACTACAACTCCAGCGACATGGCGCACAACATCCCCAAGTGCATTGCCTGGGTGTCCTCCATCCATACGCTGAACCCGGGCGACATCCTCGCCATGGGCACCAACCATCGCGGCCTCTCGAGCTACCAGGACGGCGACAAGATCGAACTGGAGACAGACGGCCTGGGCCGGCTGACCTTCCATTGCAAGGACGATCTCAAGCGCACCTGGGCGCGCGAAACGCGCCTGGAGCGGGCGCAGAAGGGCCTGCCCGGCAATGCCCAGCAGCTCACGGGCAAGTACGCCAAGGCCTAGATCGTGCATGTCCGCGCCCGGATCATCCGGGCGCGGTCCACCGCCTGCAGGAGGTATGAATGAGAACACTGCGCTTTTCAGCTCGACTGTCAGCCCGCTCCTCACTCCGCATATCGGTCTTCTGCCTGCTGGTCGCACCCGGCATGGGCTGGGCCCAGGGAGCGGCCGATAGCTATCCCTCCCGGCCGGTACAGCTGGTATTGCCTTTTGGTCCGGGAGGATCGAGTGAGATAGAGGGCCGCTTGTATGCCCAGAAGCTCACCGAGAGCATGGGCAAACCCTTCGTGATCGATTACAAGCCCGGCGCGGGCTCGACGATCGCGACCGCATACGTAGCCAAGGCCAGGCCCGACGGCTACACCACGCTGGTCAGCACCATCGCCCACGCCTTGACACCCGCCTTCTACGGCAACCTGACCTATGACCCGGTCAAGGACATCGCGCCTGTCTCGCTCATGACCAAGCGCGCCAGCGCCCTGCTGGTGCACCCCTCCCTGCCTGCCAAAACAGGGGCCGATTACATCGCCTATGCCAAGGCCCATCCCGGTGAATTGAATTTCGGCACCGTAGGCGCGGGCGGCTCGCCCCACCTCGCGGGTGCATGGCTACACAGCCTGACCGGCAGCAAGGTCACCTTCGTGCACTACAAGGTGACCGCCGCCATGCAGACCGACCTGCTGTCGGGACGCATACAGGCCACCACCACCTCCGTGCGCTCCGCCGTGCCCCTGGCCAAGGCCGGGCGGGTCAGGATGCTGGGCGTGACCACGGCCGAGCGCTCGCCGCTGCTACCCGATGTGCCCACCATGGCCGAGCAGGGCGCGGCAGGCTATGACTACTCCAGCTGGCTGGGCATCGTCACCACCGCCGGAACGCCGGCGGCCATCGTCAACAAGCTTCGCGCGGAGCTGGTGAAAGCCGGCAACTCGCCCGAGGTGAAGGAAAAACTCGCCGACGAAGGCACGCTCATGGTGTTGAGCACGCCCGAGGCGTTCCGGACTTTCATCGAATCGGAAATCGTGCGCTGGAAAAAGCTGGTGCAGGAAACGGGGATGAAGCTGGAGGAGTAGCCGGGCGCGGCGGCTTCAGGTTGATCCGCCCGCCATGTGACTATATTCCTTCTTCTGACTGGCTACAATAGCCCATTACTTTTTAAAATCGATCATAATCATTCTCCAGGCTTGATGCCGGTTTCCTGAATGATCTTGCGCAAGCGCGCCGTCTCCGCGGCGATGTGTTTGCGGAAAAACTCCGGCGTACTGCCCACCATGGTGGCGCTGTCGGCCTCCAGTTTACCCGCGACCTCCGGCGCCTTGGCGACCTTGGCCAGTTCCGCGCTCAGCTTGTTGACTATGGCAGGTGGGGTCGCGCCCGGCGCGGTGACGCCCAGCCACAGCGCGTACTCATACCCCGGCACCGTCTCGGAGATGGCCGGCACATCCGGCAGGATCCTGGTGCGCTCAAGCGTGCTGAACGCAAGGATGCGCAGCTTGCCCGACTTCACGTGCTGCATCATGGCCGTGGGACCGCCATACACCACGTCCACTTCGCCCTTGACAATGGCCGCATAGGAAGGCGCGCCACCCTTGTAATGGACGAAGGTCACCTTGGACTTGGTGAGCAAATGCAACTGCTCCAGCGACATGTGGCCGACCCCGCCCGGGCCGGAAGTGCCGATATTGATCTTGCCGGGGTTGGCGTGGGTGTAGGCAAAGTACTCGGCCATGGTCTTGACCGGTATCTGCGGATGGACCAGGAACATGGAGCCGCGCTTGGTCATTAGCGACACGGGGGCAAAATCCCTGTCGTTGTCGTAAGGCAGGTTGGAATAACTGAGCGCAGCCATGGTGAAACTGGGCGAGGTGACGAGCAGGGTGTGGCCATCGGGTGCGGATTTGGCAACATAAGCCGTGCCTATGGTGGTCCCGGCGCCAGGTTTGTAATCCACCAGGAAGGTCTTGCCCATGAGTTCGGTGAGCTTGTTGGCCCACAGCCTCGCCTCGAAGTCCACGCTGGCGCCCGCGGAGACCGCGACGATGAGGGTAACGGGTCGCGAAGGCCAGTTGTCCGCACTCTGGGCGGCCACGCCTCCGGCCGCAAGTGCCAATGCCGCACCCAGCACTGCCAATGTCCGTTTCATCAGGTCCTCCTCGCTATGTGCCTGCGTCCGACACGGCGGCGCAGAGCGCGCACGGCCTAGGGTCGCTTTGCCCAGTGTAGTGCGACCCCAAAAAAGCAGCTAGGGATGAATTGGCAAAGCTGCTTTACGGGACTGGCCTGCCGGGCAGGCAAAAAAACGGGCGGCCAGGCCGCCCGTTCACATGCGTTGCAGCCGGAGCGGCGTCAGGCCGCCTTCGCCGCCGGCTTGGTAAGACTGGCCAGCTCCGCCTTGGCTTCCTTCTCGACCCTGGTGCCCTTGAAGAACTCCGGGTCCATCTTGCCATGCAGGCCCACCACATTGCTGAAGGTGAACTCGCGGAAATCCTGCGCGGTCATGTTGCCATGCTCCAGCGCCTCGTACACCTCGGGCACCACTTCGTCGATGTGGTGCACATCCCAGTGGCCGATGTCGGAGCTGAACATGGCCTTCAGGCGCGTCTTGATGCGCGGATCGAAGGCAAACACCGTGGTCGGATCATCCGCCTCGCAGCCGAAGTAGAAGTTGCGGCTGTACAGCTCGCGGATCTCGCGCTTGCTGGCGATCGGACCCAGGTGCCGGAAGTCGTCGTAGTGGCCAGCCGCCGTCTCGCGCTCGCTCAGCAGCTTGCCGTCGGCGTCCTGCTTGTTCCACTCGATGCTGGCCAGGATGTCGTCGGCCCTGTCCTTCATGCGCTCGGTGCCGTACTGCTGGATGAGCTTTTTCATCTCGGCCGGATCCAGCTTGACCGGGTCCAGCGCCTTTTGCATGGCCGGCCAGTTGCGCTTCTCCCAGTGGCCCTGCAGGTCGCAGCACAGCGACGTGCCCCAGCCCATGCCGCCCTCCAGGAAGGCGAAGTTGAGCGTGGGAAAACGCTTCACCACGCCGCCCAGGAACACCGCCTTGCAGAAGGTGTGATTGCCGTTGGCGAAGTGGTCGATGTGGTTGTAGACGTCATTGGACCAGGACATGCGGTCCACCCAGTCGCGGCTGCC
>CAXNIK010000298.1:0-4682 GCA_964202115.1 Burkholderiales bacterium
CGGCGCAGGTCTGCGTTGTCCAACATTCCCGATACCAGATCCGGCAGTCGTGCGGCATCGATCTGCGCCTGCGCCTCGGTGCTGCGTCGATACCGCTCGGCCCAGCTGGCAAACGCGGTGGCATCCTCATTGCCGGGAAAATGTCCCAGCATGCCGGCGATGTCCCAGTGCTGCGCCAGGGTCCAGGCCTTGCTGGCCTCGGCCGCGGTCCTGGAAGGCGTCAGCAGCAGACCGCTCCACTCACTGGCGGCGATGATGTCCTCCCACAACAACTGTTCCTGTGCCGGCGCCAGCAGCAGCGGCAGCCTGCGGGCGACCGCAGCGCCGGAATACAGCGCGTCTTCATACAGACGCTCGACCAGGGCGCTGAAGGGCAGCACATCAGCAGTCTCCCAGGACGAAAGACCGCGAGTCTCCTGCATTGCATCGAACTGCGCGGAGAGCGCACTGGCCAGGCGACGATTGGGAGTGACGACGGTGAGGTTCGCGCTGGCGCCTTCGCCCAGCCGGGCGAACAGTTGCTGCTTATCCAGATGAGGGAAGTCCGGCGCGGAAGACATGCGGTGCAATGATAGCGCCTATGCCCGCGGACCGCTCCGGGCCGCATGGCCTATACTTTCCTGAATAAGGAGATGAAATCATGCGCTGTCTGTCGCCACTGCTGTTTGCCTCTGCGTCCCTGTCCTGCCTGGTGCCTGTTTCGGCCTTTTCCCAATCCGCTGCCGGTTATCCATCCAAGCCGGTGACCATGATCGCGCCCTTTCCCGCGGGCGGGCCGGTGGACACCGAGGTCCGGCTGTATACGCAAAGGCTCGCCCAGGGCCTGGGCCAGCCTTTCGTCGTCGACGCCAGACCCGGCGCCGGCACCACCATCGGCACGAACTACGTGGCCAAGGCGCCAGCTGACGGCTACACGCTGCTGGTGACCAATTCCTCATTCAGCATTTCCCCCGCCTTCTACCCCGACCTTCCCTACGATCCGCTCAAGGACATCGCGCCCATCTCGCTGATGAGCAAACGCTCCACCGCGCTGTTCGCGGCCGCTTCCGCGCCCTTCAACAACGTCAAAGAGTACATCGCCCATGTGCGCGCCCATCCCGACGCCATCAACATGGGCACGGTGGGCGCGGGCGGCGCGCTGCATCTGTCCGGCGCATGGCTGCACAGCGCCACCAATACCAAGGTGACCTTCGTGCATTACAAGGGCGCCGGGCCCTTGTTCATCGACATGTTCGCGGGGCGCACCCAGGTCGCTTTCGTCACCCTGTCTTCCACCCTGCCACACGTCAAGGCCGGCAAGTTGAAGATCCTGGCAATGTCGACAACGGAGCGATCACCGCTGCTGCCGGACATGCCCACGATCGCCGAGCAGTTGGTGCCCGGCTTCGAATACTCCAGCTGGATAGGCATTGCGGCTCCGGCCGCCGTCTCGCCCGAGATACTGGGCAAGCTCAATGCCGAACTGGTGAAGACGGCCAAAGCACCCGAGGTCGTGGAGAAACTGGTCCCTCAAGGCACCTTGCTGATCGGCAGCACGCCGGCGTTCTTTCGGCAGTACATCGCCACCGAGATGAGCCGCTGGAAGAAGCTGGTGACGGAACTGGGGATCAAGCCGGAGGAGTAAGCGCAGCGGCACGCCATTGCTTTCTGAGCAGTCCAGGTGTGAGCGCCTGGCGCTTCTACCCGCGCAACGCTCCCACTTGGGAATCAGCGCTCCAGCAACTGTTTCTTTTCCTTGACCTGCGCCCACTCGTCCGCATCGGGCGGACCGGGCTTGCGCTCGACGATGGTCGGCCAGATCCTGGACAGCTCTGCATTCAGCGCGATGAATTCGCGCTGCGCCGGGGGCACATCGTCCTCGGCGAAAATGGCCTCAACCGGACACTCGGCCACGCACAGGGTGCAGTCGATGCACTCATCGGGATCGATGCTGAGCATATTGGGCCCCTCGCGAAAGCAATCGACCGGACATACATCGACGCAGTCGGTGTACTTGCACTTGATGCAGCTTTCGGTGACCACATAAGTCATGACAGCCAGTCCACGCGGGGAGAAGGGAACTGAAGTTTATCATGCGCCACATTAAGGCCAGATTGGTTTCCCAACAAAAATAACCACTTGGCGCATATGGGCGTAATGCGGGCGTAACAGTGAGCGTAACAGTGGGTGGAATGCGACATGAGAATAATTGAGTACTTTTCATGGCAGCGAAATTCGGCTAGGATGGCACCTGCTGTTCCTCGCACATACAAGAACATTCCTGTCGCACCCGCGGTCCGCACCGCAAGCCCCCATCAGCAGGTCGATTCGGCGGGCAGTTTTATACGGCGCTTACCTGCGGTTTTCCCAATTTCCCTGAGCAGAGGATTGAATGAGTGAGTTGATCCACCATGTCACCGATGACACCTTTGAACCCGAAGTGCTGAAAGCGCAACTGCCGGTACTGGTCGATTACTGGGCCGAATGGTGCGGCCCCTGCAAGGCCATCGCACCGGTGCTGGAGGAGGTGGCGAAGGAATACGACGGCAAACTGATCGTTGCCAAGGTCGATGTCGACGCCAATACCGAGATCCCCAAGAAATACAATATTCGCGGCATTCCCACGCTGATGTTGTTCAAGAACGGCAACATGGAAGCAATGAAAGTCGGCGCGATGTCCAAGTCGCAGCTCACCGCCTTCCTCGATTCCAACATTTGAAACCCTTCCCCATCCCATCAACCTCGCGGCGCTTCCCGCCCAGGCGGCATCAGTCCCCGGCGTGAACCAGCCCATCACAAGGAAAACCCCGGTGAATAAACCCCGGCGGAACAAGAACAGGCGACCCCCCTATCCGATGCAGACCCCCGGTGGCGCGCC
This sequence comes from Burkholderiales bacterium, assembly GCA_964202115.1. Classification (GTDB taxonomy): domain Bacteria; phylum Pseudomonadota; class Gammaproteobacteria; order Burkholderiales; family SG8-39; genus CAIYPG01. The sequence continues at coordinate 2,858 of CAXNIK010000298.1, forward strand.
CCATGAAGGCGGCAACCGCGGCAACCTGAGATCGGTGCAGGCTCCTCCATTCATGCATGATGACGAAGAACCCATACAGGACGAGTCGACCTCGGGCGAGCCCAAGGTGTACATGCACCTGTCGGAGCTGAAGAACCAGCACGTCAGCCAGTTGCTGGAGATGGCGACCCAGTACGAGGTCGAAGGCGCCAACCGCATGCGCAAGCAGGAGCTGATCTTCGCGCTGCTGAAAAACCGCGCCAGGAAAGGCGATTCCATCTACGGCGACGGCACCCTGGAGGTGCTACCCGACGGCTTCGGCTTCCTCAGGTCGCCCGATACATCCTATCTCGCCTCCACCGACGACATCTACGTCTCCCCCTCCCAGATCCGCCGCTTCAATCTGCACACCGGGGACACCATAGAAGGCGAGATCCGCACACCCAAGGACGGCGAGCGCTATTTCGCGCTGGTCAAGGTGGACAAGGTCAACTCGGACGCACCCGAGGCCTCCAAGCACAAGATACTGTTCGAGAACCTCACGCCGCTGCATCCGGACAAGCAGCTCAAGCTGGAGCGCGACATCAAGGGCGAGGAGAACATCACCTCGCGCATCATCGACATCATCGCCCCCATAGGCAAGGGCCAGCGCGGCCTGATCGTGTCCCCGCCCAAGGCCGGCAAGACCGTGCTGATGCAGCAACTGGCGCACGCCATCACCGCCAACGACCCCAACATTGTCCTCATCGTGCTGCTCATCGACGAGCGGCCCGAGGAAGTCACGGAAATGACCCGCACGGTCAAGGGTGAAGTGGTGGCCTCGACCTTCGATGAGCCGGCCACGCGCCACGTGCAGGTCGCCGAAATGGTGATCGAAAAAGCCAAGCGCCTGGTCGAGCACAAGAAGGACGTGGTCATCCTGCTCGATTCCATCACGCGCCTGGCGCGCGCCTACAACACCGTGGTGCCGGCCTCCGGCAAGGTGCTCACCGGCGGCGTGGACGCCAACGCCCTGCAGCGCCCCAAGCGCTTCTTCGGCGCAGCACGCAATGTCGAGGAGGGTGGCTCCCTCACCATCCTCGCCACCGCGCTGATCGACACCGGCTCGCGCATGGACGACGTGATCTACGAGGAGTTCAAGGGCACGGGCAACATGGAAATCCATCTTGACCGGCGCATGTACGAAAAGCGCATCTTCCCCGCCATCAACGTCAACCGCTCCGGCACCCGCCGCGAGGAACTGCTGATCGAGCAGGGCATACTGCAGAAGATCTGGGTGCTGAGGAAACTGCTTTATCCCATGGATGATCTGGAAGCGGCCGAGTTCCTGGTGGACAAGATACGTAACGCCAAGAACAACGCGGACTTCTTCGACTCCATGCGCCGCGGCTGACAGGCGAAGCCTGAACTTGCTTGAAACGCTGTTTTCCGGGATAATCCGTGCCCTTTCGCCCCGTCCGGCTCACTTGAATTCCGGACTTCAGCCCCAATCTGAATGGGCCAACCTAATCAAGGACTTGAGATGAAAGCCGAAGGACATCCGGAATACAAGGACACGCAGGTCACCTGCTCCTGCGGTCACACCTTTACCACCCGCTCCACGCTGGGCAAGCCCCTGCACGTGGAAGTCTGCGCCGCCTGCCATCCCTTTTACACGGGCAAGCAGAAAATGGTGGACACCGCCGGCCGCGTCGAGAAGTTCCGTCAGAAGTACGCTTCCAAGACAAGCAAGCCCCCCGTGGCTGCCGCCTGACCTTCCCCTGCGAAGGGAAACCAAAAGGCAGCCGAGGCTGCCTTTTTTATTGGCATGCCCATGATGCCTGCAAGCAAGCGTGAAGATCGTGCA
>CAXNIK010000299.1:0-4658 GCA_964202115.1 Burkholderiales bacterium
TCCGGGCGCGGCACCTTTGCCCACCGGCATGCCGTATTGCATGACCAAAACCGCGAGAAATGGGACGCGGGCACTTATATTCCGCTGCAGAACCTCGGTGAGAAGCAGAGTGATTTCGTGGTCATAGATTCAGTATTGTCGGAAGCGGCGGTGCTGGGTTTCGAATACGGATACGCCTGCGCCGAGCCAAACGAACTGACCATATGGGAAGCGCAGTTTGGGGACTTCGCCAACGGCGCCCAGGTCGTAGTCGACCAGTTCATTTCCTCAGGTGAAGCCAAATGGGGCAGGGTGTGCGGACTGGTGATGCTGCTGCCACATGGCTACGAAGGCCAGGGCCCAGAGCACAGCTCGGCGCGGCTGGAACGCTACCTCCAGCTTTGCGCCGAGCACAACATGCAGGTGTGCGTACCGTCGACTCCAGCGCAGATATTCCATCTGTTGCGCCGACAGATGGTGCGGAATTTCCGCAAACCGCTGATTATCATGACGCCCAAGTCCCTGCTTCGCAAGCCCGAGGCGGTATCCCCCCTCAAAGATCTTGCCAAGAGTGAATTCAAGACTGTCATCGGCGAAGTGGACGATTTGGTGCAGAAGGACGTGACACGCATCCTGGCCTGCTCCGGCAAACTGTACTACGACCTTCTTACTGCCAGACGGGAGCGCCGCCTGGACAACGTTGCCATCATCCGTGTCGAGCAGCTTTACCCATTCCCGCACAAGCAGTTTGCAGCGGAAATGAAGCGCTACCCGAACGCCAAGGAAGTGGTCTGGTGTCAGGAAGAGCCCTTGAATCAGGGAGCCTGGTATCAGACCAGGCATTATTTTGTCGAGAACATGCGTCAGGATCAGAAGCTGTTCGTGTCCAGCCGTCCATCGGCGGCCGCTCCGGCTGGTGGTTCTTATGCCCGGCATAATGAAAGGCAAAAGCACGTTGTCGAAACAGCCTTGGGAAAATTGAAGTCCAGTTGAATTTAATCACCCTGGCTCCGTGAACGCACGGGCTAGGGCAGGTTCCGGCGCGTTACGCGCTGAGTTTTTGCAGTACGCAAGGGCAAGGCCAAGCCAAACCCGGCGAAAAACCAAACGGAGCAATCATGCTTGTTGACGTGAAAATACCGCAATTGTCGGAATCCGTTTCCGAAGCCACCTTGCTGGCCTGGCACAAGAAGGTCGGCGAATTCGTTGCTCGCGACGAAAACCTCATCGATATCGAGACTGACAAGGTCGTGCTGGAGTTGCCGGCACCGGCAGATGGTGTGCTGGTCAAGGTAATAGTGGCCGACGGTGGAACGGTCAAATCCGGGGATGTTATTGCCACCCTGGATACGGAAGCCAAACCGGCGACCACAAGCCCTGCAACACCGCCCTCAGCGGTCAAAGCCGGTCCGGCCGCTGTGGCCCCCACCCCTGCACCCAGCGCGGCAGATGCCCGCCAAGATGCGCGCCTCATGCCTTCCGCACGCAAGATCGTGGAAGAGCAGGGCGTCGACCCAACCAAGCTGACGGGCTCAGGGCGCGACGGCCGCATCACCAAAGCCGATGTGCTGAATGCGGCTGCTCAGGCATCCCCCTCAGCCACACGCGAACAGGCGTTAGCACCCGCACAGGCCCTTGCACAGGCACCATCTGGCGTCAATGTGGACAAGTTGCTGTCAGGCCGGTCGGAGCAGCGCGTGCCCATGTCGCGATTGCGCGCCCGCATCGCCGAGCGCCTGGTCCAATCCCAATCCACCGCGGCCATTCTGACGACCTTCAACGAAGTCAACATGCAACCGGTCATGGATCTTCGCAAGAAGTACCAGGACCGGTTCGAGAGGGAGCATGGGGTCAAGCTCGGATTCATGTCCTTCTTCGTTAAGGCTGCAGTGCATGCGCTGAAGAAGTACCCGGTGGTCAATGCCTCGGTGGACGGCAATGACATTGTCTACCATGGCTATTTCGACATCGGGATCGCCGTCGGCTCGCCGCGTGGCCTGGTGGTGCCGATATTGCGCGACGCCGACCAGCTCACGCTGGCCGACATCGAGAAGAGAATCGCCGAGTTCGGCAAGCGCGCACAGGACGGCAAGCTGTCGATAGAAGACCTCACCGGTGGAACGTTTTCTATCTCCAATGGCGGGGTGTTTGGTTCCATGCTATCCACGCCTATCATTAATCCGCCGCAAAGCGCCATTCTGGGTGTTCATGCCACCAAGGAACGTCCGGTCGCTGAAAACGGCCAGGTCGTCATCCGTCCCATGAACTACCTGGCGCTGTCCTATGACCACCGTATCATCGACGGGCGCGAGGCAGTGCTGGCCCTGGTGGTCATGAAAGACGCGCTGGAAGATCCGGCGCGGCTGCTGCTCGATATTTAGTGGAATCAGAGAGCCGGACAGTTCGCGTTCGCCACCACCTGGACTCAGGCGGCAGGCGCTTCTGGCACTATAAAAGGGTTCAGGCATGGCACAGGCATTCGACGTCGTCGTCATCGGTTCCGGCCCAGCCGGTTACATAGGTGCCGTTCGCGCCGCGCAGTTGGGGCTCAAAACAGCTTGTGTGGAAGAGTGGCAAACCCCGTCAGGCAAAGCCGCGTTGGGAGGAACCTGTCTCAATGTCGGCTGTATACCGTCCAAGGCCCTGCTGGAGTCCTCGGAGCAGTATGAGCACACGCTGAAAGGGCTGGATTCCCACGGCATCACTACTTCCGGCGTCAAAATCGATCTGGGAAAAATGCTGGCACGCAAGGATGCCATCGTGTCCAAGATGACCGGCGGCATAGAGTTTCTGTTCCGCAAGAACAAGATCACCTGGTTGAAGGGGCATGGCAAATTTGCAGGCAAGGGCGCCCAGGGATGGAATATCGAGATCAGCAGTGCTGCGGGCTCGGAAATCGTGGAAGCAAAATGGGTAATGGTGGCAACCGGATCAAGCGCGCGCCAGCTTCCCGGATTGGATGTGGACAATGTCCGCATCTGCGACAACGTCGGCGCCCTGTCCCTGACCGAGGTGCCCAAACGCCTGGGGGTCATAGGTGCCGGTGTCATCGGACTTGAACTGGGCAGTGTCTGGCGCAGATTGGGCGCACAGGTGACTGTACTCGAGGCGCTGCCGAGCTTCCTGGCCGCCGCGGATGAAAGCGTGGCCAAGGAAGCCTGGAAGATATTTACCCAGGAGCAGGGCCTGGACATCCAGCTCAGCGCCAAAATTGGCGCGGTGAGCAACGGCAAGAAGGGAGTATCCGTCGAATATGAGCACGAAGGTTCCGCCAAGAAATTGGAATGCGACCGGCTGATAGTTTCCGTGGGGCGCGTACCCAATACCGGCAAGCTGGGCGCGGAAACCATCGGCCTGAAGATAGACGCGCGCGGATTCATCGAAGTGGATGCGCAGTGCCGCACCAATCTGCCCAATATTTTTGCCGTCGGTGATGTTGTGCGCGGCCCCATGCTTGCCCACAAGGGCGAGGAAGAAGGGGTGATGGTGGCCGAAATCATCGCCGGACAGAAAAGCCACGTGGACTACGATGCGATACCCTGGGTGATCTACACCTCCCCCGAGATCGCCTGGGTGGGCAAGACCGAACAGGCGCTCAAGGCCGAAGGAATCCCCTATGCTGTCGGACAATTCCCGTTCGCCATCAATGGGCGGGCGCTGAGCCACGGCGACACACATGGTTTCGTCAAAATGCTTGCCCATGCCAAAACCGACGAAATCCTGGGCGTACACATCATCAATACCCACGCCTCCGAGCTCATTGCCGAGGCTGTAGTGGCAATGGAATTTCACGCCGCATCGGAAGATATCGCGCGCATCGTCCACGCCCATCCATCGCTTTCCGAAGTCATGCATGAGGCTGCGCTCGCGGTGGACAAGCGGGCCCTCAACATGTAACAGCTCGCGGCCGCGGGCGGCAATGCGGCCGTGCATCCCATGCGTGATCAATCAACCCAACTTTCGCAGGCATTTGAACTCGGTGAAGGCGAACGCCTCTCAGTAATCGAGCTTTACCGGCGCACTTTGGAGCGGCGCGGCTACCAGGCCGATGCCTCACAGCTGGCCGCGGTGGAGCGGTTGCAGCGACTGCATGACGAATGGAGCGAGTACAAGCAGCGCCGCCGTACGGCCTTGAGGCGATTGCTGCTGCGGCCGCCTTTGCCCCGTGGAGTCTATCTATGGGGTTCGGTGGGGCGGGGGAAGAGTTTTCTCATGGACAGCTTCTATCTGTCGCTGCCGCTGGATCGCAAGTCGCGGGTGCATTTTCATCATTTCATGCGCGATGTTCATCGCGAGCTGGAAGATCTCAAGGGAACAGCCGATCCGCTGGCGGCTCTGGCCGAAAGAATTGCAGATCGTTATCGGCTCATCTGCTTCGACGAAATGCACGTCAATGACATCGCCGACGCCATGATTCTTGGCCGCCTGCTCAAGCGCACCATGGACAAGGGCGTGGTGTTCTGCATGACCTCCAACTACCATCCCGACGATCTCTACAAGGATGGCCTGAAGCGCGACAATTTCATGCCGACCATTGCCTTGATCAAGGACAGGCTGGACATCATTAACGTCGACGGCGGCGTAGACTACCGGCGCCGCGCGCTGGAGCAGGTGCAGGTGTACCTCGAGCCGTTGAACGAGCAGGCAGAGCAAGGGCTGACGGAAACTTTCGAGCGCAT
>CAXNIK010000300.1:0-4653 GCA_964202115.1 Burkholderiales bacterium
TGCCTGTTCGGCGAAATGTTCCGGCAGGACGATGTCGAAATTATGCGTCTTCTTCTCTGTCACAGCGCGCTCAAAGGCGTTGGCCTTGATTTGATTGAGCAGCACATTGCGCGACCAGCCGAACCGGGCGGTGGCGCGGAGGTACCAGAGGCGGGAGGCAGGGTCAGTAAGCTTGTTCAGAATGAGCAGGTTTTGCCCCCAGGGTATTTCTGCAACAAGCTGTCGCAGAAATGCAATGACCGTATCAGGGTTCAATTTGGCTACAGTTTGTGGCCAAATTTCCGTGCCTCCGGGTTGTTTGGCCAATTTGGCTACAGGCTGTAGCCAAATTGCCGGGTCCCCGTACGTGAGATACAACTGCCTGGCGCTGCGCAGATTGCGGGGGGAATAGCCCGTTAATCCGGGGAACGCGGCCTGCAAATCTGCCGACACCTGTTCAATCACCGATTCGCCCCAACCGTGTGTTTTCTGCTTCTCGGCGATCCCGCAGCCGATGTCCCAGTAAAGCAGGATGGCCTCATGCGTGATGGCCCGCGCCGCCGAGATGCGGGCACTGGTGACACGGGCTTTCATCTCCTCGATGAACTGCCGGTAGCCGGCGCTGATCGTCAGCGTGGTGTCTGTGACCCTTTTCATTTGGCGAGTCCCACTAACATCTTCTCCGCTTCCTTCTCCAGCTTCCAGAACTCCGCCAGCAAGTCCTTTGCAGGCGTGGGCGGCTGGTAGCGGTAGAAGTACTTGTTGGGCAGGATCTCGTAGCCGAGTTGCGGACTGTCTTCCCAACAGATGATCGGCTTGGTGATTTCCCGCTTCAGGAACGCCGCGATGTCCTCGCCGAGCGGGATGTACTCATCGTCCTGCACGTAGTGCCGGTGCTTCCACTCGACGGAGAGCGTCTCTTTGATGGGCAGGATGACGCTATGGTATTCGTAGGACTTGAACTTGCCGCGCAGGCGCTCAGCGGATTTCCAGATGTCGGAGGCGAGGTTGTCGAGCTTCGGCTTGTTCAGTGAGAGGGTCATTTACAGTCCAAATTCAAGCGGCAGATGTGAGTCTCATTCCCCCGGTGGGAGTTAGCCGCATGCTACTCGAAACCCCTGCCTCGCCCCTTAAACAAGGTGGTTTAAACAATCCCCAGCATCTCCCCCACCCGCCCCCAAGCCACCTGCCCCCGCTCCAGCATAACCTTGCTCATGCCAGCAGGAAACTTCTCCTCGACCTCAACCCGATAGCTCGAACGCGCCTTCATCGCCGCCCACCAGCGCGCCGCATGCGGACGCCGGCCATGGGTCCACATCGCTTCCATGGCCAGCATTTCCAGGCGCTTTACATAGGGCGCGCAGGCGATGTCGGCAAGGGTAAAAGCATCACCGGCCAGCCAGGCCGATGCCGCCTCCTGGCGATCGAGGTCGTCGATGAAGCGCGAGAAGGTGCGCAGGGCCAGCGCGAACTCGGGCGCATCCATGCCGAGCTTGATGGCGCTTCTCTGACGCGCCTCGCGGTCCTTGTCCGGCATGCGGGCGAAGTAGGCATCGAGTTCTGCGGGCGTCTTTTCAACATGCGCAAAGCGGATGTAGATGGCCTGGGACAGCACGCCGGTGGCGCGATGCACCTCTTCGTCGATGCGCTTGGTCCACAGGCGCATGCGATGGCGCGCAAGCGGCGTGGCCGGCTTGAGCGGCGGCTGGGGAAAAACTTCGTCCAGGTATTCGATGATGGCGGTGCTTTCGGTCAGCACCTGTCCGTCATGGATGAGCGTGGGCACCACGCCGTTGGGATTGAGCCTGAGGTACTCCTCGTTCATCACCTCGCCGTTGCGCAGATCGACGCTGGCGGTTTCCCAGGTCTGGCCCTTCTCGTGCAGGGTCATGCGCACCTTCTGCGCCGCCACCGAGGCGATGTTGTCGTACAGCTTCAGCACCGTTTCCACCTACTTGCTGCCGGCGCGATCACGCCTCGGCCACGACCGGGTTGCGCAGGACGCCAATGCCGGTGATCTCGATCTCGCACACATCGCCCGGCTTCATGTTGACCGGATCGCCGTCGGTGCCCATCCAGATCACATCGCCCGGCTGCAGCGTGCAGTACTTGCTGATCTCGGCGATGTAGGTTTCAACGTCGTTGAGCATGTTGCCCGTCTGGAACCGCGCCACTTCCTTACCGTTCAGGCGCACCATCGTGGCCATGTCGCGGTAGTTGGCACCCGAGACGATCCACGGCCCCATGGGATTGAAGGTGTCGGAGTTCTTGGCCCGCCAGTTGGTGCGGTCGCCGCGCTGCCAGGTGCGCTCGCTCACATCATTGCCGATGGTCCAGCCGAACACATGCTCCAGCGCCTTGTCCTTGGGAATGTTCTTCCCACCCTTGCCGATCACCACCACCAGTTCCCCCTCGTACTGGAACAGTTCGCCGGCATCTTTCGGCTTGATGATGGCATCCCCGTGCGCGCACAGCGCATTGCTCGAGCGAAATGCCACATCCGGACGCTTGGGGAACACCGGCTCGACACCGCGACGCTTGGCCGCGGCGATGATGTGCTCCGGGTAGTTGAGCCCGACGCAGTAGAACGTCCTCGGGATCAGCGGAACCAGCAGCTTCACCGACGACAGCGCCAGTCTTGCGCCCGTTTCCGCATGCTTCTTCCAGGGCGCGCCGTCCAGGGGCACGACGTTGTCACCGTCGATGCGGCCGTAGGACACCTTGCCCGCCTGTTCAAATCGGCACCATTTCTCGCTCATGTGAATGACCTTTCCAGTCCGGTGACGTGTTCTTCAATCGCCCTTGATGCCGGTGGCCGAGATGACCTTGCCCCATTTCTCATGGTCGCTGCGGATGAGCTGCACGAACTGCTCGCGCGTCATGGGGGCAGGCTCGGCGCCCTCCCCGACCAGCCGCGTCTTCACTGCCGCATCATCCAGCGCGCTGTTGATGTGCCGATTTAGGGTGTCGGCAATGGCAGCCGGCACCTTGGCCGGACCCACCACGCCATACCAGGAGCTGGCGTTGAATGCCGGGAAGCCGCCCTCGCCCACGGTGGGCACGTCAGGCAGGGCCTGCGAGCGCTGGCCGCCGGTGCCGGCCAGCACCACCAGCTTGCCGGCCTTGACCTGGCCCATCACCGCGGGGATGGGACTGAACATCATCTGCACGCGTCCGCCCACCAGGTCGGTGAGGGCCTGCGCCCCGCCCTTGTAGGCGACGTGGGCCATGTCGGTGGTGGTGGCGAGCTTGAACAGCTCGCCCACCAGGTGCGAGCCCGATCCGTTGCCCGATGACACGAAGTTCAACTTGCCCGGCTCCACCTTCGCGAGGGCCACCAGTTCCTGCACGGTGCGCGCCTTGACGCTCGGGTGAATCACCAGGATGTAGGCGTACTGCGCCAGCCGCGCCAGCGGCGTGAAGTCGGCAATGGGGTCGTAGCTCAGGTCGGGCTTGAGCAGTTTTGCGATGGGATGGCTGCTGGACATCACCAGGATGGTGTAGCCATCGGCCGGCGCGCGCGACACCCAGTCGGCGGCCAGGTTGCCACCGGCGCCGGGCTTGTTGTCCACGATCACCGATTGCCCCATCAGTTCGCCCAGCTTGGGGCTGACGGTGCGTGCCAGCAGGTCGTTGCCACCGCCGGGGGGGAAGCCCACCACCATGCGGATGGGCTTGGATGGGTAAGGCTGAGCCAGCGCCTGCGTGGCGCCAAGCAGGGCCAGCGTCGTCAGAGTCGCCAGCGAAATGATTGTCCTCTTCATACTGCCTCCTTGATGTTTTTCATGTCGTCGAGTTCAGACACCGGCAGAGACGATGACCTCATCCCCAGCCGGTTGCAGCTTCGTCTTGAAGCGATCCGAATATTTCTGTATCTCCGCCAGCGCCGCGCCCTCGTCAGCCGCCTGGCAGAAGGACACTTCGCCGTCGTCGGCCTGGCGCACCAGCATGAAGGCGATGCGGCTGACCTGGTTGCGGTCATCGAATTCGACCTTGGGCACCACGCCCACCCAGCCGCGCAGGAAGCGCTTGTTGCTGCGGATGAAGCAGAAGCTGGAGAGGCCGTAGAAAATGGGCTTGCCCTTGTAGATCTCCATGCCCAGCGGATAGTGCTCGGCATGCGCCATGACCACGTCGGCGCCCGAGTCGATGGCGGCGTGGACGATCTCGCTCTGGAAATCCAGGACATCGCCCTTGTGGCCCATGTGATGCGAGGACACCACGATGTCCGACTGCGCCTTCAACTCCTTCACGTCCTGCTGGAACTCCTGCATGTATTTCGGATCGACCCAGGTGAGGATCTTCGGCGGCAGGCCTGGGCGGTTGGGCGGCAGCGTGCCGTCCTTGTAGTACACCGGCTCGAAGGCGGTATGCACCTTGATCACCGCCACGCCCGGGCTGGCCTCGGTGGCCTCGTGATGATTGGGCCAGTACTGGCAGGTGCGCTGCAGGAAGCCGTAGCGCTTGCCGTTGCGCGTCACCACCGCGGGCTTGCGCGCCTCATCCCTGTTGGCCCCGGTGCCCACGTGCGGAATGCCCAGCTTGTCCAGGTTGGCATTGGAGGCGGTGATGGCCTTGTGGCCGTAGTTCTGGTTGTTGGCATTGCCCACGCAGTGAAAGCCGCCGTGCAGCAGCGCGCGGCCGGTGAAGCTCGGCGCCCAGAAGCCGTCGTAA
>CAXNIK010000301.1:0-4607 GCA_964202115.1 Burkholderiales bacterium
CGCGCACCAGGAGTGTCGGCACCTTCAACCCGCGCGCCGCGGCTTCGAAGCGCTCCTTGCGGTCGGTGATCGGCTCGCGGCCCCACATGCGCTCCGGATCCCAGTGCCAGCGGTACTTGCCGTTGTCGGAGAGACGTAGGTTCTTGGCCAGGCCATCCAGATTCTTTGGCCGCGTGCGATAGGGCTGGTAGGCGGCGATGGCATCGGCCACCTCCTCCAGGGTGTCGAAGCCCTCGGGCCTCTGGGTCATGAAGGCAAAGATCTTCTGCACGCCCTCCTCCTCCACGCGCGGCGCAATATCCACCAGCACCAGCGCCGTGGCATCGACATGATCCTCGCCCACCGCGACCAGACTGGTGCCGCCGCCCATGGAAGCGCCCACCAGCGCCGGACGCTTGCCAAGCTGGTCCACCACCAGCCTCAGGTCCTGCACCATCACGTCCTGACCGTAAAGGCCGTCGTCGGTCCATTCCGAATCGCCGTGACCGCGCGCATCGAAGGCCACGGCATGATAACCGGCCGCGCCCAGCACCTCGCCCGCGCCCTTCCAGGCATGGCGCGTCTGGCCGCCGCCGTGCTGCAGGACCACCAGCGGGCCATTGGGATCGCCCCACATGTCGCCCGCCAGTTTCAGGCCGTTTACGCCCGTCCAGTAGTGCATGGGTTCGGGTGTGCCGGGTAATCGCCTGCCTGCGCTCATGCCATTTCCTTGATCGAAGCTTTCGGTGCTGTTCGATGTCATCATACCCCGGCCGTCATCGGCAAAGCTGCTTTGCACTGTGCGTAGTGTCCAAGCCGGACCATCGGTCCTAGACTGCACTGAGACAAGGGAGGAGGTCCGCATGTCCACTGGAAAAGCTGCCGCGGCAAAGCCGGCCGCGCTGATCACCCGCGACTTCTTCGTGCCGCATGTGTCAACCGTCCCGGCCAACGCCGGCCAGTTGATCGGCCTGCATGTGCGGCAGAAAATCGCAGCCAGGACGGACAAGGCAGGCAATGCGCGCGTGGTCCTGATGGTGCATGGCGGATCCTCACCGGCGGTCCCGGTCTACGATCTCGATCACAAGGATTACAGCTGGATGAATCATCTGGCGGCAGCGGGATGCAATGTATTCGCCATGGACCTGACCGGCTACGGCTCCTCGCCCAGGCCGCTGATGGATAACCCCGGCAACGTCAATCCGGAGCAGCAGGACATCGTCACGCCGCGACCACTGGCCGCGCCGCGCAAGCCCGATTACCCGCATGAGCTGGTCACCATTCGCCACAACTGGGACGAGATCGGCGCAGTTGTGGACTACCTGCGACATCACTGCCGTGTAAAGCGCATCAGCCTGGTGGGCTGGTCGGCCGGTTGCCCGCGCGTTGGAGGTTATGCCGCGCAACACCCCGGGAAGATCGATCGCGTCGTGCTGTTTGCCGGCGGCAAACCCAAGCCCGGGCTGAAAATACCGGAACGTCCCGGTCCCGGCGCGCCCATCAAGCTGCAGACCCGCGAATCCCTGGAGAAAAAGCGCTGGGATCCGGCCGTGCGCTGCCCCGACCAGGTCGAGGCCGGCATACGCGACGTCGTGTGGAAGCAGACCATGGACTGGGACCGCATCGGCGCGGCCTGGGGTCCGGCCGAAGGCGTGATGCGCATCCCGAACCGCACCGACTTCGGCTGGACGCCGGAGCTCGCTGCCAGTCTCACCGCGCCCACGCTGGTCATGACCGGCGAATTCGATCATCCTGAGGACCGCATCGCGGTCTATGAGCAGATCGGTTCTCGCTACAAGACTTTTCTGAACATCGCCTGCGGCTCGCATTTCATCCAGTGGGAAAAGCAGCACCTGGGGCTGTTTGCCGCTTCGCTGGAATGGCTGTCCACCGGAAAGTTGCGCGACAGGCGGCTGGGCAAATTCAGACTTGATGCCAACGGCCACTTCCATTACGAGGGTAGGTAGGGAATACCATGCAAAAAACCGCACTCCATGGGCTCATCCTTGTGCTGTTCGCCTGCATGGCCGTCGCGCATGCGCAGCAAAAGCCGCAACTGCCCGGCGGCTATCCGAACAAGCCCATACGCATCATTGTCGGTGCAGCACCCGGCGGCGGCGCCGACATCCTGGCGCGCATGGCCTCGACCAAACTGAATGAGCGCTGGAACCATCCCGTCATCGTGGAAAATCGCCCTTCCGGTCTGGGTGGAGTGATCGGAATGGAATTCGTCGCCAAGGCACCCGCCGACGGCTACACCCTGCTGCTGGCCGCCAGCAGTGCCGTCATGAACGCGGCACTCATCACCAAGACCTCCTACGACGTGCGCAAGGACTTCATCCCGGTCGCCCAGCTCACCGCCCAGCCCTGGGTGCTGTCGGTAACGGCATCACTGCCGGTGAGTTCGGTCAAGGAATTGATCGCCTATGCCAGGAGCAGGCCCGGCGAGCTCAACTACGCGTCTTCGGGTAACGGCTCGGCGGCGCATCTGGGCATGGAACTCTTCAACAATCTCACCGGCACGAAGATCGCGCACATTCCTTACAAGGGCATAGGCCCGGGCATTGTCGACATGATTGCCGGCCGGGTGCATATGCTGCTCGCCACCCCCGCGGCCACCATGCCTCATGTCAAGACAGGCAAGATCAAGGCCCTCGCGGTAACCAGCGCGAAGCGTTCGCGGCTGCTGCCCGATGTGCCCACGCTGATCGAGAGCGGGCTGTCCGGCTTTGACGTAAGCGGATGGTTCGGCCTGTTCGCCCCAGCGGGAACTCCACCGGCGATTGTCCAGGCCCTGAATCGCGAATTCGTGGCCATCCTGAACCTGCCGGAGGTTCAGACCGCGCTGCTCACCGACGGCTCCGAGCCCGCTCCCGTATCGCCGGAGCAGTTCAGGGACTCCATGCTGCGCGAACTGGACCGCTGGGACAGGGTCATCAAGTCAACCAATCTCAAACTGGACCCGGACTGAAAGCGAGGACAGGCATGCCCAACGACACCCCAGTACGCGAACCGCAAACACCGCCGGTGCAGTCGGCCAAAGTCCTGCGCTACCAGGCGCCGGTGATCCGCAACGGCAAGGGCATGACCCTGCTCGCGCGCAGCGACATCATGGTCGCGGCGGTGCAGACCATCTCCAAAGGCGGCGAGAACAACCTGCACTCGCATTCGGCCATGGACGGCCTGTGGTTCGTGCTCAAGGGCCGCGCGCGTTTCTACACCACTGGCGACGAGCTCATCGGTGACATCGGACCCAATGAAAGCGTGTTCATACCGCGCGATTACCCCTACTGGTTCGAGGCGGCCGGCGACGAGGTGCTGGAAATCCTCCAGGTCGAAGCCATCGACAAGAGCATACCGAACCGGCGCACCGACCATCAGCCGAAAAAATCGGCCAAGCCGCGGGCGCAGTTGTTCTCCACCGAAGGCACCAAGGTCGGCGAAGGCGGCCTGCTCGGCGGCTGATCGGAGTAACCCTGACCTTCACGCGCTTTATTCGCAGCATCCGCTTCTTCCCAGGAGGTTGGCCGTGTTGATTCCCCGCATGCTGCTCTCTGCCGCCGTGGTTGCGGCGTCATCCATGCCATTGACCGTGTTCGCCCAGGCCGGCGCCTTTCCGTCAAAGCCCATCACCGTCATCGTGCCCTTCCCTCCCGGCGGCACGTCCGACATCGAGGGGCGGCTGTATACAGGCAAGCTGGTAGAAAACACGCGCTGGCCCATCGTCATCGAATACAAGCTGGGTGCTGGTGCCACGGTGGGTGTGTCCTACGTGGCCAAGGCGGCGCCTGACGGCTACACCCTGCTCTCGGGCACTTCCAGCTTCGTTGCAGCACCGGCCGTATACCGCAACATCAGCTATGACCCGGTGAAGGACTTCGCCCCCGTGGTGCTCATGACCAAGCGCGGCAGTCTGTTCGTGGTGCATGCCGCGGTGCCGGCGCGCAGCTTCGCCGAGTACGTAGCCTACGTGAAGGCCAATCCAGGCAAGATCAACATGGGCACCTCCGGCGCCGGCAGCGCGCCGCATCTGGCAGGGGCCCTGCTGCACGACATGATCGAAGCCGATGTTGCCTTCGTGCACTACAAGGGCAGCAGCCAGATGAACATCGACCTGGCCGCCGGGCGCATCCAGACGAACATAGGCATCCTGGCCGTGCTGCCCCTGGTCAAGTCCGGCAAGCTGCGCGTGCTGGGTGTCACCTCACTTACCCGCTCGAAACTGCTGCCCGATATCCCCACCATCGCCGAGCAGGGTGTGCCGGGCTTCGAGAACGTGGGCTGGTCCGGCTTCGTCGCGCCGGCGCAGACACCGGGCGCGGTGATCAGCCGGCTCAATGCCGAATTCGTGAAAGTCGCGCGGTCACCCGAGATTGCCGCCCGGCTGGCGGAGGACAATGGCGACCCCATAGGCAGCACACCCGAAGAGTTCCGCCAGTTCATCATCCAGGAAGTGGCGCGCTGGCAAAGGACGGCGAAGCGGGCTGGAATACAGCTGGACGAGTAAAGACGGGACGCGCACAGACGGGACCAATCCGCCGGAACCGGATGCGGCGGGCGGTATTATTGGGGCATTCCAATAACAACCCTGCTGGTAAAAGGAGCCTCCAATGGAAATGATTTCACCC
>CAXNIK010000302.1:0-4601 GCA_964202115.1 Burkholderiales bacterium
CGTGGAAATCAGCATCATGGAGGAGACACAAAGCCGCTGGCTGGCCTTCGAGAGCGGCCAGACCGACATCGAATATCAGTTGCTGGACATTGCCAGCCGCTTCATGACGCCCGACGGGCGCCTGAAGGAGGAGTTCGCCAGCCGCGGCATACGCCTGGACCGGAGCGTGGACCCGGAGATCGTCTATCTGAATTTCAACATGAGCGAGAAGATTGGCGATGAGCCCAATCCGCTGGGGGGCTTTGGCAAGGACAGAATCGCGCTGCGCCGGGCCATCGCCATGGCCTATCGCATCGATGACCAGATCGCCACCATAAGGCGCGGCCAGTCGGTGAAGGCCGATTATCCGATTCCCCCGGGCGTGGCCGGCCATCAGCCAGGCTACAGGGGGGTCATCCGCTACGATTCGCGCGCGGCCAACGCGCTGCTGGACAGGTTCGGCTACGCGCGGGGCAAGGATGGCTATCGCCGCCAGCCCGATGGCCGCGAGCTGGTCATCCGTTATTCGTCCAAGACCAGCGAAGTCGACCGCCAGTTCGACGAGTTGATGAAACGCTCCCTCGATGCCGTGGGGCTGCGCCTGGAGATCCACAAGGCGCCGTTCTCCGAAATCATCAAGCTGGGCAAGCAGTGTCGGATGATGATGCACATGAGTTCCTGGATTGCCGACTATCCGGACGGTGACAATTTCATGCAGTTGCTCTACGGCCCCAATACCGGCCAGAGCAACTATGCCTGCTACCGGTCGAAGGAATTCGACGCCCTGTACGAGCGCTCGCGGCGCCTGCCCGATGGACCCGAGCGCAACCGCCTGTACCGCGACATGACCCGGCTGATGGAGGTGCACACCGCCTGGCGGCTGACCGACAGCCGCTACCGCAACACCCTGGTGCAGCCGCGCGTGGCGGGCTTCAAGGGGCATCCGGTGCTGAGCGCGGAATGGCTGTACATCGATCTGGATGATGGCGCGACCAGATCCGGGGCCGGCGGAGGCAAGCGACCGTGATCGCCTATGTGCTGCGCCGGCTGCTGCAAAGCGTGCCCACGCTGCTGGGAACGGTGCTGCTGGTGTTCCTGCTGTTCAACTGGGTGGGGGGTGATCCGGCCTATCTGCTGGCAGGCAAGATCTCCAACCCGGAGCAGATACGCAGCATCCGCGAGCAACTGGGCGTGGACCAGCCTTACTACGTGCAGTTGTTGATCTTCACCAAGCAGGTGCTGACCGCGGACTTCGGTGTGAGCTGGGTGACCAATGAGCCGGTGTCGCGGATCTTTGCCACGCGCCTGGGGCCTTCGCTGACGGTGCTCGTGCCCATGCTGCTCATCTCCACGCTGATCGCCGTGATCGCCGCCATGCTGGCGGCACGTCTGCGCGGTTCTGTCACCGACCGCATGGTTATGCTGGGCTGCACCGTGGGACAGTCCGTCAGCATCCTGGTCTACATCATCGTGCTTCAGTATGTGCTGGCCTACCAGTTGCAATGGTTTCCGGTGCAGGGCTGGAGCCGCAGCTTCAGCGAAAACCTGTTCGTCTACAGTCTGCTGCCGGTCTTGATCGGCGTCATTGTTTCGCTCGCACCTGACGTGCGCCTGTACCGCAGCTTCTTCCTGGAGGAGATCCACCAGGACTATGTGCGCACGGCGCGCGCCAAGGGCGCGGGCGAGGCGCGCATCATGGGCGTGCACGTGCTGCGCAACGCTGCCATCCCCATCATCACCAATGTGCTGATGCAGGTGCCGGCGCTGCTTACCGGGGCATTCCTCATCGAGCGTTTCTTTTCCATTCCCGGCATAGGCCGCGAGGTGATCCTGGCGGTGGAGCGCAGCGATTTCCCCATCATCAAGGCGGTGACCATCTATGTGGCCATTGCCACCATCCTCATCAACATCCTCACCGATGTGGTCTACCGGGTGCTGGATCCAAGGGTGCAACTGAAATGAACAGCACCAGCGCAGGGGTCACGCCCAGGGCAGAGGCCACGGGCCTGTGGGCCCTGGCCTGGAGCCGGCTGCGCCGCGACCGGCTGGGCATGGTGGCGGTGCTGATCGTGCTGATCTTCGCCATCGTCACCATGGCGACGGGCCTGGGTGGACTGGCCTCGGACTGGTCTGATGAGGTTGGTCCCGGCCACGCCCCGCCTTTAACGAGCCGGCAGGCCGTGCAGACTGGAACGATGGCGACGGATGCGGTTCCCGATCCCAGCAATGTTGTCGATCCCCTGGCGGATGTAATGGCGGAAATTGCCCGGGAGAAAATCGCCACCGCCGATACCGCGGCGCGCAGCGGCGTGTTGCTGCTGGGCACCGACCGCTGGGGCCGCGACGTGTTCAAGAAGGTCCTGCGCGGCACGCAGACCTCGATGTGGGTGGGGCTGCTGGCGGCGACGCTGGCGGTGGTGATCGGCACGGCTTTCGGCGCGCTCGCCGGTTATTACGGCGGGCGCATGGATGATTTTTTCAACTGGCTGTACAGCGTGTTTACTTCCATACCCTACCTGTTGCTGATCCTGGCCATCGCCGCCGTGCTCAACCAGAAGGGAACGGCCACCGTCGTGCTCATTCTTGGCCTCACGGGTTGGACCGGGATTTTCCGGCTGATGCGCGCCGAGTACATGAAGCACCGCGTGCGCGAATACGTCCGCGCCGCCGAAGCGCTGGGTGCCTCGCATGCACGGCGCATGTTCGTGCACATCCTGCCCAACCTCAGCCATGTGGTGCTGGTGCAGTTGTCGCTGCATGCGGTGTCCTTCATGAAATCCGAGGTGGTGCTGAGCTTCCTCGGCTTTGGCGTGGGTGTGGAGGACGTGTCCTGGGGCAGCATGCTTAGCGAGGCGCAGGGCGAGATCTTGCTGGGGAACTGGTGGCAGCTGGCGGCGGCCACCGCGGCCATGGCGCTGCTGGTGACGGCCTTCAGCCTGATGACCGATGCCTTGCGCGACGCACTCGATCCGCGCTTGAAATGAGCGGACCGCGGTTGAAATAACCGAATTTATCCGCGGACAGGCTTTTTCTTGACTGGCTTGACGTTGCGCTGCGAGGCGGGCTTTGTTACCGGTTTGGCCGCTGTTCTGGCCACGGGCTTGCGGGCGCCTGCTGCAGTCTTCGTGCTTTTCTTTACGACGGTGCTGCGCGCGGGCTGGGCAATGGCCGGTGGGATGAACACCGCGGGCAGGGGCTCGGCGGAAGCACCCAGTCCATTCATGGGCAGCAGCATCTGGTAACCGGGGGCCACTTTGGTTCTGGCGGTGATGCCATTGGCCTGTTTCAGTCTGGCCAGGGCGATGCCATGCTGGGATGCGAGCTTTTCCAGCCGGTCGCCTTTCTTGAAGGTGTAGTGCTGCCATGTCACCAGTGGCTGGCTGTGGTTGTCCAGGTTGGCCTTGAAGATCTCGGCGCGATCGGCCGGCAACACCAGTGAGTCGCTGTGAGAAATGATCGGCCGGTTGTGTGCCGGATTGAGCGCGATCAACTCGTCCACCGGCATCTGCGCCAGCCTGGCGGCGATGCTGATGTCCATGTTCTTGATGGACACGGTGACGAAGTAGGGCTCGTTGGGAATGGCATCCAGGCTGATGTTGAAGGCATCCGGATTGGTGATGATGTTTTTCAGCGCCTGCAGCTTGGGCACGTAGTAGCGCGTTTCTGCCGGCATGGTGAGGCTGAGATAGTCGGTGGGCAGGCCCCTGGCCTTGTTGCGATCGATGGCGCGGGCCACGGCGTTTTCGCCCCAGTTGTAGGAGGCGAGCGCGAGATGCCAGTCGCCATGCATGTCGTACAGGAACTGCAGGTAGTCCAGGGCGGCGTTGGTGGAGGCGATGACGTCGCGCCGGGCGTCGTACCACCAGTTCTGCTGCAGGTTGTAGGTCTTGCCGGTGGAGGGGATGAACTGCCACAGTCCGGAGGCGTGGGCGCGGGAATAAGCCATGGGGTTGAAGGCGCTTTCCACCATGGGCAGCAGCGCCAGTTCCGTGGGCATGCCGCGCTTTTCCAGCTCCGACACGATGTGATAGAGGTAACGCCTGCTGCGATCCAGCATGCGGCGGATGCCGCTGGGCTGGGCGGCGTACCAGATCTGCCTGTCGACGACCAGGGGGCTGGCGAGATTGGGCATGGCAAAGCCGTGGCGTATGCGTATCCACAGGTCATCGGGCTGCGTGGTCAGGTCGATGACGCGCGGCGTTGGCAGCGTGTCCTTGACCTCTTCCACAGGCAGGGGCGGGGAGGCCAGTGTATTGACGATGGGGGCGCGAGCTGCGGACCTGCCGGCGGCAGGCCGGCTGGGCTGCGTGGATTGCGCTGGAGCCGGCGCCAATGCTCTGGCCGGGATGTCCGGGGGCGCGGCTTGGGCGGAATAGGCCTCAGGCACCCTGGCAAGTTCAGTGGCGGCCGGCGCAGTGGCCGTTTCCTGTTGAACAGGCTGGCTGGCGCAACCGAACAGGCTTGTCAGCAGCAGCGCGCCCAATGTATGCACGGCGGCATGTGCGCAGGAATCAGATCGGGAACGGTGATAGGCCACGCTTGCTCCCAGCCTCCCAGTCATATGATGGGCGCATGGTAATAGAGCACCTCGGGGGGGTCAAGGAAGTATTAGATTTTTGTTG
>CAXNIK010000303.1:0-4596 GCA_964202115.1 Burkholderiales bacterium
TCGGGCGCCGCGCGCACGCAGGCCTCGGTGCCGATGATGCCATCGGCGCCGACTCGATTCTCGATGATGATGGGCTGGCCAAGGGCGCGGCCCAGCGGTTCGACCAGGCCGCGGCCCAAGGTGTCGGTGGGAACGCCTGGCGCCGCGGCGATGATGATTCGCAGCGGCTTCGCCGGGAAGTTCTGCGCCAGTGCCGCCGAAGGGCTTGCCAGCACGGTGAGGCAGGCCGCGGTCAGGGATACCGTGGCCGGTAACCCCCAATTGCCTGTGATGCACATCCCATCCCCTTTGCAAATCCGGTTATGCGGCGAGTTTTCGCTCCGCCCTGCGTTTGTTGCGCAGCGCCGTAGTGGCTGCTTCATCCACGGCCTTGTCCATCTTGAGCACCACCGCGTACTGATCGAGTGCCGCTTTTGCGCAGATCAATTCCTCGATCACATCCCAGGACACCTTGGCCGGATCGCGATCCAGGGGATCGCCCCAGCCGCCGCCGCCCGAGGTGCGTGCGATGACCTGGGTGTTTTCCGGCACCAGGTAGCGCGTGGCATCCACCGACTTGTAGTCGGTCTCGCCAGGGCGCTTCACCAGGTAATTGCCGGGTTCGCCGCTCGTGCCGCCCCACAATCCCCAGGGCGGGCAACCGGCGCGGCGCGGACGGCGCAGATTCCAGCGCCCCTCGACGAAATTGCGCACCTTCAAATTGATGGCAAAGCCGCCGCGGAACTTGCCGGCACCGGCTGAATCACTGATAGTCAAATCGAACCCGAGCTGAACGTATGGCGGCAGCTAAATTTCTCGAATGGGCCATGTTTTGGACTTTTGAAAAGCGTACATCATCGATTATGTTCAAATCCTGTGTTTGCCGATGCCCGTTCCCGGGTTTACTGGGTAACGCATCGGATATTTTTTAGATCGTCGTTCGATTGCGCGGGGCTCGACTCGACCAGGGCGCTCACTGACGCGTTGTTGGGCGATCATGACGAGCATTTCGTGGTGAAGTTTGCATCGCCCAGCAATAGATCTCCGCGCTCCAGAATATCGAGGACCGTGCGCAGCAACGACTGCTCATCCCCCGAATTGCCACCCTCGAGGCCAGATTTCAGTTCAACGCCAGGATTGCGCCGTTGAGCAGGCCCGCGAACACGACCCAGATCACGTAGGGAAGGAAAAGCCAGCCGGCCATGCGGTCGATGGCCCGAAACCGCACCCAGGTGTAGCTGATGACGATCAGCAGCAGCAGCAACTCGGCCATTGCCAGGCCCACCAGCTGTTGCTCAAAGAACAGCAATGACCAGTAGAGGTTGAGCGAGAGCTGCAACGTAAACAGCAGCAACGCCATCTTGCGTCCTGCGGCATCGACACGGCACCAGACGCGCCATGCGGCCACTGCCATCATCACGTAAAGGCAGGTCCACACTGGAGCGAATACCCAGTCGGGCGGGTTGAACGGCGCTTTGTTCAAAGAGTGGTACCAGGTGCCGGAGCCGACCGAGGTGAGGGCGGCGCCCGCCTTGAGGCGTCCCATGGTCATCGACAGGAAGACGCAAAACATCGCGATGCTTTGCATTCGCGTCGGCGCAATGACGGTTGGCGGGTTCAAATCGCTGCCATCGCGTTGCATCAACGCCAACCCTGCAACCACGCTGTGTCGTCCTGCAACTCACGCCAGTGAATGCGCGCGGTTCTCAGGGAATACACGGCCTGGACTTCCACCCATTCGATTTTGGCCTCGGGCGGGTCCGGCTCGATGACTTTGGTCACCAGGAAATGCTTTTCCTTGCGCGTCGGATCGACGGCGGTCCACTTGGACAGCAGGAGCTTTTTTGGATTCAGCGGATTCACAGGGGGCGGTTAGGTGGTTGCTTGCCGGCGCATTGTAGCGAGTAGAAGTCCTCTGCGATCCATAGGTCTTGAGGTCATCGGTCAAGTCCGGCGGGCAGTAGATCGGTTACTCGATGCCGGTAATGATCCTCAAACCTTTCAGCCGTGAAAAATTCCGGTCGTGCGTCAGCAGTGCCGCGCATCCGGCGCAGATCGCGGTGGCCGCATGAATTGCGTCGGGAAGACGCAGACCGTGGGCCGCCCGCAATCGCGCGGCAAGCATGGCCAGTTCGGCATCCACCGGAACTATCTGCCATCCTTCCATCACGCGACGCGCTTGCTCCTGCCCAGGCCCTCACGCTGGATGCCACGCTTGTCACCAACCACGAGAAGGAATTCAGGAGAGTTAAGGGATTGCGCGTCGAGGATTGGGCTTACTGAATTGAATGGCATTTATTCCACGCCGGCATTCGTCGCCGAGCGTCGCAATCGTCGCTTATACCATCCAGGTGTCGTATTGCTCCGCGAGCTTGCGCATCAACTCAGGATCTGCAAACTGCGCTTCAGTCATACCCGACATTTCCAGAAGGTATCTGTCAAACCCGCCGGGACTGAAAACCGTAATGAGCCGCGCCCCATCTTTGCTGGTAACTTCGTGGATGACGTTGGGCGGGATGTTGATGGTCATGCCGCGCGTAGCGACAGTGGTTTGGTCCTTGAAATTAAATACCACCTCGCCCTCCAGCAGGTAAAAGATTTTCGTCATTTTCTTGTGATAATGGCGCGCAAGGCGGAAGCCGGGCTTGAGTGTGTCTTCAACCACGGTTACGCGTCCTTCGGCGTGATCACAAGTGGTTTTCACGCAGATGTGGTCATTGGCCCAATCGTAGGATGGGCCGCCACCCGATTCAATTACCTGCTGTTTCATCGTCACTGGATACCTTCGGGTTGATGGTTAGACTGCCTTCCTGCGATCAGAGTGGCTTGCTGCGATCATGGAAGCTTGCCGCGAGGATCTACTCCATTTTTCCTGACCGCTAGGGATTTCTTCGCGGGCAACCAGTGCTGCACTGGCCTGTTGTGCCAATTTCGCCTTGCCACCGACCAATTTGAGCAGCAATAGGCAGCCGGAAAGAAGCCGGAAAGTACGGGGGTTGGCACCTTGCATGGGATTCCTCACAGTAAGGGAAGTGGAGCTGAACAGAGTCAACTGCATTGGAAACTATCCTCGGTTATTCAAACAGCGAAACAGCTCCTGTAAATTCGCAACACGCTCGACCTGCGTCGTTAAAACAACTCATGCTCGACAAAAATCCGGCACCACCAGTACCCGACACTGCGCAATTCGCCGCGCGGCCAATTGCGCCGGAACAACCTGCCTCATGACGGCTGCGTGACTGTCGCAGCGACTGTCACGCACGGCTAGGCGGCCAGCATTTCCCTGACCTCGGGCCAGCTTTGCGAGCCGTAGGTCTTGAGATCATGGGTGAGATCCGGCGGACAGTAATCGAGGAAGCAAGGCTTGAAGACCGGCCTGGCCTTTATCCGTGCGAACCATTGGTTCAACCGCGGCCGTGATGCCGTCCACAATTCGGACATGCCCAGCATGTCCAGCCGATTGACGTAGGGTGTCAACGAAATATCCGCCAGCGAAAAACTGTCTCCCGCGAGCCAGGGGCTGTCCTTGAGGGTGTCGTCCATTTTCGACAAGGTGCGATCGTAAATGCGGAATTTGGCGGCAACCCCGGGCGCATTTATCCCCATGTTGACGATGTCGCGCTTGCTCTGCGCCCAGTTCGGGTCGCCGGTCACCCTGGTCTCGGGCGACTCCAGCGGACCGGTCATGTACTCGTTGAACTTTTCCGCCGGCATGCGCCGGATGATGTGACGGTGACAGGCGGCATAGGTGATGTATTTGCACGCCGGCTGCAATTCCTCGTCAACGGTCTTGGTCCACAGGCGCATCTG
Organism: Burkholderiales bacterium; assembly: GCA_964202115.1. Taxonomy (GTDB): domain Bacteria; phylum Pseudomonadota; class Gammaproteobacteria; order Burkholderiales; family SG8-39; genus CAIYPG01. The sequence continues at coordinate 3,790 of CAXNIK010000303.1, forward strand.
CGCCCGATCCAGCGACCTGGCCGGCTTCAGTGGCACCTGTGGGAATTCATCATCGAGATATTCGCAGATGACCGTCGACTCCACCAACACGTTGCCGTCATGCACCAGCGTCGGCACCACCGCCTTGGGGTTGAGTTTCAGGTATTCGGGATTGAAATGCTCGCCCTTGAGGATATCCAGGTAATGGCTTTTCCATTCCAGGCTTTTCTCCGAAATCGTAAATCGAACCTTGGCGGCGCAGACTGACGAACCGTGGTGATAGAGCTCCAGCATGTTGAACTTCCTTTCAATGAACGTTGATGTCGCCAACCACCAGTGAATTATGCAGCCCGAAGAATCTGCTTCACTTCGGGCCAGCTTTGCGCGCCGAAAGTCTTCAGATCATGCGTCAGATCGTCAGGACACCAGCGCGTGAGCGCCTCGTAAAACGTCGGGCGGGCCTTGATGCGCGCGAACCAGTCGGTGAGCCGCGGCCGGCTCACCGTCCACATTTCCGACATCGACAACATGTCGAGCCGATTCACATAGGGCGCCATGCCCACGTCAGCGAGGGATATCTCGTTGCCAACCAGCCAGGGCGAGTGCTGCAGCGCGTGCTCCATCTTTTGCAGATAGCGGTCGTACAGTATGAATTTTCTGTCGACGCCCGGCGCCTTGAAACCGTTGACGACGATCTCCTTCTTGCGATCGTGCCATTGCGGCGTCACCGATTGCGGCGGCGTGCTCTCAAGAAACTTCTTCACGCCCTCGGGCCCCAGGCGGTTGACGGTGTGTCTGTGACTGGAGGCAAAGGTGATTTCGGCACAG
>CAXNIK010000304.1:0-4570 GCA_964202115.1 Burkholderiales bacterium
GCGGCCCGGGCGATCTGCGTAAGGGAAAGTGGCCCCGCGGCCTGTTCGACGATGCGCAGCAGCACCACCGCGGTGTCCACCGAGCCGATGCCTTTCTTCATGCCGGGTACCTTCAGTGCAGGAATTTCGTCGCAGGCCCAGCGGCCGGACAACCGGTTCGACAGCGACAATTTGCTTATATTAAATCAATTGCAAAACTGGCAAACAGGGCACTACGATGCGGCTCTTTCGGGAGGCAGGGTTCATGACGGCAACAATCACCTCCGCCACGGTGGCAGGCGCGCGCATCGAGCTGCTGCGCCAGGGCAGCGGCCGGCCGATACTGTTTCTCCATCCGCATATCGGCGTGGAACGCGCCTTGCCTTTCATCGAACGGCTGTCGGGTGCCGGCGAGGTGTTGGCGCCCTCGCATCCGGGCTTTGGCGAATCCGAACGCCCTGCCGGGGTCACTTCCATCGACGACATCTCCTATGTGTATCTGCAGTTGCTGCAGCAGCTCGATTTGCGCGATGTGCTGGTGGTGGGCTCCTCACTGGGAGCATGGATCGCGCTTGCCATGGCAGTGAAATCCACCGAGCGCGTGTCGCAGCTGGTGCTGGCCGACGCGGTCGGGGTGAAGTTCGGTGCCCGCGACCAACTTGATTTCGCCGACATCTATGCCATCCCGGAGAAGAAATTCATCGAACTCGCCTATCACGACAGGTCCTTTGCGCAACGCGACTACATGACGATGAGCGATGCCGAACTGGTGGTGGTGGCCCGCAACAACGAGTCCACCGCGCGTTACGCCTGGAGCCCCTATATGTATGACCCGCGGCTGCGGCATCTGCTGTATCGCATCGCCGTGCCCACGCTGATCCTGTGGGGGGCGGGTGACCGCTTTGCGTCGGTTGACTATGGCCGGCATTACGCCGGGGCGATCAGCGGGGCAACATTCATGGAAATCGCCAATGCCGGCCATTTCCCCCACATCGAGCAGCCCGAGGCGACCACCGCGGCGATTGTGGCGTTTGCCCGGCGCCACACCGCGGCCGGCCAACACAAGGGAATTACTGAACAAGGGGCCTTCGCCCCTTGTATATCCCCAATTTCAGAGGGAAAGTTTTGACCTTTATGATTGAAATCGGACTTATTCAGTGTTTCCCCAAGGAGATGGCATGAGAGTCTTTCATTTCAGCGAACAGCCCTATCCGCCGGCCTGGCTGCCGGAGCTGAAGTCGCTGCGCGTCGATCTGCCCAGCCGCTATCTCGATCCGAAGATCATGGCCGATCTATACGAGCGGTATATCGACGAATGGGTGCTCGCTGACCAGCTGGGTTTTGATGTGATGGTCAATGAGCATCATGCCTCGGCCACCTGCGTGTCCTCGGTGGCCGCGGTGACGCTGTCCATTCTTGCCCGGGTCACCAAGCGCGCCCGCATCCTGACGCTGGGCTACCCGATCGGCAACCGCCTTGACCCGGTGCGCGTGGCCGAAGAGCTCGCGATGATCGATGTCATTTCCCGCGGCCGCCTGGAGATGGGGTTTGTGCGCGGCGTGCCCACCGAAATACCGGTCGCGGTGCGTTCCGGCGTCACCCAGGTGGAACGCTTCTGGGAGGCGCACGACCTGATACTCAAGGCGCTCACTTCCATTGATGGTCCGTTTGACTGGCAGGGCGAGCACTTCCAGTATCGCAACGTCAACGTCTGGCCGCGCTGCTATCAGGCGCCGCATCCGCCGGTGTGGATCACCGGGCGCAGCCCCGCCAACGTGCGCGAGATCGCCGAGAAAGGTTATGTGCTGGGCACCTTTTTGTCCGGGTATCAGACGCGCGAGATTTTCGACAACTATCGCAATGCGCGGCTCGAGCGCGGCCTGTCTCCGGCAGGCCCTGACCGCTTCTCCTATCTTGGTCTGGTCGCCATTGCCGAGACCCGCAAAGAGGCCGAGCGTCGCGCCGAAACCATGCAAAAGTGGCTCACCAGCGTGGCGCTGGTGTCGGAGCCCTTTGGCAACCCGCCCGGTTACTTTTCGGTCAACGATTCGGCCAGGATGCTGCGGGCAAGGGGCGGCCTGAAGGGCAAGACCAAAGATGGCAAGGTGGTCGACTCGCTGCACGGTACACTGCCCGAGCTGATCGATGCGGGCATCATGTTCTGCGGCACACCGGACGACGTGCACCGGCAACTGGCGGAATTCCGTGAAGGCGTTGGTGGTCTTGGCAACTTCCTGATGATGGCGCATGCGGCCGATCTGTCGCATGAGGAAACCGTCGAGCAGATCACGCTGTTCGGCAAGGAGGTGCTGCCGCGTCTGCAGGCGGCCGAGGTGCCCAAGCAGGCGGTACTCGCCTGAGCACATCGCAGCGCACGATTGAGCGATAGTGTCAGTGCGAGGGTAGTGCGAGGGCAGTGCATCAGCCGGACAGTTCAACGCGGGAACATGGGGAGAGGGAACATGAAGCCAGGAAACAGGGGGAGATCGGTCATGAAGCGCGATAAAGCGGGGCTTTCGATATTGGGTGCGCTGGCCGGCGTGGCATTTGCCGGCGCCGCACTGGCGCAGTCTTATCCGGTAAAGACGGTGAAGATCACCTCGGCCTATCCCAGTGGCACGGGTCCTGATGTCACCTCGCGCATGATTGCCGAAAAGCTCACCAAGTACTGGGGGCAGGGCGTGGTGGTCGAGGCGCGGCCCGGCGGCAACGGCGTCATCGCCATCGAGGCGACCAAGAAGGCACCGCCTGACGGCTATGAGATCCTGGTGGCCGGTGGCGGACACCTGGTGATCAACCCGCTGCTGATCAAGGATCTGCCCTACGACACGGCACGCGACTTCTCCTCGGTGGCGGCGCTGTTCCAGGCGCCCTCGATGCTGGCGGTCTCCGCCAACGGCCCCTACAACACGCTTGGCGACCTCCTCGCGGCGGCCAGGGCACGTCCGGGCCAGGTGGGCTTTGGCACCCAGTACATCGGCAGCACGCAGCACCTGGGCGGTGTGATGATCGAGCAACTGTCCAACACCAAGATGCTGCACGTGGCGTTCAAGGAAAACGCGCAGTTGTTTACGTCTCTGATCAACGGCGATATCGGCTGGACGCTGACCACCATTGCCACCGGCCAGTCGTTTCTGAAGTCCGGCCGGATCAAATATGTGGCGCATACCAACAAGACGCCGCTGCAGTCCTTCCCCACCCTCCCCACCATTGAACAGGCGGGGTTGCCGGGCATGGATTTCAGCGTCTGGGCGGGCATGGTGGTGCCTAAGGCCACGCCGGCAGAGCGCGTGGCCTTCATCAGCCGCGACGTCAACCGGGCAATGGCCGAGCCTGACTTTCAGACGCGCATGGCCACCTTCGGCTTTGTGGCGGAGTCCAGTACCCCGGCGGCGTTCGATGCGCTGATCCGCTCCGACATCAAGCTGTACGCAGATGTGATCAAGCGCGGCAATATCAAGCTGGATTAGTCGCCCCCGCAGCCACGATGGCAGCCACACCTGCCGCTGCCTGGCCGGCCTGAAGCGCTGGCTGACGCCACAGTCGGGCAGGGCAGCCTGCCTCGCCCGTCTACAGTTCCGGCATCAGCGGTGTCTGGTCTGCCCGCAACTGCTGATCCACTGCGGTGAGCATGATTGCCGAAGTCGCGTAGTTGGCCATCAGCGCCATCAGGTTCACGAGGCCCATCTCGCCGAAGATCGCCAGGGCACGTGCATAGGTGCCGGCGCTCAGCTTCTTGTCACCGAGGGTCTCGCGGGCCAGCCTGACGATGACTTCCTCGGTTTCAGAAAGGCCAGAGTCATCAGTAATAGGCTTGCGATACTTGACCACATCGATCGTCGCCGCCTGCACCCCCACCCGCAGGGCTTCGGGTTCGTGCATGGTCCACTCGAACTGGCTGCTCATTTCCCGGGCGCTGGCCAGAATGGCGAGCTCACTGAGTCGCGGTTCCAGGCCGATGTGGTGGCGCAGGTACTGGTTCAGTTCCGCCACATGCTCGCCCCACACCGGAATGCGTATCCAGATTCCCGAGGGCCCGATCAGTCCGGCAAGGTTTTTGCCTTCTGCCCGAAGGCGCACCATTTCATCGTAGGACGCTTTGCATTTATCGGTGAGCGATGCGCGGTCCACCGGCGACAGGCGCGACAGCGATTCGGGGTGAATGTCGGGAGGCAGGTTTGATGGGCTCATGGGGACTCTTGTTAAGTCACAACTATCGAGGCGCTCATATCGCTTTGCGGGTGCAATGAACCGATTCAATCCGTTGATATTTATAGCAATTTAGGTCTTTCAGTGGATGATCTTTACAGGCGCACCCACTCGATTTTGACGTTAAATCTGACGGTAAAAATCAGGCGTAATGCAGCGCCGAAAAGTTTACCGTCACGCAAGTTTTCGACCTGAACCCCGGCGTCATCGAGTTCTTCAATCACGTTGCGAGTACGGGGGAAGCGGTCTATCTGTCAGTCGTCACGGTGGGCGAGCTTCGTCGCGGCATCGAACTCATCCGGCTTCGCGGCGACGCCGAGCAGGCGACCTTGCTGGAAGAATGGTTGACTATCGTGCTCGATGAGTATGCGGACAACGTCCT
>CAXNIK010000305.1:0-4565 GCA_964202115.1 Burkholderiales bacterium
CATCGAGCTGGTCGACAAGCTCGTCGTCATCTTTTCACAAACCGAACCCGCAATCCTGCCGCTTCGGCAGCACGGTTGGCCACGTCGATGTCGCCTCGCAGTTCGGCCGCGTAGTAGGTACTTCCAGGGTGTTCGCCTTCGACGATATCCACGTTCAACAGAACTAAAACATCGGCGTCCAATCTGCGAAAAAATTCAAGAGCCGCACCTTGTGCCGTACCTCAATCAGAAAGGTACCTGACCCGCCCCCGGCCGAGCCCATCGGCGCGCCTGTGTTTTGCCCGTCCTGATCGTACGTATCGATCCTGGCCGCATCGCTGGTGATTCAGTTAATCGGCCTCACCACGCGGCTATTCGCCCAGGTGATCATAGACAAGGTTGTTGTCGACCAGACGCAAAGCACCCTGATCGTCCTTGCCGTGGGCCTGGACATAGCGGTCACTGGCTTGGCGAGTTGCTCGGCTTGATGCCGATGGTGCGGAACACTCTCAGCGCATTCTCCCGATCCTGCTTTGCGAACGAGGCGAATTGCTGCGGCGTGTTGTCGATGAATTCCAAAGCGAACGTCTTGTAAAAGTCCTGAATCTTCGGCGAGTTGATTGAACTCGTCAGAATCTCATTCAGCCTGTTCGCGACGGGCACGGGCGTGCGCGCCGGAGCAAACGCAGCGAAGTAAGTCTTCAGCCCTGGATCTACGCCTTCTTCGGCAAGCGATGGCAATTCTGGAACGTAGCTCGATCGCCGGTCACCCAGACTAATAAGAAATTTCAGCTTGCCACTTTTCATCAGTGGCCCGGCAAGGCCGAATCCCATATACGTAACATCGGCTTCACCCGAAAGGACCGCGGGGTTGCCTGCCCCGGCGCCTTTGTAAGGAATTGCCGTCATGTCCGTTGACGCGACTCGGTTGATCCATCGAAGGTACACATCGGGAAGACTCGCCGGTCCCCAAGTAGCCCAGTTGACCTTACCCGGGTTCGCCTTAGCATAAGCGATCAATTCGCGAAAGGAGCTGTAGGGCACCTTGGCATTTGCCACGATCAGATTCGTGTTGGACCAAGCCAGATTCAGGATGGGGGTGAAGTCGCTGTCCGGAGCATAGGGCAGGTCTGAAAAAAGCGCGGCATTGTACGAAAGGCTGTCCGCCACAGTGAAGCACAAGGTGTATCCGTCAGGAGGCGCCTTGGCGCACGCGGTCATGCCGATGATAGAACTGCCGCCGGGCCTGGTATCAACGATCATCGGCTGCCCCGTGATCGCCTGAAACTGGGATCCAATGGTTCGAGCCAGTGTATCGACAAGGCCACCAGCAGCGAAGGGGACGATGACACGCACCGGCCGCTGTGGAAACTGCTGCGCCATGCTCGCATGACTCCACAATAGTATCGTCAAGAACGCGGCTAACGTGAGGCTTATCTTCACAGGGCGCCCTTCTCTTTTTCGCGCAGCATTGGATAGGTAATCCAACAAGACATCGGGGAGTATCTTCGACTCTGGCGGCCTGAGTCAATCGCCGATCTACCTTCAGGAAGTCCTCGGCGCCGCCATAAAGCTCCCGTATAGGAACCCCAAGTATAGGAACCCCAAGGGGTCAGAGACGAATTGATTTTTACATGGCCACGTCGTGATCCTGCCAAATAATAAGAAAATCTATCGCGCCCTTAAAGCGCATCGGCTGGTGAAATGCCCTGGCATGTCGTGATACGGGGACCAATTGTCGCGCACAATTGCCGATTAAGTTCAATTCGCCGGGGCCATGCCGCCCGATTTCGGGTTTAATGGGTAAAGCGCAGCGAAGCAAATTCCGCTGCGATGCGCCCGCCACGCCTTGTCCATAGAGGAATCCGCACATGCCAGTAGACGTCCACGCCCACTATGTGCCCCCCGGGGTGATCGAGTCAATCGAACGCGACGCGGGGCGCTACGGCATCAATGTGGTGATGCACGAGCCCACGTGCCAGAAATGCCTCCGGTTCGACTTCGGGCTGCAGGTGCGGCCCTTCTTTCCGCGGCTGGTGGAGCCGGCGCAGAAGCGTATCGACTGGATGCACGGCATAGGCCTCGAGCGGCAGGTCCTCTCGGTGTGGGCCGACATCTTCGGCTACGCCCTGCCGGCGGACAAACGCATTGAATGGCACCGACTGCTCAACGACCAGCTGGGCGAGTTCTGCGCGGCGCATCCCGCTTCCTTCTCCTGGCTCGCCTCGGGCGCGTTGCCGGATGCGGCTGCGGCAGCGCGCGAACTCGAGCGCAGCGTGAAAGCCCGCGCAGTGGGCGGCGTATGCGCCACCAACGTGGAAGGCGTGAATCTCGGCGAACTGCCGCTGGACGAATACTGGGCAGCAGCGGTGGCGCTCGATGTACCGGTGTTCCTGCATCCAGCGCAGCCGGCGCCCACACCACGCACCGCGAAATACGCGCTTTCGCAGGTGGCGCAATACACCTTCGACTCGACCTGCTGCATCGGCTCGCTGATCGGCGCCGGCGTGCTCGACCGTTTCCCGAAGCTGCGGCTGATCGCCTCGCACGGCGGCGGCAACCTGCCCTTCCTGATCGGCCGCTTCGACATCATGCACAAGCGCGCCGATCCGAAGCAGACCAGCAGCGTCGCGCAGCATGCGCCGTCCGATTACCTGCGCCGCTTCTGGGTGGATACCATCCTGCATCACCCGACAGTACTGCGCTTCACCGCCGACATGATGGGCACCGATCGGCTGGTACTTGGCACCGACGAATCCTTTCCGCCGCACGAGGCCGATCCGCTGGGTGCGCTGCGGGCGGCGGCTTTAACGCCCGAGGAAATCCGGCAGATCAGCACGGAGAACCCGCGGCAACTGTTTCGGCTGAACTGAGCCCGCTGCACTGAGCTGGCTGCCTCGATGTAAGAACATAAATTGTGCACTTTGCCGTTTTCAGATGCGCGACCCGCGCGTGCCAGAAGCCAGCCGTGGCTGTGCAGGCGATCGAGGATGGCCCGATGGTTGCAGCGCGAGCCCGATCGGCTTGGGCACGACTCATCCACAGGTTTATGAAGTCGATCCGCTTGTCTGTCCCAAGTGCGGCTCGCCAATGCACATCATCGCGTTGATCGACGACGCTACAGTCATACGCCGAATTCTCGAGCATCTGGGTTGCTGGGTGCCGCTGCAGGCGCGACAGAATCAGCGCGCGCCACCTCGGAAGGCAAAGGGCATCGATTGAGAAAAACCGCCAGGTCGAGAGCTAACCTACCATCTCTTGCCCGATATCGCATGAGTGGCCGAGCAACGACACTGCCTCGCATCTACCGGGGAGCAGGAAAGAACTTGCGTCGCTGCGGCGGTCGGAATTGATTGCCCAGCAATTTACCATTAAGCCGCTCCGATCCGTCCCCTTCCGCGGGTGGCGGCGGCGTTCGAAACGAACTTAAGACCCACAGTGCGCAGTTCGGGGCGGGCTCAACCACCGGCTTGCGGCGCACCGGCCGGCCGCGTCGACTTCGCCGCCGAATTGATTCGGCTATCACTTCATAGGGGAAATCGCCCCGTCAGATCACGAATTGGCCGTAGATACCCCCAATCCCAAAACTGTATTGGGGCTGCAATCGCGTCTTTTGCAGCGTCGCGAAGTTTAAAGCAGGACACTTCGCCTATGCCAGCGCGGAAGGCGCCGAAGATGACGGTGATCAGGTAGGGGACGCCCTCGCCGGCCGCCAGGCTTCGGACATAGATGTTGCAGTCGTCGGCATAGCGGCAAAAGTATTGGCCTCGGCGTTCCAGTTCCCGGTCCAGCCCCGTCAGCAGGATATTCGACAGCAGCAGACTCAGCGGCTCGCCTTTCGGCGTGTCCTCGGTCCTCGGGGACATCACCCCTGCCATCATCCCCGCCTCCAGGCATACGCCGCATCGTTCCGTGCAAGTGTCGGGCTTTGCAAAGGTTTGCCTGCGTACCCCGATGCGTCAAATCGTATCCGCTTCCTGTTCGTCAGGCCAGCGCTTTGCCTTCAGCTTCCTTCAGGTTCCCAGTCTCCCGGGACACCCTTGCCGTTCGCCTAATTCTTCTCCTTGCCAAGGGAGTAGAGGACTTTCACCTTCAAGTGAGTGCGCTCTGCCGGGCGCACAAACAAAAATCCCACCGAAGCGGCGCTGTCATCGTTGCTATCGAGATCGGCTTTCGGGTTTGCGCCTGTTGAATCCGAGTCCGGCGAGTCCGAGGGCGAGAAGGGCAAGGGTGGCGGGGACGGGAACCGTAGCGCCCGGCGCGATAGCAAACGCGACATCCCGTATGAGTTCTGGTTGACTGGTGATGTTGGGGCGAGTGTAACCAATCGCGGTTGTCGTACCCTTAGCGGCGTCAACCGTAAAGAGAATTCCTCAGCCGACTGTGTACAGGATTCCGGTAGAGTCGACCTCTATCCTCTCCAAAATCTCCGGTTGACTGCGGACAGCCGGTGAACCTGCTCAATCCTGCCGTGATGGCGCACCTTCGTCGCTTTTGACGCCGAGGTGGCGTCGGAAGAATTCCACCGACAGGCCGAACGCACGATCCGCGTCAGCTTTCCGGTACGGCTTGCCGCCCTTGCGCGC
>CAXNIK010000306.1:0-4561 GCA_964202115.1 Burkholderiales bacterium
GATTACCTGCGGATCGGCCCCAAAATATCCTTCAACCCGTTGTGATCAATCTCCTGCATCAGCTCCAGCAGGCGACCGATCTCGCCCTTGGGAAATCCCGTCCGGGCGAACCAGTTCAGGTAGTACCCCGGCAGGTCGGCGATGACCCGGCCCTTGTACTTGCCGAAGGGCATCGTGCGGGTGACCAGCAGTTCCAGATCTTCCGGTTGCATCGATCCCCACCTACCAGCAAGCCTCCAGCACCTCCCGCAGTTCATCCTGGTGATGTCTGAACTCGCGCTTGGGATCGGCGTTGAAGCTGGTGAGTGAGTTCTGCAGCAGCGTTGGGGCGCTGGACCGCGGAATGCCGAGCTCGGTGAGATTACCCGGCATGCCCAGGCGTTTGAACTCCTCGCCAAGCGCCACGGCGACGCGCTCGGGGGCCTCGGCCACCGGGTCGCCTTCCTTCCACACCTCCAGCGACTCGGCGATGTTGCACATGGCCTGCGGATCGCGGGGCCCCAGCCGGCGCACCAGAGTGGGCGTGATCGCGGCGCGGCTCTCGCCCTGGCCGGCCTCGTCGTGCAGGTTGATGATGGCGGCCGACAGCGCATAGCCAAAGCGCCCCGCCCAGTTGGGCACGCGCGCGCCGCCGTCATCGCCCTCGCGGTTCTGCAGGAAGGTGGCCACGCACATGTCCATGCGGGCACCCATGTCGTCGCTGTCGTTGCCATCCAGGCGCCGGATGGCGTCGCGGATCAGGGTGAACATGCCGCGGCGATTGATGACCGAGAGCGGCGTGGCGCGCACATAGCCCATGTCCAGGGCGACGCGCCAGTACAGGGCCGCGGCGCTGGTGCGCAGCTGGGAGACGGGCATGGTGGCCAGCGCCTCGGGGTCCCAGAACAGCGCCACCGGCCGGGTCTTGGGATCGAAGAACTCGATGCGCCGGCCCTGGTACTTGGCCGGCGAGCCGCCGCGGTTCTGCGCCGAGGTAGGGTTGGTGAGCACATTGATGATGGGCAGCTTGGGCGCAAGCAGCCGGGCGCTGATGGCCGGGCCTTCCGCCGGATACTGCGTGATCAGCGACTCAAGCGGGCCGGATTCGGCGAGCAGGATGGCGGTGATGCGCACACCCTGGATCACGCTGCCGCCGCCCACGGCGATCAACAGGTCCGCCCCGGCCGCCCGCACCGCGTCGCGCGCCGCCTCGCAGTCGGCGAGCGGCGTGTCCTTGCCCATTTCGTCGTACACGCCCACCAGCACATCGCCCAGCAGCTTGCGAAGATCGTCGATGAGCGGTGTCCTGCGCGACACCGAGCGCCCGCAGATGATGAAGGCGCGCCGCGCCTTCTGGCGCTTGATCTCGGCCGGCAGGCTGGCAAGCGCATCGCGCCCGCTGTAGACGCGTGCCTTGAAGCTCTCGATGCGATAGTCGTAGCTGGTTTCGAACTGCATGGGGTTCCTCGTAGTTCGTGTTCTTGTTTCGTGTGCTTGGGCTGCCGCCCCCAATGTGAAGAGGCAGCCTTTGATTTACATACTGCCGCGCACCTCAGCCGTGATCTCATACGACCTCAGCCGCTTGGCGTGATCATAGATCGCCGCCGCGATGATGAGTTCGTCCGCGCCGGTCTTGGCAATGAACTTCTTCAGGCCTTCTTTCACGCTCTGCGGCGAACCGACGATGGCACCGGGCATGATCTCCTCGATGATGTTGCGCTCCCAGGGGCCGAGGCGGCTGTCGAAGTCCGGATCGGGCGGGCGCAGCTGGCCGCGCTGGCCGGTGCGATTGGCCAGCGTGGATTGCTGGCGCGAGGTGAATAGCAGCTTGGCCTCCTCGTCGGTGTCGGCGGCAATGATATTCACGCCCAGCATGGCATAGGGTTTTCGCAGCCACTCGGAGGGCTGGAACTTCTCGCGGTAAAGACGCAGCGCTTCCATCATTTGCTGCGGGGCAAAGTGCGAGGCGAAGGCGAAGGGAAAGCCGTTGACCGCGGCAAACTGCGCGCCCCAGGTGGAGGAGCCCAGGATCCAGATCGGGATGTTGAGCCCGGCGCCGGGCACCGCGACCACACTCTGGCCGGGTTTCTCGGGAGCAAACCAATAGAGCAGCTCGCCCACCTCCCGCGGAAAGTCCTCGCCGGCCATCGGGCCGCGCCGCAGGGCCTGCGAGGTGGCCTGATCGGAACCCGGCGCGCGCCCCAGACCCAGATCAATGCGCCCGGGGTAGAGCGACTCCAGCGTGCCAAACTGCTCGGCGATGAGCAGCGGCGCATGGTTGGGCAGCATCACCCCGCCTGCGCCGATACGGATGGATTTGGTTCCGGCGCCGACGTGGGCGATGACCACGGAAGTGGCCGCGCTGGCCACGCCCACCAGCGAGTGATGTTCGGCAATCCAGTAACGCTTGTAGCCCCAGCGTTCGGCGTGCTGCGCCAGGTCCAGGGCATTACGGAAGGATTGCGCGGCGCTGCCGCCTTCGACGATGGGGCAGAGGTCGAGGATGGAGAAGGGGATCATGCTCATTTTCGTACTCACCACTTGTTCCTCAATTCGCGCAGCTTGATGAATACGGTCTTCGCATCCGGATTCTCCGGCAAGTCCGGAAATTTCTCGCGCAGCCTGGCAATGACACTGGCGCTGGTAAGGCGAAAGAAGGTGTTGAACTGCTTTTCCTGCGCGAGCGTGGTGACAATGGATGCGGCCGGGTCGTGGTCTTTCACGCTCGGTAGCAGGGCCCTGGCGGCGGCATTGTCCGGCTCCCGATCCAGGGTGAAGTTGAGGTTGTTCTCGATGTAGTCATGCCCGGGATAGACCAGCGTGTCCTCGGGCAGCTTGTTCAACTGATCGACGAAGGTGGCGTAGAGCTCCTCGGGGCTGCCACCGCTGTGGCAATTGCCCGCGCCGGCGTTGAAGAGGGTGTCGCCTGAGAACAGGGCCTTCAGGTCGGTGCGTGACTTGAGGCAGATGTGGCACATCGTATGGCCGGGCGTGTCCATGCATTCCAGCTCGACGCGCTTGCCCACCTTGATCACATCGCCCGCGGCCACGCCGCGGTCCACGCCCTCTATTTTTGCACCGGCGCGATGATGGGCGATCACCTTGGCGCCGGTGGCCGCCACCACCGCGGCATTGCCACCGGTGTGGTCGCGATGCTCGTGGGTGTTGAGGATCTGGGTGATGTTCCAACCACGTGCCTTGGCGGTCGCGAGGCATTTCACGTGGTCCAGCGGGTCGATGGCGAGCGCCTCCCCCGTCTCGGGACAGGCAATGAGGTAGTTGTAATTCCGGTAGGCATTACCGGTCCAGATGCGCTCTACGATCATGGCTTGCTCCGTTTGGCTCAGTCGCTGAATGGGCTGAATGAGTCCGTCATGATAACCGGCACTGCATATTTGTCCGGGGTGAAAATGGTCCTTGCCGACTTGGGTACACTCCGCTTGGAAGCGGTTATCTGAACCAGGGAGCCGGACATGGATGTACGCGCAGCAGTAGCACACGCGGCGGGCGCGCCGCTCAGCGTGGAAACAGTGCAGCTGGATGGCCCGCGTGCCGGCGAAGTCCTGGTCGAGATCAAGGCCACCGGCATCTGCCACACCGATGAATTCACGCGCTCGGGCGCCGACCCCGAAGGGCTCTTCCCGGCCATCCTCGGGCACGAGGGCGCGGGCGTGGTGGTGGACATCGGCGCCGGCGTCGCGAGCCTGAAGAAGGGCGACCATGTCATCCCGCTGTACACGCCCGAATGCCGGCAGTGCGAGTACTGTCTGTCGGGCAAGACCAATCTGTGCCAGGCCATCCGCGTGACGCAGGGCCAGGGTCTGATGCCCGATGGCAGCAGCCGCTTCTCGCTTGGCGGCAAAAAACTCTTTCACTACATGGGCACATCAACCTTTGCCAATTACACGGTGCTTCCCGAGATCGCGCTGGCGAAAATCCGCGAGGACGCGCCTTTCGACAAGGTCTGCTACATCGGCTGCGGCGTGACCACCGGCATCGGCGCTGTGATCAATACCGCGAAGGTGGAGCCCGGCGCCAATGTGGTGGTGTTCGGCCTGGGCGGCATAGGCCTGAACGTGGTTCAGGGCGCGCGCATGGCCGGGGCCAACATGATCGTCGGCGTCGATACCAATCCGGGGCGCAAAGCGCTTGCCGAAAAATTCGGCATGACGCATTTTGTCAACCCGAAAGAAGTGGAGGGAGACCTGGTGCCCTGGCTGGTGAACCTCACCCGGGGCGGTGCCGACTACAGCTTCGAATGCATCGGCAATGTGGAGGTGATGCGCCAGGCGCTGGAGTGCTGCCACAAGGGCTGGGGCGTGTCGGTGATCATCGGCGTGGCCGGCGCGGGACAGGAGATCAAAACGCGGCCCTTTCAACTGGTCACCGGACGAGTATGGAAGGGCACGGCCTTCGGCGGCGCCAAGGGCCGGCGCGATGTGCCGAAAATCGTCGACTGGTACATGGAAGGCAAGATCAACATCGACGAGCTGATCACGCACAAACTGAAGCTGGCCGACATCAACAAGGGCTTCGATCTCATGCACGAGGGCAAGTCGATACGCTCGGTGGTGGAGTTCTG
>CAXNIK010000307.1:0-4556 GCA_964202115.1 Burkholderiales bacterium
GTCCAGACTCAAATGCGCCCAGCTCGTTCGACGTGCTGATGAAAACACTGTTGACCGACGAAACCCTGCCGCGCAGCGCATCGGGGGTATGTGACTGCACCACAGTCTGGCGCGTGACAACGCTGATATTGTCCAAGGCCCCAATGGCGGCCAGTGCCAGCATGGACAGCCAGAACATGGTCGACAATCCGAAAACAGTGGTGGCAACGCCGAATCCAGCTACGGCCCAGAGAAACCGCGCGCCGGCTTTTTTTGACGGCGGCAGATGGCCTTGCGCAATCACCATCAGGCATGCGCCCGCCGGTGTGGCGGCCGCCAGCCAACCCAGGCCCGTTGGCCCGACGTGCAGTATGTCCTTGGCGTAGATTGGTAGCAGTGCCGTGGCGCCGCCAAACAGGACAGCGAGCAGGTCCATGGAAATGACAGCCAGAATCACTTGTGTACCCCACACGTGCCTCACGCCGGCGAACAGGTCGCGCCAGCTGCGCTCGGACGGCTTGCTGGTGAATGGCGGTCGCATGATGCGGCAGGCGAACAACAGGGCCAGTCCGAGCAGCGCGAGGCTTACGGCGTACACCGCGGCGGCACCGTTGGCGCTCGCGATCAACAGGCCGGCCAGTGCAGGGCCCGCGACGGCGGCCAACTGGAATGCACCGGAGCTCCAGGTCATCGCGTTCTCGATCATTGGAACGGGGACGACACTGGGCAGCAGGGCCTGCCTTGACGGACGGTTGATCGTTTGTGCTGCACTACCGGCTGCGCAGGCAAGATACAGCCATCCAACCGATGCGCCTGAAAACCCGGCATAGGCCAGTGCCGCCGCTGCCAGCATCGCGAGCCCCAAGCTTGCGATGATGATATTGCGCCGGTCGTGCCGATCGGCAATCTGGCCGGCGGGCAAGAACAGCACAATGACGGGTGCGATCTGCACCAGGCCCACCCACCCCAAGGCCAATGCTGATCCGGTCCGTTCGTAGACGTCCCAGCCGACGGCAACGGCTTGCATCTGGGACGCCAGACCCGCGAGAAACGTTGCAGTCACCAGATTGCGAAAATCCGGCAGTCGAAAGGCCCGGTAGGGGTCGGGTCGCGCACCTTCTGGAGGAATCTTGCCATCGGTATCGTGTTGCGAGGAAGCGGACATTACGCGAGGCCAATCCGGGACGTGGGAGCGATGCGCGCCGTGGGATCGCTGCGGGAATTGCCTTGGCGCAGCCGCCATTCTAGGCTGTCCGCTTTCAAGCCAGGTCTTCTGGCAGCGAAACGGTGCTACAGCGAAACTTGCGGTTCCGTAAAATGGACGGATCCATGAAGCCCCTCGACCAACAACGCGTTCGTGCGCGGTTCAATGCCATTCAGGCAGCGCCTTTTGGTGCCATGGGCGTGCGAATCGAAGATGATGCGATCGCGGAACTGGTATTCCTTGAGCCCGGCTTGCATGGCCCGACGCCTTCGGATGCCCTGGCGCGGGAAGCGTGCAGCCAGATTGCGGCCTTTTTCAAGGATCCTCGCCATGCGTTCGACCTGCCCTTGAAACCGGCCGGTACCGACTTCCAGCAGCGCGTATGGCGCGCAATCTCCGCCGTTCCCTGTGGCAGCACGCGCAGGTATGGTGATCTGGCGCGCGAGCTGGGCTCCGCTGCGCGGGCCGTGGGGCAGGCATGCGGCGCCAATGTGTATCCGCTGGTGATTCCCTGCCATCGCGTTGTTTCGGCTCGCGGTCTTGGAGGATTTGCCCATCACGCAGGGGGCTTCCACACCGGGGTCAAGCGCTGGTTGCTGGCGCGGGAACTCAGGAGCATTTCTTGAGTGGGACGAAGTTTGCGGGATTGCCCGGTGGTAGTGACGCACCATCGCGCGTATCGCCTGCCGACCATGGCCTGATCGACGAATTCTGCGACACACTGTGGCTGGAGGACGGGCTGTCGAAAAACACCCTGGAGGCCTACCGCCGCGACCTGCGCCTGTTCGCGCAATGGCAGGCCGCCCGCGATTCGTCCCTGGATGCGACAAGCGGGGCCGATCTGTCGGCGTACCTCGGCGCGCTGGCGACGTTGCCGACCCGATCGAAAAGCAATTCGGGAGCAATCGTCACGCGCGGCATCCGCGCCAGCACCCAGGCGCGTATCCATTCCAGCTTCAAGCGCTTCTTTCAATATGCCCTGCGGACCGGGCGCGTGAGCATCGACCCAACGCTCAATCTGGATGCGCCGAAGCAGCCGGCACGCCTGCCCAAGACCTTGAGCGAAGCCGACGTTGAAGCGCTGCTGGCCGCCCCTGATATCGAAACGCCGCTGGGCCTGCGCGATCGCGCCATGCTGGAAGTCCTGTATGCCAGCGGCCTGCGCGTGACCGAACTGGTGATGCTCAAGGTCTCTTCGGTCAGCCTTGACATGGGGGTGGTGCGGGTACTGGGGAAGGGCTCCAAGGAGCGGCTGGTTCCGCTGGGCGAGGAATCGGTGATGTGGCTGGAGCGTTACCAGCGCACCGCGCGCATGAGCCTGCTCAACGGTCGCGCAAGTGACTATGTCTATGTCGCCGGGCACGGCGGGCCGATCACGCGCCAGGCGTTCTGGCAGCTGATCAAGCGCCATGCCGGCCAGGCAATCCCCGGCAAGGCCTTGTCGCCACATACGTTGCGCCACGCCTTTGCGACGCACCTCCTGAATCACGGCGCGGACCTGCGTGTCGTGCAGATGCTCCTGGGGCACGCCGACATTTCCACCACGCAGATCTACACCCACGTGGCACGCGAGCGCTTGAAGTCATTGCACCAGAAGCATCACCCGCGCGGTTGAAGTCCGCGACAAGCCTGGATGGCGGCCCACTATTGGCCTGGGTTGCCGCTGCGCTCGATGCAGACGCCGACGCGCTTGGCTTCGCGCAGCACGCCCAGCTTGGTCACACAGACACGGACCTTGGGTGAATGGAATTCCGCGAGCAAAATCGCGGCGACGCGGTCGGCCAGCGTCTCGACGAGGCCGAAGCGCTCGGCCTTGAGGAGTTCGCCGATCCGAGCCACCACCTTCGCGTAATCGATCGTGTCGGCAACCTTGTGGGTACGAAACACCGCATCGCCCGGGGTCGTCATTTCGATGTCGAACTCAACGGTTTGCGGTGCAATCTTTTCATGCTTGTAGATGCCGACCCAGGCCTCTAGTCGCAATTCGCGTATGAAAATGAAGTCCATCGTTTTTTGGGAATGCTAAGGAAAGATGTTCCAGGCGCGCACGCATTGCCTTGCTGCGTGCCGCTTTCATGAGCGCTGTTCTTCGCGCTGCACGTCACCGCGCAAAATGCGGGGGGATCGCACGGAGCCGTTACAATGCCGGCCATTCTAGGTGAATTGCCATGGCCACGTTCGTTTTCATCCTCGCTGCCTATTTGATCGGGTCACTGTCGTTCGCGGTGATCGTCAGCCGGGCATTTGGCCTGCCGGATCCGCACACCTATGGTTCCGGCAATCCCGGAGCGACCAACGTGCTCCGTACCGGACGCAAGGCCGCAGCGCTGTTGACGCTGATTGGTGACGGCGCCAAGGGCTGGCTCGCAGTATTTCTCGCGATGCGGTTGGGGCCGGCATGGGGCTTGGCGCAGGACAGCGGCGGGGCTGGCATGGCCGGAGTGGCAGGAGTGGCATTGGCGGTCTTCATCGGGCACCTGTATCCGGTGTTCTTCGGCTTTCGCGGGGGGAAGGGCGTGGCGACTGCGCTTGGTGTGTTGCTGGCCGTCAATCCGTGGCTCGGGCTGGGCACGCTGGGCACCTGGCTGTTGATCGCGCTTTTCTTTCGCATCTCCTCGCTTGCCGCCGTCATCACGGCCATCTTCGCGCCGTTTTATGACCTGTGGTTGTCCGGCCCGCGAGCGTTGACGATCGCGGTGGCGCTGATCTCGCTATTGCTGGTGTATCGACACAAGCTGAATATTAAACGTCTGCTGTCGGGCGAGGAAGGCAGAATAGGCCGGTCGTAGCAGGCCGCCGAAGGCAATCGCGTGGACGCTGGGCCTGCCAAGAAATCCTAGTCTTGGACCTCTGCAAGGTCCCAGCGCGGGCGGACGTTGAATGTGTAGCCCAGATCGGGTTGTCGATCCTGTAGGCGAAGCGCGCCAGCAAAGGCGATCATGGCTCCGTTGTCGGTGCATAGCGCCATCTCCGGATAGAAGACCCGAAATTCTCCGCGCGAGGCAGCAAGGTCGAATGCATCGCGCAGGGCGCGATTGGCGCCTACGCCCCCGGCAACGACCAATGTATTCAGTCGGCTTGCCGACAGCGCGGCCCGCGATTTCGTCACCAGCACCTGGACGACGGCGCGCTGGAATTCTGCGGCAATGTCCGCGCGCGTCTGGTCATCGAGCTGACCCGAGGACTCGCGCTGGCGGCACGCCAGCACGACCGCAGTCTTCAATCCGCTGAAACTGAAGTCGAGATCGCCGCTTTTGTCCAACTGCGACAGCATCGGGCGAGGGAAAGTGAACGCGCTTGCTGCGGCCGACGTCCCGTGCTCGGCCAATTCTGCGAGTTCGGGTCCGCCGGGGTAGCGCAGGCCGAGCAACTT
>CAXNIK010000308.1:0-4542 GCA_964202115.1 Burkholderiales bacterium
CCGCCTGCGCCACCGCGACGAATGCGCTACTTCGGGTCGTCGAAAATAATGTTGTTCTCTTTCACCAGTTTCACCCAGCGTGCTGTTTCGTCCTGCGCGTACTTCCTGAACTCCGCCGGCGTGGTGGCATACAGCGCCGTTTCCGCGCCAAGCTTGCCGGCGACATCGGGGTGCTTGATGATCTTGGCCAGTTCCTGCTGCAGCTTGTTGGCGATGGCAGCAGGCGTTTTCTCCGGAGCGAGCAGTCCCAGCCAGCTGGAATATTCGAAACCGGGCACGCCCTGCTCGGTGAAGGTGGGCAGGTCCGGCAGCAGGGCATTGCGTTGCAGGCTGGCCACGCCGATGGCCTTGATCTTTCCCGATTTCACCAAAGGCAGGCTGGTCTGGAAAGTCATTGGCGTGGCATGCACGCGCCCGGCCATCAGGTCCGGGTAACCGGCGCCGGCCGCCTTGAAGTGAATGAATGTGAACTTGATGCCGGTGGCGCTCTCCAGCCACAGGCCGGTGAGATGCTGGATGCTGCCGTTGCCGGCGGTGGCGAAATTCACCTCGCCGGGACGCGACTTGGCATAGGCGATGAACTCCTGCACGTTCTTTACCGGCAGCATGGGCGCGGTCGCGATGATGGCGCTGCGCTTGGACAGCAGCGAGACCTGCTCGAAGTTCCTGAGCGGATCGAAGGGCAGGTTCTTCACCTGCAGCAGCAGCAGGGAATAGCTGGCCGACACCCACAGCAGGGAATAGCCGTCGGGCTTGGCCTTGATCACGGCATTCATGCCCACCAGCATGTTGGCGCCGGGCTTGAAGTCCAACAGGAAGGGCTGGCCCCAGGCCTCGGTGAGCTTGTTGGCGTAGACCCGGCCCTCGATTTCGGTGGCCGCCCCCGGCGCGAAGGGAACCACCATGGTCACCGGCCGGTTGGGATAGTCAGCCGCACTCTGCGCCATGGCGGCACCCGGGATTGCCAGCACCGCCATGCATGCTGCCTTTAAGAACTGTCGCACGTTGCCTCCTGTTCAGACAGCCATTATCCCGATCGGCAGGCTGGTGCTATTTGCCGTCGTCCAGGCTGATGTTGTTGTCGGTGACCAGCTTTCTCCAGCGCTCTGTTTCCGCGAGGGACGTTTTGAGGAATTCCGCAGGTCCCAGCGCCAGCAGGTTGGTATCGTCACCCAATTTTTCCTGGATCGAGGGCACCTTGATGATTTTGACCAGTTCCCCATGCAGTTTGTTGATGATGGCCGACGGCGTCCTTTTCGGCGCCACCATGCCCAGCCAACTGGAATATTCCCAGCCAGGCACGCCCTGTTCTGTGGCCGTGGGAAGGTCGGGCAAAGAGGGGTTGCGCTGCAGGCTGGCGACGGCGATAGCCCGGACTTTGCCGGTCTTCACCAAGGTGATGGACGCGGAGAAGGTGCCGGGAATCATGTGCGCGCGACCGGCAATGAGGTCAGGATAGGCGTTGCTGATGGACTTGTAGTGCACAAAAGTAACGTCGATGTTGGTGTCGGTCTTGAACCACAGGCCGGTCAGGTGCTGGATACCGCCGCTGCCGCCGGTGGCGAAATTGAGCTTGCCCGGATTGGCCTTGGCATAGGCAATGAATTCCTTGATGTTCTTCACCGGCAGCGAATTGGGCACGACCATCAGGGCACTGCGCTTGCTCATCAGCGCTACCTGGTCGAAATCCCGGTAGGAGTCATAGGGTGCGTTCGGAGCGATGAGCGGCAGCAGCGAATAGGTCGAGGACACCCAGACCAGGGTATAGCCGTCGGGTTTTTGTTTCATCGCATAGGCCATGCCCACGCCCATGACGGCGCCGGGCTTGAAATCCATTACGAAGTTCTGGCCGAGGTTCTTGGTGAGCTCGTTGGCGTACAGACGGCCCTCGATGTCGGTGGCGGCACCGGGGGCGAATGGAACGACAATGTTGACCGGCCGGTTCGGATAGTTGTCCGCGCCCTGGGACCAGGCCAGTGCCGGGGCCAGCAGCGCAGCGATGCAGGATGCAATTCTGGTGATGTGCTTCACGATGATTTCTCCTTTGGTCGTGGTGGTTCTTTGCGCCAAGCCTACCGCATGGCACCGGGTTTGCGCAGGCATTTCATCGCTCCCGGTGGGCTCGGACAGGCTCCGGATGTATGCGACAATTCATTGAATATTCCATGAAAAAAGCTCCCGCTCCCCATGTGCTGCTGGGCCAACTCGCCTACGAGGCGATACGCGAAGCCATGGAAAAGGGCAGCCTGAAGCCGGGGGAGCGCGTTTCCGAATACAAGGTGGCGCAATGGCTGAAGATCAGCCGCACCCCGGCGCGGGAAGGACTGCGGCGCCTGGAAAGCGAGGGCCTGCTGGCCCGGCATGCCCGGCGCGGGCTGGTGGTGGCCTCGCTGGACGATGACGCGATGCACGAGCTCTACGCCGCGCGCGAGGTGCTGGAGCGCGAGGCGGCTGCGCAGGCGGCGCGACGCGCTTCTGATGCGGAGATAGAAACGCTGAAGCACCTTGTGGAGGCAGAAATCACCATCGTCGAAGATCCTAAACGGATGTACGAGCACAACCTGGTCTTTCACCAATTGATCTATCGTGCCGCCCACAATCGCTACATCCTGAAGTTCCTGAATACCATTTCCGATGCCATCTCCGCGCACCGCAGTGTCTCCACGCTGGTGCAGGCCAGCCGGCGCCAGGCGGTGGTCAAGGAGCATCGCGCCATCGTCGCTGCCATAGCCAAACACAATGAGGAAGCGGCGCGCAATGCGGCAGCGGATCATATCAAGTCCGCACTGAAGGCACGCACGCGATTGCAGCACGAGGCCATGCTGGACGCGGTGCAGCAGCGCAGCCGGCGGCATGGCCGAAGCTGAGCCGCGCACGGCCTGATATCCGCCTCATCCCCGGAAGTCCTCAGAACCACGCAGCCTTGTCCACCAGGTTGTGCAGGGGCTTGCCTGCCTCGAAGCGTTTGGCGTTGTCCACCAGGATCTGATAGCGCCGCTCGATTACGTTTTCCGCGTCGCGCACCGCCACATGCGGCGTCAGCATGACATTGGGCAGGCCCCACAGGCGGTGCTCTTTGGGTAGCGGCTCGATCTCATAGACATCCAGGCCGCAGCCGGCGATAACCCCCTGCTCGATGGCGTCGGCCAGATCGTCCAGCCGGGTGGTCTTGCCGCGTCCGATGTTGATGAAGTGGGCCGTCTTCTTCATCTGGCGGAAGCGCTGGGCGTTCCACATGCCTTCGGTTTGCGGCGTGTGCGGCATGGTGGCAATCACGAAGTCCGCCTGCGGCAACAGCCGCTCCAGCGCCGAAACAGGATAGATCTCCACGTCCTTGACCGCATGCTCGGGACGCGGGTCCACGCCCAGCACTTTCGTGCCGAAGGCGCTCAACAGGCGCGCAGCTTCGGCGCCTATGCCGCCCACGCCGGCTATGAGCGCGGTGGCCCTGGTGAGGTCGATGTAGGGTTGCTTGCGGGCGTTCTTGTCCCATGTGCGCTGTCGCTGGTTGTCCAGGTAATACGGCAGGCCGCGCGCCAGTCCCAGCACGAAGGTGAGCACGTGGTGGGCGATGTGGTCGGAATAGATTCCGCGCGGGTTGGTCACCACCACCGGATGAGCAATCAGTGCCGGATAGTAGTAATCGGGCGAGGGGCCGGCAAAGGGATTCTGCATCCAGCGCAGCTTGGCGGCCACCGGCAGCAGATCCGGCGGCACCCAGCCGTAAGCGGCATCGGCGTCGGGCAGTTCGCGGCGCGCGTCTTCCGCCGTCGCCGGCATCACGACGTTGTAGCCCGGCAACTCCTGAGGCAGGCGTGCGGCGTAGCGCCGCACCAGTTCGTCGTGGGGCGGCATCAGTACCAGTTTGAGTGTCATGATTTGTTGTCCTTTTTTATTGTCCGGTCATTCAGCGGTAATACCGGCGGCCTTCACCACAATCGCCCACTTGGCGATCTCGGCCTTGATGAAGGTACCCAGTTCTTCGGGTGTCATGATGGTCGGACCTGAGCCCTGCTTGCGCAGAAAATCCGTGAATTCGGCCGACTGTATGATCTTGTTGGTCTCCGTCGACAGTTGATTGACGATCACAGGCGGCGTTTTGGCCGGAGCCAGCAGCCCTGTCCAGGACGCCGCCGAGAAACCGGGGATGCCGGACTCGGACATGGTGGGCAGATCGGGCAGTAGCGGTGAGCGCTGCGCAGAAGTGATGGCCAGCGCCTTCATCTTGCCGCTCTTGAATATGCCGATGGAGCCGACAATGCCCGAGCAATGAATGTCGATGGGCACGCCACCCAGCATGTCGGTCTGGATGGCCGCTCCACCCTTGTAGGGCACATGCACGATGTCTATGCCGGTGGCGTTGGCGAACATGGCACTGCACAGGTGCGGCGTGCTGCCCACGCCGGTGGAGGCATAGTTCAACTGGCCCGGCCTGGATTTGGCCAGCGCCACCAGCTCCTTGATGCTGTTGGCCAGCACCGAGGGTTTCACCAGCATCACGTAAGGCACCGAGGCGATCAGGGCGATGGGCGCCAGGTCCTT
>CAXNIK010000309.1:0-4528 GCA_964202115.1 Burkholderiales bacterium
GTGATCTGGGGCTCGACCGCGGCCCTGGTGCAGCAGGCCAGGAACGGCAAGCTCAAGGCACTGGCTGTTGGCGGGCCGAAGCGTCTGGGGGTGTTGCCGGATGTGCCGACGGTGGCCGAAGCGGGGCTGCCCGGTCTGGAACTCAACATGCCCTGGTTCAGCATATTTGTTCCGGCAAAAACGCCCAGGCCGATCATTACCAAGATCAACGCACAAGTGGTGCGCACGCTGACCGATCCCGACATGGTGAAGCGTCTGGCGGGTTACGGCTATGAGGCGCACAGCAGCACGCCGGAAGCGCTGGGGGAACACCTGCGCAAGGAGTACCAGCGTGTGAAGGTCCTGCTGTCGGTGCTGAAGATCAGTCCGGATCAGATTCAATAAGTCATGAAGATCGCCGTGCTGGACGACTACGCCGACGCTTTTCGCAAAGTCGCGGATTTTCCACGACTCAAAGAGCATGAGGTTGCGGCGTTTCGCCACAGCGAGAAGGATCCGGCCAGACAGGCGGCACGGCTGGCCGATTTCGATGTTGTGGTGCTGACGCAGCAACGTTCGGATTTCAGGCGTGCTGTCATCGAAAAATTGCCCAACCTGAAGCTCATCGTGCAGACCGGCGGGCACCGGGAGCATCTGGATATCGAAGCATGCACGGAACAGGGCATAGTGATCGCGACCGGGCGCGGCGGCAAGTCGTATTCGACCGCGGAGCTGACCTGGGGCCTCGTTCTGGCCAGCATGCGCCACATCCCGCATGAGGTGGAGCAGTTGAAACAGGGGGCGTGGCAATCCACGGTGGGCACCGAGTTGCACGGAAAGACCCTGGGTATCTACGGCCTGGGAAAAATCGGCTCAGTGGTGGCCCGTTACGGCAAGGCATTCGGCATGCAGGTCATGTGCTGGGGGCGAAGCGCGACAAAGTCCAGGGCGCGTGAAGACGGTTATATCGTTCCCGAAAACCGTGAGGCGTTCTTCGGGCGCGCAGACGTCCTCAGCCTGCACATCCATTACTTCCCGGAAACCCGTGGTCTGGTGACAGCGGCAGATCTGGCGCATATGAAGCCCACGGCGCTGCTGGTCAATACCGGGCGTGCCGGGTTGATCGAAGAAGGGGCATTGGAGGCAGCACTTAAGAAAGGCCGTCCCGGTTTTGCCGCGGTCGATGTTTACGAGGACGAACCAGTCGTCGGCGGCAATCATCCATTGTTAAAGATGCCCAATGTCATCTGCACCCCGCACCTTGGCTATGCGGTGAAGGAAGGGTTTGAAAATCATTACAACGGGGTGATCGGCAACATCGTCGCATTTGCCTCGGGCAGTCCGGTGAACATCCTCAACCCGGAGGCACTGGGCAGGCGCTAGTCGCCCGTCAACTTCAGTCCTAGGCGGTTGGCGGTACCAACCCATCGGGTCTTCTGAAATTCCATGAATTTGTCGAATTCCTCGATGCTGTTTTTCACCGGAACGTCACCGGTGTTCAGGAACACCTTCTCGAACCCCGGATCGGTGAAGGGCTCGTTGAACAAGCGGTTGATCGCGGTGCGGGTCGCCAGGGGCGTTCCCGCTGCCGCGTGCAGACCGGTCCAGGCCACGTGCTCGAAGGCCGGACCGCCGGCTTCCGCAAAGCTCTTCAGGCCGGGCAATTGAGGAAAGCCGAAGCCGGAATGACCCGTGTGTGCGAGTGCCCTGACTTTCCCTGTCTTGATCATGGCCTGGGTATTGCGCGGGGATTGCAGTGTGGCGTGGACCTCGCCGCTGATTACAGCCGGGCCAATGGAGCCGGTTCCCTTGTAAGGAACAAAGGTGAATTTCACGCCGAGTAGATCCTGGACAAATTCAGCCGTGAGCCTTTGTATGCCCGCCAGTCCAATCATGGCCCAGTTCAGCTTGCCGGGATTGGCCTTGGCGTAGGCGACGAATTCGGGCAGCGAACTGGCCGGGACGGAAGAGTGGGCCATCAGCACCTGCGGCGTTCCATACAGGCGGAATACCGGAGAGAACTGCTCCAGTGAATACGGCGGCCGGGTTTCCATGGCGTCGGTCACCAGCAAGGTGGAAGAGGTCTGGGCGAGCATGTACCCGTCGGGCGGAGACTTGGCAACCGGAACGTAGGCCAGCGCTCCCTGTGCGCCTGGCTTGAAGTCGATCACGAATATCCATTTTGAGTTTCTCGTGGAGATCCAGTTGGTGTAGAGCCGGATGGCAACATCCGAGCCCCCGGGGGAATAGGGGCTGACGATGGTGATGGGCTTGGCTGGAAAGTCCGCCGGCTGGGCCTGCGCGGACAGCATTGCGCACATGAGCAGCACCGCGCCCAGGGGTTTCAGCCAGCGTGTCGTGTATTTGGACATGAAATTTCTCCTTCTGATCGGTTTATTCTGAATGCGCCTGCATTGCTTCGCCTGCCGCCATGCAATGCGAGGTCATGCGCATTGCCAGCCTGAGTTCTAATCTCCCGAGAGCTTCAGCCCGAGTCGATTGGCGGTGCCGACCAACCGGCTTTTCTGCAATTCGATGAATTTCTCGAACTCTTCGATCGAGTTTCTTGCCGGAACATCACCGGAGGAGAGAAAGGCTTTCTCGAATTCCGGGTCCATGAGGGATTCGTTGAACATGCGGTTGATCGCCGAACGCCTCGCGATCGGCGTTCCTGCTGGCGCATGCACGGCGGTCCAGGAGACGTTTTCGAAGGTCAGGGCACCGGACTCCGCGAAGCTTCTGATGTCTGGCACCTGCAGGGACCTGAAGCCGGAAAAGCCCGTGTGCGCGAGCGCCGCGACCTTGCCGGTCTTGATCATGGACTGGGCATTGCGCGGCGGTTGCAAGGTGATGTGAACCTCCCCGCTCATGATCGCCGTGCCGATGTTCCCGTTTCCCTTGTACGGAACGAAGGTGAACTTCACGCCGAGAAGATCTTGAACGGATTCCGCCGTCAGCCTCTGGATGCCGGCGATGCCCACCATGGCCCAGTTGAGCTTCCCGGGATTTGCCCTGGCATACGAGACAACCTCCGACAAGGATCTGGCCGGGACCGAAGTGTTCATCATCAGCACCTGCGGAGTTGCGTAGAAGCGGAACACCGGCGCAAATTGCTCCAGTGAATACGCAGGCCTGGTTTCCATGATGTCGGTCAGCAGCAAGGTGGAGGAGGTGTGGGCGAGCGTATAGCCGTCGGCGGGAGCCTTGGCGACCGGGCCCAAAGCCAGCGCGCCTTGTGCTCCGGGTTTGTAGTCGATCACGAAAATCCACTTGGGATACTTGCCGCTGATCCAGTTCATGTACATGCGAACCGGAATATCTGACCCCCCTGGCGAATAGGGGCTGACGATGGTGATGGGCCTGGCTGGAAAGTCCGGGGACTGCGCCTGGACGGACATCATTACGCACATCAGCAAGACCGCCCCCGCATGCCTGAGCCAGGGTGTTCTGCATTCGTACATGGAATTACCTCCTTAGGATGGATCTTCTTCTACACCAAATTTTTCCTGCTCAATCTTACGGCCTGTGGGCTTGTTTCACATGCTGATACAACCCATGGTGCGCCGCGGCATGCCGGATGCGATAATTCCCCCTGGAGGAGGCAACTCTTTGGGGAGAGCATCATGCTTCAGGGCCGCAATGCGGTTGTCACCGGTTCCACCAGCGGCATAGGCCTGGGCGTAGCCCGGGCACTGGCCGCGCAAGGTTGTAATGTTCTGCTGAATGGTTTCGGCGATGCCGCCGAGATCGAGAAAATCCGCGCCGGCCTGGCGGCCGAGTCCAAGGTGAAGGTAGTCTATTCACCGGCCGACATGAGCAAGCCCGCCGACATCCGCGCCATGATCGCGCTGGCCGCGAAGGAACTGGGCGGGGTGAACATCCTGGTGAACAATGCCGGCATCCAGCATGTCGCGCCGGTGCCCGAGTTCCCCGATGAGAAATGGGACCAGATCATCGCCATCAACATGTCCTCGGCCTTCCACACCGCCAAGGCCGCGGTGCCGCTGATGCGCGCCGCCGGCTGGGGGCGGGTGATCAACATCGCCTCGGCGCACGGCCTGGTGGGCTCGCCATTCAAGTCCGCCTACGTGACGGCCAAGCACGGCATCATCGGCTTCACCAAGGTGCTGGCCCTGGAGACGGCCAAGGAAAACATCACCTGCAATGCCATCTGTCCGGGCTATGTGCGCACGCCGCTGGTGGACAAGCAGGTGGACGACCAGGCCAGGGCGCACGGCATCCCGCGCGAGCGGGTGATCAGCGACGTGATCCTGGCACCGCAGCCTTCCGGGCGCTTCGTCGAAGTGGACGAAGTGGCTGCGATGGCGGTGTTCCTGTGCTCGGATGCCGGCAAGTCGGTCACCGGGGCTTCCATGGTCATGGATGGAGGCTGGACGGCAAGATAGCGAAGAATTCAATCAAAACCAAAAAGTAACTGTTCAGCTTACCCGGATGGTAGCGGATCGGGAGGGTTGCCTTGAAATGCGAGGGTGAGGGCATGGAAGACATTGCGGCCCTGTTTGCGCAGCGTGGCGAGGTAGGAACGGAT
>CAXNIK010000310.1:0-4524 GCA_964202115.1 Burkholderiales bacterium
GTCGCGGTTAGTGCCTTTTGAAGTGTCTTTTCGGCCTCTGGACGACCAGACCATAGAGAATTATCTCCGCCGGGAACAGCCCTACGATTGTGCCGCCAGCGCCAAAGCCGAGGCTCTGGGCATCGTGCTCATCGCACGCATGAGCGGCGAAGACCCCAATGCGCTCATAGGCCTGCCGCTGATTGCGCTTATCGATCTGCTGAGTGAGCACGGCGTCAGGGTACTCTGAAGCATGTCCCCCACTTCACCGGGAACTCTTTACCTTCTGCCGAACGCCCTCGGTGACAACGCGCTTAACGAAGTACTGCCGGAATTGACACTGGCACGCCTGCGATCCCTGCGCTATTTGATTGCCGAGAGCCCCAAATCCGCCCGGCAGTTGCTGAAGCGCGCGGGCACGACCATCCCGTTGCAGGAAATTCACATCGAGCGCCTGGATGAGCACACTCCGGCGTCAGCACTACCCGCCCTGCTCGCCCCCATTGTCGCAGGAGGCGACGGCGGACTGGTGTCCGATGCCGGCTGCCCGGCAATTGCCGATCCGGGCGCGCCACTGATAGCCCTCGCCCATACACAAGGCATACGCATGGCGCCGCTGGTCGGCCCTTCATCCATCATGCTGGCGTTGATGGCCTCCGGGCTGGGCGGGCAGCACTTCGCGTTCCATGGCTATTTGCCGGTCGATGAGACGCAACTGCTTGCGAAACTGCGGGAACTGGAAAAGGAATCGCGCCGCCTGGGACAGACGCAGATTTTTATCGAGACGCCCTACCGGAACGAACGCATGTTCAGCATGTTATTGCGCGCCCTAAAGGAAACCACCCGAATGTGCATTGCCGCCAATCTCAGCCTCCCCGGGGAAACAGTCATAAGCAAGACCATAGGCGACTGGCGCCGTTCAGCCGCGCCGGCCCTGAAGGATCAGCCAGCGGTCTTCCTGCTGGCCGCCTGACCCTCCTTCGCGCAGTTCAGCGCGTGATCCAGGACAGGGGGTCTTTCACGCCCATGCTGACCAGTTCGGAGGCAACACCTGCGCCGAAACGCTTGGCAAAGCGCTCGGCCAAGTTTTCCTTCTGACTGTAATCGACGATGGCCTCGGCCTTGATCACTTCACGTGCAACATATTCCACGCTGCCCAATGCGTCAGTCAGCCCAAGCTCGATGCTTTTGGCGCCGGTCCACATCAGGCCGGAGAACAGATCGGGGTTGTCCTTGAGCCGCTGGCCACGGCCTTTTTTGACCACGTCTATGAACTGCTGGTGGATCTCTCCAAGCATGGTCTCAGCGTGCTGCTTCTGCTTGGCATCCAGCGGTGCAAACGGATCGAGGAAGGCCTTGTTTTCACCCGATGTCAGCGAACGCCGCTCCACCCCCAGTTTTTCCATCGTCCCGGTAAACCCCCAGCCACTCATGATCACGCCTATGGACCCGACAATGCTGGCCTTGTCCACATAGATACGGTCGGTAGCGGCAGCGACGTAGTAGCCGCCGGATGCGCACACATCCTCGACAACGGCGTAAATGGGAATGGTGGGATGAAGTGCACGCAATCGGCGAATTTCGTCATAGATAACCCCGGCCTGCACCGGGCTGCCACCTGGAGAATTCACGCGCAGAATCACCCCCTGGGTATTCTTGTCCTTGAACGCATTTTGCAATGCGGTGGCGATGCGATCAGCACTGGTTTCACCCTTGGCTTCAATCACGCCGGAGATTTCCACCAGAGCGGTGTGCTTTCCCGATGCCAGACCCTCGGCATCACCGCGCCAGTCCAGGGCCAGAAGAATAAGGAAAGTCAGATAGCCGAAGCCAAGCAACTTGAAAAAGATGCCCCAACGACGTGTCACGCGCTGCTGCTTGAGGGCATCCAGCGCCAGCTTTTCTATGATCTTGCGTTCCCAGTCACCACTGTCTTGCGTCATGCTCCACTTCCTTTACAAAGACTTTGCCGCCCCGCTCTTCAGCAGACAGCGCAACAAGGCTCCTGCCCTTGCACGGACCACCTACGCAATTCCCGTTATCGGGAAGGAAGATGGCGCCGTGATTCGAGCATATCAAAAGCAAGCCTTCGATATCGAAAAAGCGTCCTGCCTCCCAGTCCAGTTCCGTTGGTACATGCGGGCAGCGATTGATGTATGCATGTACCCTGCCTTCATACCTGACTGCAAACGCGGGTGAGCGTTCTCCGAAGTGATTGACCTCAAAGCGCACACCCACGCCTGAATCGGCCAGTTCCGAACTGTCGCAAATCAGATGCTCAGCCATGCCGCCTCAGCCACTGCGCCAGTTCCGCGGTGCCTGCAACACAGGCAAGCGGATTGAGTTGCATCAAGACTTCGCGAGGATGAGCTCCCTGACAGACCGCCAGCGCCTGCACGCCGGCATTTGCCGCCATCTGCAGGTCGTGCGTAGTGTCCCCTATCATTAACGTGTGCTCAGGCCGCACAGCGAATTCATCCATCAACTCGTGCAGCATGTCCGGCGCCGGTTTGGGGGCGCAGCGATCAGCGCAACGCATGCCAGCAAAATGCCCGGCAATGCCTGTTGCCTTCAGGGCCCGCTCCAGACCTTGAGTACTTTTGCCCGTGGCAATGGCCAGTATATGACCCCCTTCGCTCAAACCTGACAACATTTCAACCGTGCCTGGGAACAGTGGCGTGGCATCACCGCGTGCCAGAAAATGGTAGCGGTAGCGCTCGGTCAGCTTGCCATAGTCCTTCTCCTCCAGTTCCGGAACGGCATAGGCCAGGGCCTCCTTGAGACCCAGCCCGATAACATGGCTGGCCCGCTCGAAATCGGGAACAGGCAGGCCCAGATCGCGCGCAGCCGCCTGTATGCAAGTGGCGATGGCAGTCGTGGAGTCCATAAGCGTGCCATCCCAATCGAACACCAGCATTTCATAGCGGCGAGCGGTTATCGTCGGCATATCAGGCTTTCTTTTCCAGCAGACTCAGGAATGAGCTCAGTTGTGGCGGCAGCGGAACTTCCAGACGCAATTCCATGCCCGTGACAGGATGGCGAACGCGCAACTCCGCGGCATGCAGAAACATTCGGCTCAGCTTCAGCTTAACCAGCGCGCGGTTGAGCTCGAAGTCGCCATACTTGTCGTCGCCGGCGATGGGATAGCCCAGGTGGGACAAATGCACGCGAATCTGGTGGGTGCGTCCGGTACGCAATATCGCGGATAACAAGGTGTAGTCACTGACCGAACGCTCCAGCCGGAAATCGGTGTGCGAAGCCATGCCTTCAGCGCGATCCACACTGACGCGGCGTTCCCCAGTCTTGTTGACGAATTTGCGCAAAGGCAGCGTGACGCTGCGCTCCGCCTCCTTCCACTGTCCATGCACCAGGGCCAGATAACGCTTGTAGACGCGTCCTTCGCGCAGATCGGCATGCAGGGCCGTCAGCGCCGATCGTTTCTTGGCCAAGACCAGCAGCCCCGACGTTTCCCGGTCCAGGCGATGCACCAGTTCCAGGAATTTCAGCTGCGGCCGGGATGCCCTCAGGCTCTCGATCACGCCGTAGCTGACGCCGCTGCCGCCATGGACCGCCACTCCCGCAGGTTTATCTATTACCAGCAAGGCCTCGTCCTCGTGGACCACCGGAAATTCGGCCGGCCGGGCAACCGGGCCGGTCCGTGCGGCAATCCGAACGGGCGGAATGCGAACCCGGTCCCCCTCCTTCAGCCGGTAGGTCGCATCCACCCGCTTGCTGTTGACCCGCACCTCGCCACTGCGCAGGATGCGGTAGACATGGCTGCGCGGCACCCCCTTGCAGATCCGCAGGAGGAAGTTATCCACACGTTGGCCGGCCTGGCCGGCATCGATCACGGCCATCGACACTGCCGCCGATGAGTTGCTTAAATCCTTCATTTTCCTTATTATCTCGGAACCGCCCTCGTTGCGGGACAACCGATCGTGCAGCCTTGAGCATGTACTGCCGCAGGCTTGAAAGCACTTCCGGCGACTCTGTCCCCCGGCTGAAGCGTGACGTCTGGATGAGCATGTTGCCCTTCCGCGCGCGCCAGGACCCGAGGCGGAAAATGGCTGGTCACTTAGACCAGATGTTATTTTAAATCAGCGCGCCAAAAGCATCGGCAAACTTCCGGTAGCTACTGCCTGTCACAAGCCCGACATCTGCGGGCACGGCGAAGCCTCCATACAACCCCGATACCGACAAACCCTTCCCATCATCCAACATTCAAACAAACGACGATGTGATGACAGCCTGACACCATAAAGGCTCATGGTTAGTCCCCGCGCGCGCGGGAGAAAAACAATGAAGCGCATGTTATTCAATGCGACGCAAGCCGAGGAACTCCGCGTCGCCATTGTTGATGGTCAAAAACTTATAGACCTAGACATTGAATCGGCAGCAAAAGAACAACGAAAGAGCAACATCTACAAGGGTGTCATTACCCGCATCGAACCCAGCCTCGAAGCTGCGTTCATCGACTACGGTACGGACCGTCACGGATTCCTGCCTTTCAAGGAAGTAGCCCGGGCCTTCTTCAAGTCCGGCGTG
>CAXNIK010000311.1:0-4447 GCA_964202115.1 Burkholderiales bacterium
ATGGAGCCCTTGCGCGCGATGTAGCGCGACAGCTCCGCCGGAGCCTTGACGCGCATCAGCCAATTGTCGCCGAGCTGCTGAAACACCAGCACCTCGCCCACGCCGTCGACATGGCCGGTGACCAGGTGCCCGCCGAGGCGATCGGACAAGCGCAGGGATTTCTCCAGGTTCACTTCGCCGGCCGCATCCAGGCCCACGGTGCAGGCCAGGGTCTCGCCGGACACGTCGGCCTCGAAGCCCGAGGTGGTCTTGGTGACCACGGTCAGGCAGGCGCCGTTCACCGCGATGGAATCGCCTATGGCCACATCATCCATGCCCAGGCGCACGGCGTGGATGGCCAGGCGCACGCCGCCTTCGCGCCTGTCGATACGGGCAATCTTGCCCACGGCCTGTACCAGTCCTGAAAACATCAGCTTCTCCTGATTCTGGCGAGGATGCGCACATCCTCGCCGATGCGCGTGATTTCCCGCAAGTCCAGCATGGGCGTCTGCGACAGCTCGGTCATGCCTCGGAGGTCGAACATGCCCAGCCCCGCATCGCCAATCAGCCGCGGCGCCATATAGAGCAGCAGTTCGTCCACGCAACCTTCGGCCAGCAGCGAGCCGTTGAGGCGCGTGCCGGCTTCGATGTGCAATTCGTTGATGCCGCGGCGCCCCAGTTCCCTGAGCATGGGGAGCAGATCCACCTTGCCCCCGGCATTGGGTAGCACCACCACCTCGGCGCCGCGAGCCTCCAATGCCCGACGCCTGTTCGCATCGTCCACGCCGCCAAATACCAGCACGCCGCCGCCCTGGCGATTGTCAAACAGACGCAAAGCCGGATCGGCCTCGAGGCGGCTGTCCACCAGCACGCGCAGCGGCTGGCGCGGCGTGTCCACCATGCGCACAGTCATCTGCGGATTGTCGTCACGCAGCGTGCCAAAACCGGTGAGCACGGCGCAGGCGCGCGCCCGCCAGGCGTGGCCGTCGGTGCGCGCCGCCTCGCCGGTGATCCACTGGCTCTTGCGGTTGAAGAGCGCGGTGCGGCCATCCAGCGAAGCCGCCACCTTCATGCGCGTCCAGGGCAGCCCGCGCGTCATGCGCGACACGAAACCGATGTTCAACTCGCGTGCTTCCTCTTCCATGAGGCCGCATTCCACGGCGATGCCGGCGGCGCGCAGCCGGGCAAAACCACCGCTGGCCTGGGCGTGCGGATCGGCCATGGCCGCGACCACCCGCTTCACGCCGGCCGCGACCACTGCTTCGGAGCAGGGCGGCGTTCGGCCGTGGTGGTTGCAGGGCTCGAGCGTGACGTAGAGATCGGCGCCGCTCACCCGCTCGCCGGCGGCGGCCGCCGCACGCAGCGCCATCACCTCGGCATGCGGCTCGCCGGCCTTGGCATGGAAGCCCTCGCCGATGACGCGTCCGTCGCGCACCAGCACCGCGCCCACGCGCGGATTGGGCGTGGTGGTGTACAGCCCGCGCCCGGCCAGGGCCAGGGCGCGGCGCATGAACTCTTGGTCGGCTGAGGAGAAGGTAGAAGGGGCGGGAATGGAGGAAGGCATTACTTCGGGGCAGGCATCTTGCGCGTGCGCTTGCTGCCCGGATGCTTCACCGACAGGATGGCATCGCGGAAATCGTCCACGCGCTGGAAGTCCTCATAGACCGAGGCAAAGCGGATGTAGGCGACATCGTCCATCTTCTTCAGCTCGCGCATCACCATCTCGCCCACGATGCGGCTTTTCACCTCGCGCTCGCCCAGGGCCAGCATGCGCTGCTCGATGCGGTTGATGGCCTCCTCCACCTGCTCGGCGGGAACGGGGCGCTTGTGCAGGGCACGCATGAAGCCGGTGCGCACCTTGTTGCGGTCATAGCTGATGCGATAGCCATTGGATTTGACCACCAGCGGCATGGACAGCTCCACGCGTTCATAGGTGGTGAAGCGCTTGTCGCAGGCCTGGCATTCGCGGCGGCGGCGCACGCTGTCGCCGTCATCGGACAGGCGTGAGTCGATGACCGCGGTGTCGACGGCCTTGCAGAACGGACACTTCATCGCGCGCCCTCTCTCGCCGATTCGGTGATCAGGCCGCTACCGCGGTTTTGACCGGCGCCGAGCCATACACCGGGAAGCGCTTGCACAGGGCTTCCACGTCCTTCCTCACGCGCGCGAGCGTCGCTTCATCGGCGGGCGCTTCCAGCACGTCGGCGATGAGGTTGCCCACCTTCTCCGCCTCGGCACGGCCGAAACCGCGCGTGGTCATGGCCGGTGACCCCAGGCGTATGCCGCTGGTGACGAAGAAGCTTTCCGGATCGTTGGGGATGGCGTTCTTGTTGACCGTGAGATGCGCCTTGCCCAGCGCGGTTTCAGCCGCCTTGCCGGTGATCTTCTTGGCGCGCAGATCGAGCAGGAACACATGGCTCTCGGTGCGCCCGGAGACGATCCGCAGGCCGCGCTTGGTCAGGGTCTCGGCCATGGCGCGCGCGTTCTCGATGACCTGCTTCTGATAGGCCTTGAATGAAGGCTCCAGCGCTTCCTTGAAGGCCACGGCCTTGGCGGCGATGACGTGCATCAGCGGACCGCCCTGCAGACCGGGGAAGATCGCCGAATTGATGGCCTTCTCATGCTCGGCCTTCATCAATATCAGGCCGCCCCTTGGGCCTCTTAGTGTTTTGTGCGTGGTGCTGGTGACTACGTCGGCGATGCCCACGGGATTGGGGTACAGGCCGGCCGCCACCAGGCCGGCGTAATGCGCCATGTCCACCATGAAATAGGCGCCCACGTCCTTGGCGATTTTCGCGAAGCGCTCGAAATCCATGCGCAGCGAATAGGCAGATGCACCGGCCAGGATCAATTTCGGCTTCTTCTCGTGCGCCAGGCGTTCCACCTCGTCGTAGTCGATCTCTTCCTTGTCGTTGAGGCCGTAGCTCACCACGTTGAACCACTTGCCGCTCATGTTCACCGGCGAGCCATGCGTCAGGTGGCCGCCCATGGCCAGCGACATGCCCAGATAGGTGTCGCCCGGCTTCAACAGCGCGAAGAACACCGCCTGGTTGGCCTGCGAGCCGGAGTTGGGCTGCACATTGGCCGCCTCGGCGCCAAATAGTTGCTTGGCGCGATCAATGGCCAGTTGCTCGGCGATGTCCACGTACTCGCAGCCGCCGTAGTAGCGCTTGCCCGGATAACCCTCGGCATACTTGTTGGTCAGTTGCGAGCCCTGTGCCTCGAGCACGGCGCGGCTGACATAGTTTTCCGAGGCGATCAGCTCGATGTGATCCTCCTGGCGCTGGTTCTCCAGCTGGATGGCGCGGAACAACTCGGGGTCGGCGTGGGCGAGGTTCTGGGAGTTCATGAGGGGCCCTTTGCGGCAGCACGGAAGAAGGCCCCTATTCTAGCATGTGGCCTGACCCGGTCAGTTCACACTAAACTTTTATAAATCAACAGGATAGACCTTCATTCGTCGCCTTCTGCAAGGCCTGTGTGCAAGCTGCACGCCTGCGGCGAGACGGAACTGGAAGCGCCTTGCCGGCGAAGCTCAGACGGCTTTTCTTGGCGACACCAGCACGTAGAAGCCGCCGGCGGTCTTGTTCAGGGCATCGATCTCGAAGCGTTGGCACAGCCGGGGCAGCCACCAGGATGAGGGCTTCTGGGTGAGATGGGCGTTGCGGCCATCGGCCAGGACCTTCAGGGCCGGCCCGGTGTGCACCGAATACAGCCCGTATCGCGTGGTGATGCCATGCAGTTCATCGAGCACATTGTCCAGCAGCTCCGGCTCGATATGCTCCAGCACGTCGATGCAGCACAC
The DNA here is from genome assembly GCA_964202115.1 of Burkholderiales bacterium. Classification (GTDB taxonomy): domain Bacteria; phylum Pseudomonadota; class Gammaproteobacteria; order Burkholderiales; family SG8-39; genus CAIYPG01. The sequence goes on from CAXNIK010000311.1 coordinate 3,782, forward strand.
CAGGTCTGCCGACTGCGGCTCGCCGTATTCCGGAAAGGCCGGATCGTAGGGACGGTAATCGATGTCCAGGCCGAACTTGCCCCGCAGCGTCTTGATCAGGTTCTGCTTGCCGGCGCCGTAGTCGGACAAGGAGTCCAGCTTGCCCATCTCGATGACCTGCCTGACGATGGGCGCGAACTCGATGGAGGCCGTTCCGTACTGCGGGTTGCGGTGCAGCTCCTGCTGCAGCCGGCGGTAGTCCTCGGAGATGACCGTCTTGCGCTCGTTGGTCATTCAGGCCATGCGCGCGACATCGCGCACATCCACATTGCCGCCTGACAGGATCACACCCACGCGCCTGCCGCGCAGGCCCCGGTCTGCGGCAGCCCACTTGAACACGCCCGCCGCGCCCAGCGCGCCGGTGGGCTCGACCACGGCTTTCATGCGCTCCCACAGATAGAACATGGAAGCCAGCAACTCCTTGTCGTCCACCGTGTCAAAGTCATGCACATGCGAGAGCACCAGCGGAAAAGTGATCGATCCCAGGGAATGGGTGCGCGCGCCGTCGGCGATGGTGTCCGGGTTGTGGCAGCTTTGCAGCGTCCTGGTCCTGAACGAACGCGTGGCATCGTCGCCCGCCTGCGGCTCGATGCCGATGACCTTGCAGCCCGGCGAGAGATGGTTCGC
>CAXNIK010000312.1:0-4416 GCA_964202115.1 Burkholderiales bacterium
GGAAGGCGCCGTAGGTGGAGGAAAACGGGATCGCCGAATACACCGGGCCGGTCACCGGCGGATGCACGCGCGGCGTGCCCGGGCGTTGGCTGAAGGCACAGGTGGCCGCGCCGATGACATGCTCCCAGGCCTTCAGGCCGGCGCGCGGATCGTCCGAGCCGAAGCCGGGCAGCGAGCAATAGATGATGCGCGGATTAGCCGCGCTCATGGCGGTGTGGCCCAGGCCCAGGCGGTCCATCACGCCGGGGCGGAAGTTCTCCACCACCACGTCGGCCGTCTCGATCAGCTTTTTCGCGGTGGCCAGGTCCTCAGGCTTCTTGAGGTCCAGCACGATGCTGCGCTTGCCGCGATTCCAGGTGGCGTTGGCCGGGGTGTTCCAGCGCGGTCCGCCGGGTGGATCGACGCGGATGACATCCGCTCCCTGATCCGCGAGAAACATCGCCGCCATGGGGCCGGCGATGTATTGACCGAAATCGATTACGCGTATGCCTTCAAGAGCACCAGCCATGCTGAAACCTCCTTTTGTGTGCATCATTGGTTACGGAATGCACCGGCGCCTTCGGGCCCTGTCTGTACCCTGGGCCCGACGCCTTATGTGTGAACGTGCAACCGCCAGACCGCAAGAATAGCATCGGCGCCGCTACGCCGTGCAGGGTTCGGCCCGCCTTGTACCTTGTACTTAGCCCGTCTGTATCCAGACGGTCTTGCGTTCGGTGTAATTGTGCAGCGCCTCACGCCCCAGATCCCGCCCGAAGCCCGAGTCCCCGCCCATGCCTCCCCAGGGCAGGCGGGTGTCGGTGGGACCGTAGGTATTGACCCACACCGTGCCGGCGCGGACCTTCCTGGCCATGCGATGCGCCTGTCCGATGTCGCGGGTCCAGACCGAGGCGGCCAGGCTGTAGCGGCTGTTGTTCGCCAGTTCCACGGCCTGCTGCTCGCCCTCGAAGGCCGCCACCCCCAGCACCGGGCCGAAGATTTCATTCTGCGCCACCATCATGTCGGGGCGCACGCCGGTGAAAATGGTGGGCGCGATGAAGTATCCGTTCAGGGTAGGGAGCTTCCCCTCAAAGGCGACTGTTGCTCCCTGGCGCTTGGCCTCTGCGATCGCATTCAATATGTCTTCCTGCTGCTTGCCGGAGATCACCGGACCCATGGTGGTATCCGGGGCCAGCGGATCGCCGGTTCGAATGGCCGAGGCACGCTTGATCAGCAGCGCAAGGAACTCATCATGGACCGATTTCTCCACAAACAGGCGTGTCGCGGCCGAGCATACCTGTCCGGCGTTGAAGAACGCGCCCGATGACACCGCCCGCGCGGCGGCCTCCAGATCGGCGCCGGCGAACACCACGCAGGCCGACTTGCCGCCCAGTTCCACACCCACGCTCAGCGCCCGGTCTGACGCGGTGCGCAGGATGTGCTTGCCTATCTTCGGCGAGCCGGTGAAGGCGATCTTGTTCACCAGCGGATGCTCGATCAGCGCCTGCCCTGCCACCGTGCCCAGTCCAGGCACCACGTTCAACACGCCGGGCGGCAGTCCGCATTCCAGGAAGATCTGCCCCAGCCGCAGCGCGGACAGGGGCGTGAGTTCCGCCGGTTTCAGGACCACCGAACAACCGCAGGCCAGCGCCGGCGCGATTTTCCACACCGCGTTCATCAGCGGAAAGTTCCAGGGCACGATGGCCGCGACCACACCGATGGGCTCCTGGGCAATGTAGGTGAAGGCACTGGCCCGGGTGGGGACCACCTGGCCTTCGATCTTGTCCGCCCACCCGGCGTAGTACGCCAGGCAATCGATGGCGGCCTGCAAGTCCTGTCTTTTCGTGGCTGCGAGCGGTTTGCCGGCATCCACGCTCTCGAGCATGGACAGGCTCGCCTCTTCCTCGCGCAGCCTTTCGGATACGCGCCACAGCACGCGACCCCGTTCAATGCCCGGCCGCTCGGACCAGACCCCGGCGCCAAAGGCGCGATGCGCCGATAGCACTGCGGCGTCAATGTCCTCGGGACCGGCCTCGGCAAACTGCGTGATCGGCAGCCCCGTGGCCGGATTGAGGGTGTTCATCACCTTTCCTCCGGTAGCCGGCAGGTGACGGCCGTCGATCAACAGGTTGGTGTCGGGCAGGGACAGATCGGATGAGCTCATTTTCTTTCCTACAGCGATTGCTTGGTGATGTTCGCTGCCTTGACGATCTTGCCCCAATTGTCGTGATCGCTGAGCATCTGCGCCTGCATCTGCTCCGGAGTCGAGTAGATGGGCTCGTAGCCCAGGGCGTTGATGGCCTTGATCGCCTCCGGATCGGCCAGCGAAGTACGCAGCGCATCGTTCAGCCTGTTCACCACCGGCCGGGGCAGCTTCAACGGTCCGACCAGCGCATGCCAGATCGGCGGCAGATCGAAGTTCCTCACACCGGCTTCGGTCATGGTCGGAATGTCCGGAAGCTGGAAGTGGCGTTCCTCGCCGGTCACGCCCAGGACCCGCAGCTTGCCCGCCCTGATGTTGGGCAGCACATGACCCACGCCTGAGAAGATGAAGGTCAGACGCCCCGCGATCAGATCGACCATGGACGGCGTCGTTCCCTTGTAGGGCACGTGCGTGAATTCAGCGCCGGCCAGTTTCTCCAGGAACATGCCGGCCAATTGCGCGCTGCCGCCGCCGACCGACCCGTAGGTCACCTTGCCGGGATTGGCCTTGGCGTGGGCCACCAGTTCGGACACCGTCCTCGCCGGATGCACGGCGCTGATCACCAGGATGTTCACCGTGCCCACGGCTCTGCCGATTGCCGTCAGCGCCAGCGGGTCGTAGAGCATTTCAGCCGACAAATACGGACGGAGAATGCTGGACGAAGGCGTATACAACAGCGTGTAGCCATCTGGCACGGACTTGGCCACGAACGAGGAACCGATGCCCGCCTCCGCACCCGGCTTGTTCTCGATCACCATCGGCTGTCCCAGGAGCACGGACATGGGCTTGGTGACGACGCGGGCAGCAGCGTCGGTGGCTCCCGGCGCGTAGGCCACGATCACCCTGATCGGCCGATCCGGGTATGCCTGGGATCGGGCATGTGGAGCAAACAGGAGAGCAAAAAGCAGCAAAGTCAGCAGCGGTGCCTTCTGCAGCATGGCGAACCTCCTCAGTTTCGATCAGGTTTCGATCAGGTTTCGATCATTCTCTAACGCGGAAATGATTATTTTGTATTTCAGTGAAGTATCTTGATATAAGTAAGGAGGAATAACCAGCCCCGCGACAAAGCCGGAAGCATGAACCGGATGCGGCAGCGCAACAATCCAAAAGGAGCGCCATGAACATCACCAGGATCAAGGAGCACATCGGAGCAGAAGTCACCGGTATTGACTTGCGCGAACCGGTCGATGCCGTCACCCGCAAGCAACTCAATGACGCGCTGGTCGACAACACCGTGCTGATCATCAAGCGCCAGGACCTGACACCGCTGCAATACCAGCATGCCGCGGAGGTGTTCGGCGAACTCATGCCGGACCAGAATCCCCGCTATGCCATGAAGGACGTGCCGCTGGTGAGGGTGGTGTCCAACCGCAACCTGGACAGCACGGGCAAGCCGGCCAACAACCCCACCGACCGCCGCTGGCACACCGATCACGTCAACCTGGAATGCCCGCCCAAGTGCACCATGCTGTACGGGGTGAAAATGCCCGACGAGGGAGGTGCCACCGGCGTGTGCAACATGCGCGCCGCCTACGACGCGCTGCCCGATGACTGGAAGGAGCGCATCAAGGACATGAAAACGGCCAACACGCTCATCAGCAGCGCGCTGGCCAAGAATCACAATCCGGATGTGCTCGCCGACCAGGCCGCCATGAAAAAACCGCTGACCGTGCACCCGCTGGTGCGCACGCACCCCGAAAGCGGCACCAAGGCGATCTGGTTCCACCAGAGCAAGGTCGATCACATCCTCGGCATGAGCCCCGAAGAATCGCAGACGTTTTTCTTCGAGTTGCTGGATGTGGCCATCCGTCCCGAATTTGTCCTGTGGCACAGGTACGATATCGGCGACATGCTCATCGTCGACAACCGCCAGGCCATGCACAAGGCCCCCACCGATTTCGACCACAGCCAGGAACGAACGCTATACCGCGCCCTGGCCAAGGGCGACCGGCCGCACTAATGGCAATAAACCCGGCGCCCGCTCAAGCTTTGGCAGCGCTCTCCGCAGCCAACAGGCCGAAAATCAAAGCTGTGGCCTGAAAGCCCACGTAAGCCCCTTCCTGGTTCTCGGCGCCTCCGGTGGTGCTGCCGTTCATGGCGAGCCCGGCGGCGTACAGGCCTGGAATGGGCTTGTGGTCCCAATCGAGCACCTGTCCTTGCGGATTCACCAGGAACCCTCCATAGGTCGCGACGAGGCCAGGCAGGAACGGGATGGCCATGAAGGGCGGTTCCGAGAT
>CAXNIK010000313.1:0-4409 GCA_964202115.1 Burkholderiales bacterium
GAGAACACCGCGCGCATACTGGATGTCACCTATCGCATGGCGCTGCTGCCCTACCGCGTCATGGAGGCCGGGGAAAAATGGGCCGAGCCCTGGTCGCTGCCGCTGGTGATCACCGGGCTGGCCACGCAGTATTACGCCAAGCACAGCGAGCTCACTGCGGAAAAGGTGATGCAGTTCATGGTGTTCGACGCGAGCAATCCCACCTCCATTTTTTCCTCGCTGTACATGGCGCGTGAGAACGCCCGCGGCCAGCGCGGCGGCCTCACTTCGGAAATGTGGGAAAGCCTGAACGCCACCTGGCTGGAGATGCGCACACTGAGCTACGTCATGGTGGAAGCCCGCGGCGTGAGCAACTTTTTCGACTGGGTGAAGAACTGCTCGCACCTGTTCCGCGGCGTCACCTTCGGCACCATGCTGCGCGACGAGGCCTACGGCTTCATCCGCCTGGGCACCTTCCTGGAACGCGCCGACAACACCGCGCGCATACTGGACGTGAAATACCACACCCTGCTGCCCTCCATCGACGAAGTGGGCGGCGCGGTCGATTACTACCAGTGGGGATCGCTGCTGCGCTCGGTGGGCACCTTCGAGGCCTACCGCAAGATATACCGCGACGTGATCACCCCGTTCCGCATCGGCGAGCTGCTGATCCTGCGCCCGGACGTGCCGCGCAGCCTGCACGCCTGCATGAACGACATCTACGAAATCCTGCAGGGCCTGTCCGACGCCGAGCGGCGCGAGCCGGAACGCCTTGCCGGGGAGATCCACGCCCAGCTTCACTACGGCCGGCCGGAGCAGGTGTTCGAGCTGGGTCTGCACGAATACCTGATGAATTTCCTGGACAAGATAGATGCCCTCAACACCGAGATCAATCAGCATTTCCTGGTTCCGGACTATGCCTGAGGACACCTCACCCGCTTATGGGTGCACACCGGTCGCGGTCGATTACAATACAAGCCGCCCTCAACCTGCACGCCTGATCGATTCATGCTCTCGGCTTCACACTCAGATAACCAGACATGACCTACTGCGTCGGAATACTGCTGGAATCCGGCATGGTGTTCGCATCCGATTCGCGGACCAATGCCGGCGTGGACCACATCTCGACCTTCAGCAAGATGAAGGTGTTCGAGCAACCCGGCGATCGCTGCATCATCGTCCTGACCTCGGGCAATCTCTCGGTCACCCAGAACGCCATCAACCTGATGGAGCAGCACAGCCGCCGCGACGACCCGCAGGGCAACATCTGGGCGTCCGCGTCGATGTTCGACGTGGCCACGCTGCTCGGCCGAAGCCTGCGCGAAGTGAGAGAGCGCGATGCGGCATACCTGCACGCGAACAATATCGATTCCAGCGCCTCATTCATCCTCGGTGGACAGATCAAGGACGAGCGCATGCGCCTGTTCCAGGTCTACACCGAAGGCAATTTCATCGAAGCGACGCCGGAGACACCCTTCTTCCAGATCGGCGAGACCAAGTACGGCCGGCCCATCATCGATCGCGTGGTCAAGCCCTCCTCGTCGCTGATGGAGGCGGCCAAGTGCGTGCTGGTGTCCTTCGACTCCACCATGCGCTCCAACATCTCGGTGGGCCTGCCCATCGACCTGGCCTGGTACGAGCGCGAAAGCCTGCGCTTCGGGCTGCGCCGCAGGATCATGGAATCGGACGCCTACTTCAACATGATCCACACGCAATGGGGCGAGGGCCTGCGCCGCGTGTTCGCCCAGCTGCCCGACCCCAACTGGAACGACGAGAGCACCACGCGCAACCAGTATCAGGGCGAGATATTCAAGTAATCGCAATCGCAAGGGGTGAGAAGTGACCATCCGCGTCGCCCTGCACCATCTCACCCGTTACACCTTCGACCGGACCACGGCACTGTCCCCGCATGAGGTGCGCCTGCGCCCGGCGCCGCATTGCCGCACGCCCATACACAGCTACTCGCTGCAGATAAAGCCGGCCACGCACTTCATCAACTGGCAGCAGGACGCCTACGGCAACTACATCGCGCGCCTGGTGTTCCCGAAGGAATCGCGCGAGCTGGAGATCGCCGTCGACCTGGTGGCCGACATGACGGTCATCAACCCCTTCGATTTCTTCGTCGAGCCCTGGGCGGAAAAATTTCCCTTTGCCTATCCGGAGGCGCTGGCGCGCGAGCTGGCGCCCTACATGGAGAAGGGCCTTCCCGGCCCGCGCTTCGCCACGTGGCTGGTCGAATTCAGGCGCGCCGGCTACATGCCGGGCATGCCCATCGCCGATTTCCTGGTGGCGGTCAACCAGCAGTTGCAACGCGAAATCAAATACCTGGTGCGCATTGAGCCCGGGGTGCAGACCCCGGACCAGACGCTGGAGCTGGCCCGCGGCTCCTGCCGCGACAGCGGCTGGCTGCTGGTGCAGATCCTGCGTCACATGGGCCTGGCGGCGCGCTTCGTCTCCGGCTACCTCATCCAGCTCGCCGCCGACGTGAAATCGCTGGACGGCCCTTCCGGCCCGACTGCCGATTTCACCGATCTGCATGCCTGGGCCGAGGTCTACATCCCCGGCGCGGGCTGGGTGGGACTGGATCCCACCTCCGGCCTGCTCGCCGGCGAAGGCCACATTCCGCTGGCCGCCACCGCCATCCCCTCCAGCGCCGCGCCGGTGTCCGGCTTCACCGGGCCCTGCGAATCGGAGCTGCTGTTCGAAATGAAGGTGACGCGCATCCACGAGGACCCGCGCGTCACCAAGCCCTACACCGAAGACCAGTGGCTGCACATCGATGCGCTGGGCCGCCAGGTCGATGCCGACCTGGCCGCGGGCAAGGTGCAGCTCACCCAGGGCGGCGAACCCACGTTTGTCTCCGTGGACAACATGGAAGGCCCGGAGTGGAACATCACCGCGCTGTCGCCGGAGAAATGGACCAAGTCCGAGGAACTGGCCTGGCGCCTGCACAAGCGCTTCTCCTCAGGCGGCCTGCTGATGCATGCCCAGGGCAAGTGGTATCCGGGCGAGCCCGTGCCACGCTGGGCGCTGCCCATCATCTGGCGCGCCGACGGCATACCGGTGTGGAAAGACCCGGCGCTGATCTCAGGCGAGGCCTCGCCCGCCACCGCCGTCGCGGCCGACGCGCGACGCTTCATGGATCTGCTCACGGCGAAGCTCGGCCTGGACGCGCTGTTCATCATCCCGGCCTACGAGGACCCTCTGCCGGCGCTGGCTGAAGAACAGAACCTCCCGGTCAATTTCGATCCCGAGAAAACGCCGCTGGCCAGCTACGACGACCGCGCCCGGGTAATGCGTCTGCTCGAACGCGGCCTGGACCAGGCCGTGGGCCAGGTGCTGCCGCTGCGCCCGCGCGCGGTCGATGCCGAGGACGCAACATCCGACACCGAATGGGAAAGCTCGCTCTGGCCGCTGCGACGCGAGCGCCTGTTCGTCATTGCCAGCAGCCATCCCCTGGGCGTGCGCCTGCCGCTGAACTCGCTGCCCGAGATCGAACCGGTGGATGTGGAGCCCAGGCACTCAATCGATCCCTATGCCGAACGCGGGGTGCTGCACGACCCGCATGCCCGGGTCGCCGGCGAGCGGATACGCAAAATGCCTCCGATCGTCGCCACCACCCCGGCCGAAGTGGTGCGCACGGCGCTGTGCGTGGAGGTGCGCGAAGGCCGCCTGCACGTGTTCCTGCCGCCCGTGGAACGCATCGAGGACTTCCTCAACCTGGTGGCCACCATCGAGCTGGTCGCGGCCGAACTGAAGCTGGCGGTGCGCCTGGAAGGCTACATGCCTCCGCGCGATCCGCGCCTGAAAGTGCTGGCGGTCACGCCCGACCCCGGCGTGATCGAGGTCAATGTCCATCCCGCCGCGAGCTGGGATGAGCTGGTCGCCACCACCACCGCGCTGTACGAGGAGGCCCGGCTCACGCGCCTCGGGACCGAGAAGTTCATGCTCGACGGACGCCACACCGGCACCGGCGGCGGCAATCACGTCACCCTGGGCGGTGCCACGCCCGCGGACAGCCCCTTCCTGCGCCGGCCCGACCTGCTGAAAAGCCTCATCGGCTACTGGCAGAACCATCCGGCGCTGTCCTTCATATTCTGCGGGCAGTTCATCGGCCCCACCAGCCAGGCGCCGCGCGTGGACGAGGCGCGCGACGACAACCTGTACGAGCTGGACATCGCCTTCCAGCAGATGGACATGCACCTCACCGCCGGCGAGGAAAGTCCCAAGCCCTGGCTGGTGGACCGGCTGCTGCGCAACCTGCTGGTGGACCTCACCGGCAACACCCACCGCGCCGAATTCTCCATCGACAAGCTGTATTCGCCCGACGGCCCCACCGGGCGCCTGGGACTGGTGGAATTCCGCGCCTTCGAGATGCCGCCGCATGCACGCATGAGCCTGGCGCAGATGCTGCTCCTGCGCGCGCTGGT
>CAXNIK010000314.1:0-4397 GCA_964202115.1 Burkholderiales bacterium
TCCGCACCACGCGCCGGTCTGGCCATCGCACACCTCAAGGGGTTGATGAGATGCCGCTATTATTACACTAATGATATGGAAATGGAATAACCGAAGCGTCAGGCGATGTCAGTCGCTCGCGAATGCGCATCACCGCAAAGTCGATGAAGGCGCGGCTTTTCATCGGCAGCCGTCCCTGTCCGGGGTAGATCAGGCTGGCCGGCACCGCTGGCGGTTCGTCGTCCGCCAGCACGCGAACCAGCCGGCCGTCGCGCAGGGCATCGGCAACCTGGTAGGACAGCACGCGTGTCAGGCCCAGGCCCAGCGCGGCTGCCTCGATCGCGGCATCGGCTGTTGATACCGTCAAGCGTGAGTGGATGGGTACCTGACGCTTTTCGCCGCCTTGCCCGGCAAAGGTCCATGAGTTGGTGCCATCCAGGCCATCGAAGCTGATGCAGCGGTGCGCTGCCAGCTCATCGATGCTGCGCGGCATTCCGAACTGCTCCAGGTAAGCCGGGCTGGCGCACACCACGCGGCGGATGGAGCTCACCTGCGTTGCAACCAGGTTGCTGTCGGGCAGCTGGGCGATGCGCAGCGCCAGGTCGACATGCTCTTCAATCAGGTTGACGTTTCGATCGCCCAGCCGCAGCTGGATGTCCACATCCGGATGCTGTTCCAGAAACGCAGCGGCGACCGGCACCACGTGCAGACGCCCGAACACGATAGGTGCTGCAATCACGAGCTGGCCCTTGACGTTGGTATAGGCCCCGCCTGCTGCGCGTTCGGCCTCGTCCACCTGCTCCAGGATCTGCCGGCAGGCGGCGAGATAGTCGCGCCCGGCATCGGTCAGCACCAGCTTGCGCGTCGAGCGCGTGATCAGCCGCGCGTTGAGATGCGCCTCCAGGTCTGCCAGCTTGCGGCTGACGGTGGCCAGGGGCAGGTTCAGTCGCCGCCCGGCAGCCGACAGACTCCCCCCATCGATGATGGCGGAGAAGACGGACATGGCATCAAGGCGGTCCATTATTCCAATTATTGGGAGAAATATTCCATAAAAAGCATTCTAGTTATTTAAATCGGGAATATCTATAGTTTCTCTTACCGGAATTGACCGGTTTAACCCAAGCCAGGAGCCATCGCCATGTTCCGCACACCCATTTCCCCTTCCTCAGTCGCGACGGCCACCGGGCAACAGCCGGCAGCCTACGCAAGCGATGTCGCGTTCACCGAGGTGGTGAAAGCGATCCAGGAGCGCAAGGGCTCGCGCGCGGCCTATCAGCGCATGGAGAGCAATGGCTCATGGAAGCAGTCCATCACCGCTGAGTTGAAGAGCGAGATCGAGGCCCAGACAAGCGTGTTCCTGGCGACCGCCAACGTGCAGGGTCAGCCCTACATCCAGCACCGCGGCGGGCCGCCCGGGTTCCTGCGCGTGCTCGATGAGCATACGATTGCCTTCGCCGACTTTGCGGGCAACCGCCAGTACATCACGCAGGGCAACCTCGAAGAAAATTCGAAGGTGCACCTGTTCCTCATCGACTATGCCAATCGGCGTCGCATCAAGATCTGGGGCACGGCCCGCGTCATCGAGAACGACGAGGCGCTGGTGGGGCGACTGATGCCCGAAGACTATCGGGCGCGTTCGGAGCAGGTGATTCTTTTTACCGTCACCGCCTGGGATGTGAACTGCCCGCAGCACATACCGCAGCGCTTCGAGGCGGCGGACGTGGCGGCCGCGCTGGAAAAGCGTGACCTGCGCATCGCCGAGCTGGAGGCCGAGCTACGGCGTCTGCAGTCGGTCTCCGTTGGCTGACTTTGCTCAGCGTCACGCGCGATCGCCGCCGGTCATCTTCCGGAATATTACGTATGATTACATTGATGTTGTAGTAATAGAGCAATCAATGAGTCAGGCGTAATTCTGATTACATTATTTCAGGCTTCGGGCCAGTTGAACACCTTGGCTGCCGTGCCGTGCAGCATCCAGGCGATGTCTTCTGCTGGCAGGTACTTCGCAGCGGAGACGCGCACGATATCCACGTTGTCGCTGTAGCTGCCGTTCTTGATGGCCATGATCTGGGTCTGGTCCGATCCCCACATCAGGCGCTTTGCGCCGTAGGCGGCGTGCACGCGCTTGATGAAGGGTTCGAGTTCGGCATAGGGCGGCGGTGACTTGGTCAGCTTGGGCAGCGAGGAGACCTTGATGTGGACATTGGGATACTTCGCCAGCGACTCCATCTCGTCGATCTTGCGTTCCCGGTTGGCATCGTCGGTGGCCCAGTTGAAATGATCAATGATGAACGGAATGCCGGGGTGCTTGCGGATGGCGTCCTCGGCCACGCCCAGTCCATCGCGGCGGAACAGGGCGACGGGAATGTGCTGGCGCTCGCAGGCGGTCCATAGCGGTTCCAGGCCGCCATCGCCCAGCAGTTGCATATGCTTGTCCTCATTCAGTGACAGGCGCAGGCTGCACACACCCGGTGTGTCCATCCACTTGGGCAGCAGGTCGAAATGCTTGCTCGGAATGAACCAGGGCATGACACGGAAGCGCCTGGGGTACTTTGCCGCAACTTCCAGCGCATAGGCCGGGCCGCGATCGGGCAGCACCCCGGCCGGCGAGATGACGGCGCGGTCTATGCCGGCCTCGTCCATGAGCCCCAGCATGCGCTCGCCCGTCATGGGCTCGGGCAGGTGCGTCTCGGCTTTGTCTGCCCAGGGGTGTTCGGGGCCATTGCTCGGCCAGAGATGGACCTGTGCGTCGGTGATCATGATATTGCCTTCTCCATGTGGGTGCTTGTGGGTTCAGTTTTGTATCACACCGCAGCGACCTGGCGCGTCAGCGTCCTGGGCACGCCGTTGTATTCCTTGTCGTAATGCGTGGCGACGGAACGCCGGGGCATCGTCTTGATCCACAGTCTGACCATGTGCCGGCGCATTGCCTTGTCTGGATGGTCCTGGTATTCGGTGCGCGAATGCAGTGTGGTGTAGTTGTTGATGAACTGCATGTCGCCGCGCTGCAGGTTCATGTCCAGTCGCAGGTCCTGGCGGGCGGCGAGAGTATCCAGATACTCCAGCGCGGCAACTTCCAGGTCGGTGTATTTGGCCAGGCCCATGGTGCGTGCCGACTCGATGGTGTTTCTCGACAGCCGGCAGCTCAGCACGCCATCGGTGAAGCTGTAGACCGGCACGCGCCAGGTGGAGTAGTCGCCGCCTTCCTCGAGATTGGCGTAGAGCAGTCCGTCATAGAGAGGCTGCAGATACTCAGGGTGCGCGGCGAGTATCTCGTTATGGATGGCGAGCGAACTGGTGATGCTGCTGATACCGCCCTGCATCGCCTTTTGCAGGCACAGCAGGCCGACGATGTCGCAGCGGTCGGTATGGAATTTCAGAAAGGAATTGGTCTGGTAACCGCGCACCTTGCCGGTACCCATTTTTGCGCCGGCGTCGTACACGTCTCCCAGAAGCTCGCCATAGGAGTTCTGCGACAGCGCAGAGCCCAGATGCAGGCCCAGACCCCAGAATATTGTGCGCACTTCCGCGTCGCTGTAACGCTGAACCGGGAGGCCGCGTACCAACACAAATCCCCTGCCTTGATTCACCTCCTTCACCCAACCGGCCACGGTCAGAGGCAGGTGCTTCAGCGGAAAATCCTCGCGAGTCAGGGCCGTGGCCGCTTTGCCGGTGGCGCTTGCCGTCTGTAATGCCGCATCCAGCTCCTCGATGTCCTGGTGGGTCAGGTGGATTATCCAGTTGTCACGGTCCTGCAACTCGCTGCCGCGCCACGCTGATGCGTGATCGATATGTCCGCTGTATCTTGCGGTCATTGCCACCTCCTTTGTGTGGGTACATTCTATTGCTAATCCATTGCCGGCATTCAAGCTGGCTCAATACTGGGTGCAGTTGCTTCCCGGATCGTCTGAGCTGCCCTGGGGGCATGCTATATTTCAAACGCTTTTTCCATCACGCCTTATTCCTGTTTGCTCTGTCCTGCCAATAACACAATCAATGGGGGAGTACCCGCAGTGAGCGCTGCACCGAAACAAAAGCTGCCATTGCAGGGCGTCAAAGTCCTCGAGCTCTCCCACATCGTCGCCGGTCCCTCGGGGGGCATCATCCTCGCCGACATGGGGGCGGAGGTGATCAAGATCGAGCATCCGCAGGTGGGCGACACGGCGCGCGGCATGGCCAACCAGGGCACGACCTTCTACGCCTTCAACCGCAACAAGCAGTATCTGGCGCTGGACATGAGCAAGCCCCGCGGCAAGAAGGTGTTCGAGGATCTGGTGAAGCGCTCGGACGTGGTGCTGGATAACTTCGCCCCCGGCGCGCTCGAGCGCATGGGCCTGGGCTACGAGTGGGGGCGGAGCATCAACCGTCGCATCATCTACTGCTCCATCAAGGGATTCCTGCCCGGGCCTTACCAGGAC
>CAXNIK010000315.1:0-4384 GCA_964202115.1 Burkholderiales bacterium
ACCGACGGGGTAGCAGGGGTAGTGAATGGCATCCAGATAGGTTTGCACGAAATCCATCGTGGTGCCGCCCTGGTAACCGCCGGCAAGGTATGGCTTTGACGATCGAAAACTGGCGCGGCCCGGGACATTGAAGCGTCTCAGGATTTCGGTGACCTGTTCGGGTGAAATCAGTTTGTTGTTGCCGTGCTGAACCATGCCCAGCTTGCGGACGATGGCAGCGATCTCCGGGGTGTTCGGGAACAGGCGCGCGGGTTTTGACAGATCGACGCTCAAGGGCGCGGGTGAACCCGCGGTTCGGTGCTGGAATTGGCTCATGGCTTTCTCTCCAAGAGTCAGCAGATTACGCTCTTGGATGCCATAACAGAAGCACCGTCATGGTCCCCGATGCAGGGGGCATCAGGGGATGCGTCCCCTCGTTTGTTATGGACTTTTCAAAGCTACAGCTTGACTGCCTGACGGGCAATCAGTTTCCATTGATCCTGCCGCCGCAGCCATATGGTCAGAACGCCGATCTTGTTGCCGCCGCCGGCGAGAGTCTTTCCCTGGAAAACGTGGCGCACCATGGCCACGTTGTCGATCACGCTGACCGTTTGATTGCTGATTGCAATCTCGGAGAACCCCGACTTGCCGCTGCGGATCGCCTCGATGAATTCCGCCTTGGTTTCGAGCCTTCCGCTGGAATGTCCGTAGGTCAACTCGTCGGCCGTCAAGCGGGTGAGTTCGGCTGTGTCGACGCAAGTGATTGCGGCATGCAATGCTTCAACTGCTTGAGTTACCGCGGTGGCATCATTGCTGGACATGTCGATTCCTTGTCGGGATTGGTGATCAGGCGCGGATTTCGCGCCGCTGAAACGAGATGTAGCTGACCGCAAACAACGCGCAGCAGCCGGCCAGCAGCGACACCACCTGCGGCCACACCAGCACCAGGCTTTGGGTGAGCTGCAGCGGGTTGCCGATGAGGGCGCGCTGGATCTGGCTGTAGAACACCGAGCCCACGCTGCGCACCGCCGGGTTGAGCAGCACCTGCACCGCCTCGGCGTACAGCGTGCCCGGCGACAATCGCGCCAATGCGGCCGAGAGCTCCACCTGCTTCACCTGGTCCATGGGCGTGAACACCGGGCCGACGATGGCCTGCGAGGCGTACTCGCCGAAGATCGGCCACAGTATGGTGAGGAAGATCCACAGTCCCAGGCTGGCGATGGCCGAAGTCGAAGGCTGGTGGCAGATGATGGAGAACAGCATCGCGATCGACAGCCAGATGCCGGCATAGAACAGCGTTACCACGAGGAACAGCGCTCCGCGCGCCACTTCCTCGCCGCCGGGCGGAATGCCCAGCACGTAGATGCCCAGGCCGGTGGTCACCAGCCACAGCGCCAGCAGCACCACGGCGATGGTGGCCATGGCCGCGAGGAATTTGCCCATGAGGAGGGCATCGCGGTAGATGGGCTGCGACAGCACGCGGCTCATGGTGCGGCGGTTGAACTCGCCGTTGATGGCATCGAAGCCCAGGCTGATCGCCACCAAGGGCACGAAAAAGCCCAGGAAAGTGACAAAGGACGGCATGGGTTGCTTGGCCGAGGTGAACAGGTCGAGGAAGGCGAAGGGGTTCTCCGCCACCGTGGCCTTCATGGTCTGGGCGGCGGCGAACACCGCGCCCAGGGCCGCGATCAGCACCAGCACTTCCAGGATGCGCATGCGCCAGGAGCGAAGCTGGTCGGAGAATTCCTTGAAGAACACCGGCGCGAGGCCGGCAAATTGCGAGCCTTCGCGTTTCACATTGTTGCTCATGACTGCCCTCCCACAGCATGGGGTCCGGCGCCGCGCGTTTCGAAATAGCGCGCATACACCTCGTCCAGGCTGGCCAGTTCCATGTGCAGCTCGCGCACCTCGGCGCCGGCGGCGAGCGCGGCGCGCACCAGCGCCGGGCGCACGTCGGTCTCGGATTCAATCAGCCAGTGGCCGCTGCTTTTTCCGGCATGGCTGTTCCCGTGATCGTGGCCGTTGGCTTTCGCGCTAACCGATCGGACGCCGGGTACCGCCTGCAATGCCTGGGCGACGTTCTCGCCCTCGGCTTCAAGGTGCACCCGCCAGCCCGATCCCAGCACTTCCCTGGCCAGCGCTTCCACGGTGCCATTGAGCACCAGGCGGCCGCGATAGAACAGGCCGACACGGTCGCATACCGTCTGCACCTGGTGCAGATGGTGGGAGGAGAGCATGACGGTGATGCCGTCGTGTTTGAGCGAGCGCACCAGTTCCAGGAATTCCAGCGCCCCGGTGGGATCCAGGCCCAGCGTGGGTTCATCCAGGATGGCGATGCGCGGCGCGCGCATCAGGATCTCGGCCAGCCCGAGGCGCTGGCGCATGCCGCGGGAGAATCCGGCGACACGCTTGTCCATGACTTCGGCCAGGCCCATGCGCTCGAGCGAGCTGGTGATCCTCGGTTCGGACTCACCATCGGACATGCTGTTCAGCCGGGCGGTGTAGCGCAGGTTCTCGCGCGCGGTGAATTCGTCGTAGAAGCCCACGGAGTCTGGCAGGTAGCCCACCTGGCGCTTCACCGAGATGGGCTGGCGGCGCGGGTCCAGGCCCAGCACCGCGATCTCGCCGGCGTCGCGCTCGGTCAGACCCAGCAGCATGAGGATGGTGGTGGTCTTGCCCGAGCCGTTGGGCCCGAGCAGGCCGTAGACCTCGCCGGCCTGTATCTCCAGGTCCAGGCCGTCCACGGCCACATGCGAGCCGTAGCGCTTGGTCAGGCCGCGGGCCTGAATTACCGGGTTGCTCACGGCATGTCCTTAGCGGCGTCCAAACTTCACCACCGCGAAGCCCACCACCAGCATGGCCAGCGCGGCGATGGCCAGGCCCACCATGCCCCACAGCGTGGACACCAGCACCGTAACGCGGTAGTTGGCCGAGACCTGCCCGGCGCCGCTGCTGGCCTGGAAGGTGACCATGTAGTCTCCGGCCAGGGACTGGTCGGCCGGGGTGACGTCGGCGCTGACGTTCACCGTCTGCTTGGGCGCGATCTCCCCCAGCACCTTGGGATCGAACACCACCTTCCAGTTGTTGGGGCTTTGCGCCGAGAGTGTGACATTGCGCGCCGGCGCGCTGCCGTTGTTGGTCACAGTCAGCGACACCGTGGTGGACTTGCCGATGCGCGCCTCGCCCGAGAGCTGGCCGCTGGGTGTGCTCAAGGTGAGGTCGGCTTTCCCGCCCACCGTCATGGCCAGGGGCAACTGGGTGCGAAAGTCGCCCGAGGCGGCGCGCACGGTGAAGCGGTAGTCGCCCGCCTCGAGGTTGCCGGGCAGCGTCACCTTGACGTTGATGGCCTTGTTCTCGCCGGCCTTGACCAGCATGGCGGTGACGTTCTCCGAGCCGTACTGCGGGCTGAAGGTCACGTCGAAATTGGGCGGGGCCTCGGCCGAGAAATTGATCGTGGCGTCGCGCCCGCTCTTGTTGGAGAGCTGCACGTCGTAGCTGAACTGCGTGGAGACCGAGCCCTTGAGCGTGGGCAGCGCGGCGCTGATGGTCAGCCAGTCGGGCAGGCTCTTCACCATGCGCAGGGTAATGGCCAGGGTGGTCTTGTGCTGCGTGCCCTCGGCGCCCAGCTCGAAGGTGTAGGTGCCGCTGGTGACCTCCTTGCCGGGGATGAGCTGCAGGCTGAAATCACGGCTTTCATCCGGGCCGACGAACACCGAGCCGATGCTGCGGGCGTCGCCCTGGAATTCGGCGGTCCAGCCCTTGGGCACGGTGATGGTGTTCAGCTTCACCTGCTGCGGCTCCAGGCCGAAGCTCTTCACCGTGAGCGGAATGATGGCCGGCTGCCCGGCCACCACGCTGCGGTCCGGATAGGGCGTGGACAGGCTCAGGCCGGTGTAGGTGGCGGCACCGGCGTGGTGGGCGAAGAACGGCAGACACAGCGTGGCGAGCAGCGTGAGCGTCGCCAGAAATGGGCTCTTGCGTGACATGATTTCCTCCAGCTAATTATTTTGCGCGCGGCCAGACAGTCTGGCAGCCGCGTTTGGCGCTATGGACAGCCGTCTTCGGGGATTGTTCCCGGCCGACAGCCTGTCGTCAGCGGCCCCCTTAAATCTTGCTGCGGGCGACAGAGTACCCATTTATGGGCATATGGGCAAAGTTCAATATTGACCCTTCAAAGTCGCGGCGTATAATCGCGCCGAAATTGCCTCCGTCATGAGACTAACGTGCCCTTGATCGACAGTGCCGCAGCACAGATAACCGCAGCCGCGGCCGGCGCACGTCCCTTGCATCCAGCTCGGTGAAACCCCGACCCAGTCGCGGCGTCTCGCGCCGCTCCGCAGTTCCCGTTTTCCCGGCCGGTGCTGCCGTGCTCCGTCCGCCTGCACGTCTGATCTAGCGCAACCCC
>CAXNIK010000316.1:0-4382 GCA_964202115.1 Burkholderiales bacterium
AACACACCTGTGACGCCGTCGCCCTGGAGGACGCCGAAGTCTGCGTGATGCCGTTCGACCGCATCGAAGACCTTTCCAACGAGATCCATGCGCTGCAGCGGCATGTACACAAGATCCTGAGCCGCGAGATCGTGCGCGAGCATGGGGTCATGCTGCTGCTTGGCAGCATGCGTGCCGAAGAACGGCTGGCCGCATTCCTGCTGAACCTCGTGCAACGCCTGCACGCGCGCGGGTTCTCGCAGTCTGAACTGGTGCTGCGCATGACCCGCGAAGAAATCGGCAGCTACCTGGGGCTCAAGCTCGAAACAGTGAGCCGGACATTCTCCAAGTTTGTCGATGACGGCATCGTGCAAGTCAAGCAGCGCCATGTTCGGATCCTGAACACCGACGCGCTGAGGGACATCGTCAACCCGAAGGCTTACAGCTAACCCGCAGCCGCTGTCGCGGCAGCGTTCGGCAGCGTTCGGCAGGCTGCGGCGACGCCCTATTTCGTTGCAACTGCCGGCGTAACCAAGACTCCCGTGGCAGCATGGTTCCTGCCAGCCATTGCCGGCGCGAGGCTCGCCGACCTGCCCCCCAGCGCCTTGTTGATCTCGACACCTTTGCGGTAGTAGTCGGCATCGACGACCGGGTCCGGGTGGATGATCGCCAGGTACAAGGTCACAAAACTCGCCACCACCACGATCGCAGGGCCGGCAATCACCATCCAGAGATGGCCAAACTTCCACCAGGCTGGCTGGTCAGGGGCAACAGATGGGTCCATGAATGGGTCCTTTTTAACTGGGGTGGCTGGGGTCAGGGTGGCTGGGGTCAGGGGTCAGGGTGGCTGGGGTCAGGTCTTGAATTGCGACATCGATTGGGTTGCGCGCTCCGACCCAGCCCCTCCCCCGCTTATTTGGCTTTGTTGGACAGGCCCCATACATACGATGCCAACACATGAATCTGCGCCGCGCTGAACTTGTCAGCCTGGGCTGGCATGACATTGGTCTTTCCGTTGTTGACCATTGCAATGATCGCCGCTTCACCATAACCGTGCAGCCAGATGTCGTCGGTGAGGTTCGGTGCACCAATGGCCTGCATGCCCTTGGCGTCGGGGCCGTGGCAGGCACCGCACGCCACGAACTTCGACTTGCCCAACGCGGCCTTGACGGAATCGTGCGGGCTACCCGACAGGCTCAGAACATACTGGGCGACGTTCTTCACGTCGTCGGGTGTGCCTCCCGCCGCCACCATCGGCGGCATCATGCCAGTGCGGCCTTTGGTGAGGGTTTCCACGATCTTCTCGGGTGTGCCCCCATGTATCCAGTCGCCATCGGTCAGGTTCGGAAAACCCTTGCTGCCGCGCGCATCGGAGCCATGACATTGCGAGCAGTTGTTCATGAACAGGCGCCCGCCGATGGCCGTGGCCTGGGGGTCCTTGGCGACATCTTCGGTCTTCATGGCGGCGAATTTGGCGTACAGCGGGGCGACTTCCCGCTCCCCCTTGTCCATCTCGGCAGTGTGCTGCCCGGTGGAGCTCCAGCCTAGCGTGCCAGCGTAGGAGCCCAAGCCCGGGTACATCACCAGGTAGGCCAGCGAAAAGACGACCGTGATGACAAACAGGTAGACCCACCAGCGCGGCAGGGGATTGTTCATCTCGCGCAAGTCACCGTCCCAGATATGGCCCGTGGTGTTGTCACTGGCGGTCATGTGCTTGGTTTTGCCCGTTGCCCAGAGAAGAACCAGGCAGGCAACGATGCTGACGACCGTGATGCCCGCAACATACAACGACCAGAAGTTGCTTGTAAAGTCACTCATTGTTGTTCCTTGTGAGGGTTGTCAGTCTTGCTCAAAAGGCAAGTTGGCAGCCTGCTCGAAATCGGCGCTGCGTCGCTTGGACCAGGCCCAGAACACGATGCCCAGGAAGACCACAAGTGCAAGCACGGTGGTGATGGAGCGCAGGGTATTGACGTCCATGGTGTCCTCCCGCCTTACTTCAGGGCCAGGCCAAGAACCTGGAGGTAAGCGATGGTCGCTTCGAGTTCGGTCTTGCCCTTGACCTCTTCCGAGGACTTGGCGATCTGCTCATCGGTGTAGGGCACACCGACAATGCGCAGCGCCTTCATGTGGGCCGGCATCGATGCGGCGTCCACCATGGTCTTTTCAAGCCACGGGTAGGCCGGCATATTGGACTCGGGAACCAGGTCGCGCGGGTTAATCAGGTGCGTGCGGTGCCATTCGTCGCTGTATTTGCCCCCCACCCGGGCCAGGTCCGGACCGGTGCGCTTGCTGCCCCATTGAAACGGGTGGTCATAGACCGACTCACCCGCCACCGAATAGTGGCCATACCGCAGCGTCTCGGCGCGAAACGGGCGGATCATCTGCGAATGGCAGTTGTAGCAACCTTCACGGACGTATACATCGCGACCTGCCAATTGCAGCGCCGTGTAGGGCATGACACCCTTGATCGGTTCGGTGGTGGACTTCTGGAAGAACAGCGGAACGATCTCGACCAGCCCGCCGAACAGCAGGACGATCAGGATCAGCACGATCATCAGGAAGTTGTTGGTCTCGATCTTCTCGTGCGACAAACCGGAGGATGTGGTGTTGTTTTCCATCTTTTTGTTCCTGTCAGGCGTGTGCCGCAAAGGCCGGGATCTTGACCATGCTGGCCTGGCCCGCCGTGGCCGTTTTGAGTACGTTCCACAGCATGATCAGCATGCCGCCGAGGTACAGCAAACCACCAAGCAGGCGCAACACGTAGAAGGGGAAGGTGGCCTTGACGGATTCGACGAAGGTGTAGGTCAGCGTGCCGTCGGCGTTCACCGCACGCCACATCAGGCCCTGCATGACACCGGCAATCCACATGGCCGCGATGTAGATCACGATGCCGATGGTGGCGGTCCAGAAGTGGACTTCGATCGCCTTGACGCTGTACATCTGCGTGCGGCCATACAGGCGCGGGATGAGGTAGTACATGCTGCCCATGGTGACCAGCCCGACCCAGCCCAGCGCGCCGGAATGCACATGGCCGACGGTCCAGTCGGTGTAGTGGCTCAGCGCGTTCACCGTCTTGATCGACATCATCGGGCCTTCGAAGGTGCTCATGCCGTAAAACGACAGCGAGACGATCAGGAAGCGCAGGATCGGGTCGTCGCGCAGCTTGTGCCAGGCGCCAGACAGCGTCATGATGCCGTTGATCATGCCGCCCCAACTCGGTGCCAGCAGGATGAGCGAGAAGACCATGCCGACCGACTGCGTCCAGTCCGGCAGAGCCGTGTAATGCAGATGGTGCGGGCCGGCCCACATGTAGGTGAAGATCAGCGCCCAGAAGTGCACGATGGACAGGCGGTAGCTGTACACCGGGCGGCCGGCCTGCTTGGGGATGAAGTAATACATCATGCCAAGGAAACCTGCGGTGAGGAAGAACCCCACGGCATTGTGGCCATACCACCACTGCACCATGGCGTCCTGCACCCCGGCATAGGCCGAGTAGGATTTCATCATGCCGGCTGGAATGGCAGCGCTGTTGACAAGGTGCAGCAACGCCACTGCGAGGATGAACGCACCGAAGAACCAGTTCGCCACGTAGATGTGGCGCACCTTGCGGGTGCCGATGGTGCCGAAAAACACAATCGCGAATGAAACCCAGACCACCGTGATCAGGATGTCGATCGGCCATTCCAGCTCGGCGTATTCTTTGCCTTGGGTGTAGCCCAATGGCAGCGAGATGGCCGCCGCAAGGATCACCAGTTGCCAGCCCCAGAAGGTGAATGCTGCCAGCGTGTCGTTGAAGATGCGGACCTGGCAGGTGCGCTGCACCACATAGTAGGCCGACGCAAACAGGCCACAACCACCAAAAGCGAAGATCACCGCATTGGTGTGCAAGGGCCGCAATCGACCGTAGGTCAACCAGGGGATGCCGAAGTTGAGTTCCGGCCAGGTCAGCTGGGCGGCGATGATCACACCCACCAGCATGCCGACCACACCCCAGACAACGGTCATGATCGCGAACTGGCGCACCACGGTGTCGTTGTAGGCGATCGCTTTCGTATTGGAGAACACTATTTTTACCTCTTCTTGGTTGGACCGGGACGAGTTTCCTATGGCAAACCGCCTGGTCGCTTGACGAACATCCAACTCATCTCACACATCGCGGGAGTCATCCAGTATTCGCGCGCCCTCGGATTCGATGTCTTCGAACTGGCCGCGGTCCACCGCCCACCAGAGACCGGCCAGAATGAAAAACACCAGCACCACCGACAAGGGAATCAGCAAATACAGGATGTCCATTACGCAGGCGCCCGCGGTTGAATGCGGCCTGACAGCCGCAGGGCATTGAGCACCACCACCAGGGAACTGCTGGCCATGCCCAGGCCCGCCAACCAGGCCGGCAACCAGCC
>CAXNIK010000317.1:0-4351 GCA_964202115.1 Burkholderiales bacterium
TGCGGCGCAACTTCGGCACCATGACCAAGCCGCTGCATACCGGTCTGGCCGCGCGCAACGCGTTGCAGGCGGTGAACCTGGCCTCAAGCGGTTTCACCGCGGCCCTGGATGCGCTGGAGGGCAAGGCCGGCTTTTTCGCCTCCTATGGCGTGAAGGAGTCCGATCCGGATGTGGCCTTGCGCGGCCTTGGCAATCCCTGGGTGGTGGCCGACCCCGGCATCGCGCTGAAGAAATTCCCCTGTTGTTATGCCATGCATCGCGGCATGGATGGCGTGCTGGCCTTGAAGGCGAAGCACGGCTTTGAAGCGAATGACGTGGTGCGCCTGGAAGTGCGCATGCCCGAGGGCGGCATGGAGGTGCTGACCTTCCCCGACCCGCAGACCGGGCTGGAAGGCAAGTTCAGCATGGAATATGGTGCCGCCGCCGGCGCGCTGGACGGACGCTATGGCATCTGGACCTTCACTGACGCCGCAGTGCGCCGTCCCGAGGTGGGCGACATGTTGAAGCGTACCCGTGCCTACGAGACGCCGGAATGCCGCGGCGATGATCCGTTGTTCGACACGCGCAGCTCCGGCAGCCGCGGCTTTGTCGAGGTGGATATCGAACTGACCAACGGCGTGAAGGACCGCATGCGCGTGCCCAAACCGCCCGGCCATCCTTCGCGCGAACTCACCTGGGACGATCTGGAAGGCAAGTTCCTCGACTGCGCCGGCGAGGCGAAGATCGCCGGGGCCAGGGCGAAACAGGCCTTCGCGGCGCTGCGCAAGTTGGAGGATTGTCCCGACATCAATGCCATCGTCTCGCTGCTGGTGCATCCGGGCTAGTCGATAGGCACGGACGGTCTGATTACAATATGCTCATTGATGTCCATTATTTGATGACTTAGTATTAAAAGTGAGTATATTGATCCATGCTGAACAGGCGCTAAACCAAGGAGGGAGAAGCTCATGCGTGCAAGCGGATTGTTTTGCAGTGCGGTGGCGATGCTGGCGTTGCTGCCTTGCATACCGGTTCAGGCCCAGGACTATCCCGCGAAGCCGGTTCGCCTGGTCACGCTGTACGCGGCCGGCTCGAATTCCGATGTCACGGCGCGGTTCGTGGCACAGCAACTGACCGCGCAGCTCAAGCAGCCGGTGCTGGTGGACAACAAGGGCGGCGCCGGCGGCCTGATCGGCACACTGGAGGTGCTGCGTGCCAAACCCGACGGCTACACCATCATGTTTGCCGCTCCTGGACTCGCCAGCAATGTGTTTGCCTACAGGAACCCTCAATACAAGTTCGAGGATTTCACGCCGATTGGCGTGGCGGGCCTGTCCTATTACGGATTCATCATCAATGTCTCGGTGCCGGCGAAAACACTGGCCGAGTTCGTTGCCTATGCCAGGGCCAATCCGGGCAAGCTCAACTATGGCTCGCTGGGGCCGGCCGGGGTCAGCACCATTCTTGCCGAGCGCTTCAAGCGCTCGGCCGGCATCGACATGGAGATGGTGCCCTTCAAGGGCGGCGATCCGCTGAACCAGGCCCTGGTCTCGAACCAGATCCAGGTCTACTTTCCGACGCTGGCCGTCGCCCGCCAGCGCATGAAGCTGACGCAGATCAGGGCACTGGCCGTGACCAGCACACAGCGCTCGCGCATCCTTCCCGACCTGCCGACCTTCAAGGAATCCGGTTATCCTGAAGTGGCCGACCTGACCTTCTGGGAGGCGCTGTATGCCGTAGCGACCCTGCCCCCACCGCTGCTGCAGAAGCTGCGCGGCGTGTGGGCGCAGATTGCCGCGTCGCCCGAATTCAAGTCCCGGCAGGAAAGCTTCGAGCGCGAGCAGTGGACGGGGACGCTTGACGAATTCACGGCCTTTGTGAAGCGTGAGACCGAGGCGCTGGCGGCGGACTTCAAGCGCCTGAAGATAGAGCAGCAGGATTGAACACGAAAAACAGGCAAGGAGAACAGATGAACACGATTGTTTGCAGGTTGCTGTTACCCGGGGCGGTACTGACACTGGTGAGTGCCGCCGTTTGCGCCCAGGGCAAGTCCGGTCCCCTGATCGACGACTATCCCAACCGACCCATGCGCCTGCTGGTGAGCTCCGCCGCGGGCGGTGCCAATGACATCACCGCGCGCATCGTGGCGACCAAGCTGGGCGAGATCACCGGGCAGTCCGCGCTGACGGACAACAGAGCCGGGGCCAACGGCGCCATTGCCATGGAAACGCTCAGGCAGGCCACGCCTGACGGATACACGCTGCTGCATTCGGGCAATCTGGTGATACTCAACGGCGTGACCAGAAAGGTGGACTACGACGTGCGCAAGGCCTTCGACCCGGCAGCGCAGACGACTTCGCAATCCTACTTTCTGGCCATCATTCCATCGCGCAACATCAGCACGGTGCAGGAACTGATCGCCTACGCCAAGAGCCACCCGGGCGAGCTGAACTACGGATCTTCGGGCATCGGCGGAGTCAATCACCTGGGCTTCGAGCAGTTTCAACTGGCCACAGGAACAAAGCTTACGCACGTGCCCTACAAAGGCAACGGCCAGGCTTTCGCGGACATGATGAGCGGGCGCCTGCAACTGCTATTTGCCCTGGGCACCAGCGTCTCGCCTTTGGTCCGTAGCGGCAAGTTGAAGGCCATAGGCTTCGGAGGCACCAAGCGCTCGGCGGCCTTTCCTGACGTGCCGGTGATTGCCGATACGGTGCCGGGTTTCGAACTGGGGAATTCCTACTATCTGTATGTTCCGACCGGCACACCCATGCGCACGCAGATCGCGCTTAATCGCGCCATCAATCAGGTCGTCAATTCGCCGGATGTGAAAGAGCGCTTCGCCGTTGACGGTGCCGAACCCGGACCTCCGACATCGCCGGCTGACCTGAAGAAGGCCTTCGTGAAGGAATACTCCATGTGGGACAACCTGATCAAGAAGACGGGGATCAAGCTGAGCGACTGAAATTCGGCGAGTAAAGATCAACCGGGCTTGATGTTGTTGTCCTTCACCACCTTTGCCCACTTGGCCAGTTCCACCTGCAGCAGCCTGGTGAACTGCTCCGGCGATCCTCCCACGGTGGTGAAACCCTGCTGGTAGAACAGCTGCCGGGTCTCGGGGTTGGACAGTCCCTTGTTGATCTCGGCGTTCAGCCTGGCCAGGATGGGAGCGGGCACGCCCCTGGAAGTGATGACGCCGTACCAGGCGTCCATCTCGTAGCCCGGCACCGTCTCGGCAATGGCCGGGACGTCCGGCGCGATGGCAGTGCGCTGGGCGGAGGTGGCGCCCAGCATGCGCAGCTTGCCGGCGCGCACGCTGGACAGCGACGAGGCGGCGTTGTTCACCATGGCCTGGATGCGTCCTGCGATCAGGTCCGTGGTGGCGGGCGCCCCGCCCTTGTAGGGCACGTGCGTGATCCTGATGCCGGCCATGCTGAGGAACAGCTCCATGCCCATCATCAGCGAGCCGCCGGCACCCGAGGAGCCGTAGCTCAGCTGGCCGGGACGCGCCTTGACGTAGGCGATGAACTCGGCGACGTTCTGCGCCGGGACGGAGGGGTGCACCACCAGGAAGAACGGCGCCGACGTGGTGTGAACGATGGGCGAGAAATCGTTCAGCGGGTGATAGGGCAGGTCCTGGAAATTGGGATTGATGGCATGGCCGGCGGAGATGAAAAGCAGCGTGTAGCCGTCCGGTGCGCTCTTGGCGACGATGGCGGCGGCTATCGCGCCGTCGGCGCCGGGCTTGTTCTCCACCACCACGGATTGCCCAATGGTCTCGCCCAGTTTCGCGGCCACCAGGCGCGTCTGGATGTCGGTGGACGCGCCGGGCTCGAAGCCCACCAGCATGCGCAGCGGCTTGCTCGGAAAGTTGCCCTGGGCCAGCGCCAGCGAGGCGCACAGGCTGAAGAAAAGTCCGGCTGCGGTTAATATCGTTTTTTGCATTGTTCCTCCTTGCTTGATCGGCGGATGAAGAGTGCGTATGGAGCAGAACCTGCTGTGCGGCCATGCGGCCATGATAGTACGCCAAGTAGTACATCAGGGCCGCTGCGGGTAAGCGGCCAGGGGCGGGAATAAGATTCGCGAGATCACACAAGGAGAGCAGCCATGGCAGCAGTGCAGGTACAGTTGGGCGCGGTGGTGGAAACAGCGCAGGGCATGGTTCGCGGCGGCATCAGGGACGGCATTCTGTTTTTCAAGGGCATGCGCTATGGCGGCGACACCTCCGGCAGGAACCGCTTCATGCCGCCTCCGCCGCCACGCACGTGGAACAGCGTGCTGGAGGCGATGGACTTCGGCCCGCGCGCGCCGCAGGAGACCGAAGCCCATGCCAATCTCGCCTGGCGTTCCTGGATACGCGACCTGCGCCCCG
>CAXNIK010000318.1:0-4347 GCA_964202115.1 Burkholderiales bacterium
GAATTCATGATTACATTAATATTGTTTATGCACGACAGATAATGTTATTTTACAAAATTGATCATATTCAATCAGCCTGAACAGTGCTTTCCAGCTACAACAATGCGTCGCGCGACAGCCCCCGGACGCGCAGCAGTTTTCGCAGCGCCGCCAGCGCTTCCAGCTGTATCTGCCGCACACGTTCGCGCGTGAGCTTTAAGCGGGAGGCCAGTTCCTCCAGCGTCAGCACCTCCTGCCCTTTCAGCCCAAAGCGGCATTCGATGACGGTGCGCTGCCGGTCGGTGAGCAGCGCCAGCCATTCCTCCACCAGCCCCTGCACCTCGCTCGACTGCAGCAGCGATTCCGGTGTGGGCAGTGCCTCGTCGGGCAGCACATCGCCCATGGACATCATCGGGTCCATGGCCAGGGGCGCATCCAGCGAGGCGGTGTGCTCGCCATACACCAGCATCTGCCTCACTTCATCGGTGGACTTGCCAGTGAGATGGGCGATGTCCTCCACGCCGGGCTCGCGCTCGCCATGCGCCTCCAGGTGGCGGCGGGCGCGCAACACCGTGTTCAGCTCCCTGATCACGTGCACCGGCAGCCGTATGGTGCGGGCGTGGTTCATGATGGCGCGCTCGATGTTCTGGCGTATCCACCAGGTGGCGTAGGTGGAGAAGCGAAAGCCGCGCTCCGGGTCGAATTTTTCCAGGGCGTGCATCAGCCCCAGATTGCCCTCTTCCACCAGGTCAAGCAGCGGCAGGCCGCGATTCAGGTAATGCCTGGCGATACTCACCACCAGGCGCAGGTTGTGCTCGATCATTTTCTGCCGCGCCGAGAAATCGCCCCGGGCCGCCAGGCGCGCATGGTGGAGTTCCTCGGCTGGCGTGAACAGGCGGTTCATGCCGATCTGATGCAGGTAGGCCTGGGTGGCGTCGGACAGCGGCTCGGTCTCTGTTTCCGGTGCCGCGTCCACCGCTTCTGCCGCTTCTGCCGGCAGTGCTGGCTCGCCTGCCTCTACCGCTTTCAGCACATCGGACTCATCCCGGCTGGCATCCTCATCGTTCGCATCGTCCGCATCGTCCGTGTCATCCGCGTCGCGCGCGTCGTCCGGATGGCGGGCCATGAGCGATTCTCCGGTCTCAGCGTTCCGCAAGGAATTTGGCCGGGTCCACGGGCTTGCCCTGCCGGCGGATCTCGAAATGCAGCTTCACCTGGTCGGCGTCGCTGTTGCCCATCTCCGCGATCTTCTGCCCCTTCACCACGCGCTGGCCTTCCTTCACCAGGATGTTGTCGTTATGGGCGTAGACGCTGAGATATTCCTTGTTATGCCGCACCACCACGAATTTGCCGTAACCGCGTATGCCGCTGCCCACATAGGACACCGTCCCGGAGGCGCTGGCCAGCACCGGTTGCCCCTGCTTGCCGACGATATCGAGGCCCTTGTTGGTGCTTTCGGAAAAACCATTGGCAACCCTGCCCGCGGTGGGCCAGCCCCATTCGATGGCCTCGTCCCCAGCCTCTGCTGGGGACTGTGCCGGTGCAGCAGCAGGCTTCACCGCTTCGGCCGGTGGTTTGACTTCCGCGCCCGGTTTGGCGGGCGCGGCCGAGGCCACCGCCGGTGCCGCAGGCTTGGGCTCGCGCGACAGCAGGGCCAGATTTTCCTCGGAGTACGGCAGCCTGAGGGCACGGGGCTCGGTCTTGAGCAGGCTGGAGGCGCCGGCACCAGCGTTGGCTGCCGCGGGCTTGGGCGCACTTGCAGATGCGGGCGCAGGCTGCTGCGTCCCCGCTGCCCCGAGGGGCCGCGACTCCAGGCTACCGGCACCGGCCACCGGCTTGATCTGCACGCCCGCGGCAGGCGCTGCTTCAGGCGGTGGTTTGACGCGCAGCACCTGGCCAATGCGGATCAGGTTGGGATTGTCGATGTTGTTCCACTGCGCCAGTTCGCGATAGTCCTGGCCGTTGTCCAGCGCGATGCTGTACAGGGTGTCGCCGCGCTTCACGATATAGGTGTCTTCCTGCGCATCGGCGGCCCGTGCAGTGGTTGGCGATGTTGGCGAGGCCGGCGGCGCGGGTGCCACCGCCACCGGCTTCACCGCCGGCGGCTTGGGCGCGGTGGTGGTTGGAAGACGGTCGATGACCGGCGCGCTGGGACGCGTGCTTGCGCAGCCTGCCAGCAGCGCCACGCACACCGACAGGATGAGCAGGCGCGGATTCACTGCTTCCCCGCCCGCAGCGGCACGAAGCGCACCGCGTCCATCCATTGCTCGGTGAAGCCGGTGGCGGTGCGCTCGATGAGACACAGCGCCTGCTCGCTCTGCCCGGCGCTGATGTGCAGCGGCGCGATCAGCCGCCCGCCTGGCGCCAGCTGGTTCTTCAGGGCCGGCGGCAGTTCCTGCGCGGCCGCGGCGCTGATGATGGAATCGAAAGGCGCGGCGGCCGCCAGCCCGTCGGAGCCATCGCCATGCGCCAGGCGCAGATTGGCAATGCGCAGGCCGCGAAGATTGGTACGCGCCTTTTCCAGCAGGCCGCTGATGCGCTCAACCGAGTACACCTCCCTGGCCAGCTTGGCCAGCAGCGCCGCCTGATAGCCGCAGCCCGTGCCGATCTCGAGCACCTTGCCCAGGCCGGCCTCGCGCCCGGCGCGCAGCGCCGAGATCATCAGGGCAACCACATAGGGCTGGGAAATGGTCTGCTCGAAACCGATGGGCAGCGCGGTGTCTTCATAGGCGCGGCTGGCCAGCGCCTCGTCGACGAACAGGTGGCGCGGCACCGCCGCCATGGCCGCGAGCACGGTCTCATCGCGTATGCCCTTGGCGCGCAGCCGCTCGACCATTCGATCGCGGGTGCGCTGCGAGGTGAAGCCTATGCCGTGTGCTTTGGAGGCGGTCATGGCGTCATCGCTCAGCTTTTCAGCCACTGCCGCACGCCGTCGATCTGCTCGACGTGGGTCAGATCGACGCGCAGGGGCGTCACCGAAACATAGTCGCCGGCCACGGCATGGAAATCCGTGCCCGGACCGGCATCGGCCGCCTCTCCGGCCGCGCCCACCCAGTACACGGCCTCGCCGCGCGGGTTCTCGGCCTTGATCACAGGCTCGGCCTTGTGGCGCTTCCCGAGGCGCGTGGTCTGCACGCCCCTGAGTTCCTCCCAGGGCAGATCGGGCACATTGACATTGAGCAGCACCGGCTGGCCCAGTGGATTGCGGCCAAAGCGCTCGGCGATGTCGCGGGCCACGCGCCCGGCAGTCTCGAAATGATGCGCCCCCCTGCCCACCAGCGACACCGCCATCGAGGGAATACCCAGCAGGTAGCCCTCGGTGGCGGCAGCCACGGTGCCCGAATAAATGGTGTCGTCGCCCATGTTGGCGCCGTGATTGATGCCGGAAACCACCACGTCGGGCAGTTCCGACAGCAGTCCGGTCACCGCCAGGTGCACGCAATCGGTGGGCGTGCCGTTGACGAACAGGAAGCCGTCGGCGGATTTGCGCACCGACAGCGGCCGGTCCAGGGTGAGGGAGTTGGAAGAAGCGCTGCGGTCGCGCTCCGGTGCCACCACGGTGACCTGGCCCAGCGATCCCAGTGCCTTGGCCAGCGCGGCGATGCCCGGGGAAAAATAGCCGTCGTCGTTGCTGATGAGGATTCTCAAGGTCTCTGTAACCGGTTAATAGCCAGACTGTTTTTGCACGTCATCTCAGTACATCGACGGCCAGTTCGCCATCCGCCGCTCGCTGCGTGCGCCCTCGCCGTCCGGACCGCACACCAGTTTCAGGTACTCGATGAGTTCCTTGCGTGTGTCCAGGGGATCGATGACATCGTCGATGAGGTTCAGTCCGGCCGCTTCCCAGGGCGCGTTCATGGCCTGGACCTTCTCCAGGTACTGGGCGCGCAGCTCGTCCGGATTCGCCGCCTTGGCCAGATCACGCGCATACACCGTTCCCACCGAGCTGTCCGCGGCCATGAAGGAAATGTCGGCGCCCGGCCAGGCCAGCAGCACATCGGCCTGGGCCCCTGCCCCGCCCATGGTGCGATGCGCGAGGCCGTAGGACTTGCGCATGATGACGCTCAGGAGGGGCACGCTGCGGTTCTGCAGGGCCAGGCTGAGGGTCATGATCTTCAGCGGCATCTTGCGCTTTTCCGCGGCGCTGCCGATGAAGAATCCGGGCGTGTCGTGCAGCATCACCATGGGGATGTGGAAGGAATCGCACAGGCAGACGAAGGCCGTGGCCTTCTCGCAGGCACCAGGACCCTGCGCGCCGGCGTTGTGCAACGGATTGCTGGCAAACACGCCCACGGTCTGGCCGTTCAGCCGCGCGAAGGCGGTGATCAGGCTGGGATCGAACAAGGGCTTCAGCTCGAGCACGCTGCC
>CAXNIK010000319.1:0-4303 GCA_964202115.1 Burkholderiales bacterium
GGCGGCATGATCCACGGCTTTGCGCTCATGACTGCCCAGGTTGCCGCCGCGCGCCATGCCATCTATCGCGCCGGGCAGTCCTTGCGCACGGCTTTCGGGATCACCGTCCCGCATCTGCCGGCATCGTCTCGGCCGCCCAGACAGACGCGGCGGACCGGCTCATGAGCAGCGTGCGCCAGCGCAAATGGCCCCTGGGAGGGGCGAGCGCCGTGGCGGTGAGCGAAGAAGGCGGGGTGCGCTACCTGCACATTGGCGGCGATGCCATACAAAGCGCCATGCGACTGGCCCGACCGGACCGCCTGGAACTGCACTACAACCGCGCCATGATGGCCTTCCTGCTGTTCCATCCGGCTCCCCGGCGCGTGCTCATGATCGGGCTGGGCGGGGGCTCCATGGCGCGCTTTCTGCACCGCTCCCATGCGCGTTGCCACGTCACCGCGATCGAGCTCAACCCCGAAGTGCTGGCTGCCGCCCGGCGTTATTTCGATCTGCCGCCGGACGGACCGCGATTTGCCGCCGTGCTGGAAGATGGCGCCGCCTGGGTTGCCAGCCATCCGGGCAGCGCCGATGTCCTGCTGCTGGATGCGTTCGACGACGGCAGGCAGATCCCGGCGTTGTGCGGCCCGGCGTTCTACAAGACGGCCTTTGATGCCCTTGGCGAGCAGGGAATACTGGTCCAGAACTTCATGTCCGACGACGATCGCGTCGATGACTATGCCGAACGAATTGCCCAGGCCTTCGGCCGCCGGGTGCTGCTGTTGCAGGCGGCCGACCGCGTCAACACCATTGTTTTTGCCTTCAAGGGCGGCCCCGGCAGAATCGCCTGGCGCGTGCTGCGCGCTCGCGCGCAAGCTTTGACCGACGAGTTCGATCTTCCGGGTGAGCACTATCTGGCAGCCCTGAAGCGCAACGTGCCGCGTGAGGAAGTCCGCTTGGCGCACTTTTCCTACTGAGTTTCCTACTGAGACTTCTGTGACATCCTCCTCCCCGACCTCGTCCGCCCTGGGGAACTGGCGCACCCCGGCCATCATCCTGGCCTGCGGCTGCGCGGTGCTGGTCATTTCCATGGGGTTGCGTGCCACCCCGGGAATCTTTCTCAAACCCATGACCCAGGCCAATGGCTGGAGCCGCGAAGTCTTCTCCTTTGCGATCGCCCTGCAAAACCTGATGTGGGGCCTGGCCAGCCCTTTTTTTGGCGCGGTGGCGGATCGCTATGGCGCCGGCCGTACCGTGGTCACAGGCGCCGTTCTGTACGTTCTGGGGCTGGCCTGGATGGCGTTTTCCCAGACTGCGGCTGACCTGACACTGTCCGCGGGTATCGTTGTCGCGCTGGGCATTTCCGGCACCGCCACCGGCGTGGTCATGTCGGTCATGGCGCGCGCGGTAGGGCCGCAAAAGCGCAGCCTGGCCCTGGGTCTGGGCGGAGCCTTCGCCTCCATGGGACAGTTCGTCATGCTGCCCCTGGCGCAGGCCTGGATAGACGCCTGGGACTGGCATGTCTCGCTGCTGCTGCACGCCGCCATGGCGGCCCTGATCGTGCCGCTGGCGGCCGGTCTGGCGGGCAAGGCGGTGGATACCGGGCCGCAGCGGTCGATGTCCGAGGCCCTGGCCGAGGCCGGGCGCGACCGCACTTTCCACCTGCTGTTCTGGGGCTATTTCGTCTGCGGTTTCCAGGTGGTCTTCATTGCCGTGCACTTTCCCTCCTTCCTCATGGACAAGGGATTCCCGGCCCATCTGGGTGTGCACGCCATTGCCCTGGTGGGCCTGTTCAATATCTTCGGCTCGTTTCTGGCGGGATGGCTGGGTGGGCGCTACAGCAAGAAATACCTGCTCTCGGGCATCTATCTCTCACGCAGCATCGTGATCACGGTATTCCTGCTGCTGCCCATCACCACGGTTTCGGTATACGTGTTCTCCGCCTGCATTGGCTTCCTGTGGCTGTCCACGGTGCCGCTCACCAATGGCCTGGTGGCGCACCGCTACGGGCTGCGCTACATGGCCATGTTGAGCGGGATGGTGTTTCTCGGTCACCAGATCGGCGCTTTTCTGGGTGTCTGGCTGGGCGGCCTGATCTACGACGGCACCGGCGCCTACGACATGGCCTGGAACATTGCCATCGCCCTGGGCATATTTGCCGCCCTGGTGCACTTGCCCATCCGGGAGGCGCCGCTGGTTCAGGCCGCTGCGCAGCCGGCGCCGGCCTGAAGTGGTTCACGCTGCTGGCGTACTGGTGTCTGGTATCCGCACGCCTAAACCGGGCTGAGTTGTCTGAACGCCTTGTGCAGCACATCTGCCGACTGCTCAAGGCGATTGCGCTCGTCCTGGTCCATTTCCGGAACAATCACCTCGGCGGCGCCTTCGGTGCTGACCACGGTCGGCAGGGACAGGGCCACGTCCCGCAGCCCAAGGGCGCCCTCCTGGACGCGCGAGACGGTGAGAACGCGGCGCTCCCCGCGCAGCAGGCAGCGCAACAGATCCGCGGTGACCAGGCCGATGGCGTGGTTGGTCGCGCCCTTGCGGCGAATGATCTCGTAGGCGGCCGTTTTGACTTCGGCTGCGAGGGCAACCTCCCGTTCGCGGTCCCAACCGGGCCAGTCTCTCAACGGGACGCCGCCGACGCGTGCGCCGGACCACAGCACGACTTCGGAGTCGCCGTGTTCGCCCACGACCTGGGCATGCACCGAATGAGGGTCCAGCCGCAGGACCCGGCCCAGCACCTGATGCAGGCGGGCCGTGTCGAGCATGGTGCCGGTGCCGATAACGCGCGCCGGCGGCAGGCCCGATGCCTCCGCCATCACGCGGGTCAGTACATCCACCGGGTTGGTCACCATGACAATCGTGCCGCGGCATCCGGTGAGACGTTGGCCGATCCCCATGATGATGGCCGCGTTGTCCCGGAGCAGATCCAGGCGTGATTCTCCGGGCCGGCCATTGCGTCCGGCCGAGATCACTACTACCTCTGCTTCCGCCGCTTGCTCGATCGATGCTGTGCGCACCGCCGCGGTGGGATAGAACGAGCTGCCGTGGGCCAGGTCCATGGCTTCGCCCTCCGCCAGGTCAACGTTCGCGTCGGCTAGCAGCACCTCGTCCGCAGCGCCCGAATGAAGCGTGGAGATGGCGACGCTGGAGCCGACCCATCCTGTTCCGATAATGGCGATACTGCGTTTCATGAAAGCCCTGGGTTGAAATATTGTGGTATGACTGATAACATTTAACCACTTGATGAAGGCGTATAGGGGATTTATTATCTATTTTGATAATAATAAATCTGCGCCTCGCGATGCCTACTCTTCCACCTTCATCCCGGTGTCCTGCACCAGTTTTTTCCAGCGGGTGATTTCGGCGGCGAGAAACCTGCCAAATTCCTCCGGCGTGGTGAGGGACATGATCACGCCCTCATCCAGCAGCCGCTTGTTCAGATCGGGTGAATTGGCCGCCTTGACGAACTCCGCGCGCAACTTGTTGACGATCGCCGCTGGCGTCCCTCCCGGGGCGATGACTGCCTGCCAGCCGGAGAAGTCGTAGCCGGGTGCCACCTGCTCGGCCAGGGTGGGCACATCGGGCAGGAGCTGCGAGCGCTGCGAGGTGGTGACTCCCAGCAGGCGCAGCTTGCCGGCCTTGACCATCGGCAGGCTGGAGGAAATGGTGGTGCTGGTCGCCTGCAACCGTCCCGAGATCAGGTCCGGCATGAGTGCGCCGGTGCCCTTGTAGTGCACGAAGGTGACGCTGGTGCCGGTCAGGTTGTGCAGCCAGGCGCCGGCGAAATGCGGCGAGCCCCCGGCGCCGACCGTGCCGTAGTTCAACTGCCCCGGGTGGGCTTTGGCATAGGCGATATATTCCGCTGCGTTCTTCACCGGCAGACCTGGATGCACCAGCAGCACCGTGGGACGCTTGTACAACAGGGTCACCGCGGCAACGTCCCTGATCGGATCGTAGGGCAGGTCCTGGCGCAAGGCCGGCGTGGTGCCGATGATCCCGCCCGAGCCCATCAGGATCGTGTAACCGTCCGGCGCTGCCTTGGTGAGGTAAGTCATGGCGATTACGCCGCTGGCGCCGGGGCGGTAATCGAGCACGAAGGTGCGGCCGGTGCTTTCGGTGAGCTTTTGCGCGAACAGCCGGCCCTCGACCTCGCTGGAGCCGCCCGGCGCGAATGGCAGCACGATCTGCACCGGCTTGGCCGGGTAGCTGTCGGCAGCGCCTTGCGCGTGGGCGGCGGCTGAAATGAAGGCAGTTGTCACCATCACCACGGCCATGGCGCAGCCGCTCAGACAGGTGCGGAGTCGCATGGCCTGCTCCTTCAGGG
>CAXNIK010000320.1:0-4282 GCA_964202115.1 Burkholderiales bacterium
CTGAACTTGACCTGCAGCAAGGCGCCGTTAAGATCGATATTGGCCTGCTGGAAAGCCTGGACGGAGCCCAGCCTGGCCGTCAGGGAATCCGCTTCACCGGGCTGCAGGGATAAGAGTTCGATTTCCGCACGCAGCGGCTCGCCCAGCGCGCTGAAGACATTCAATCTGCCCAGGCCTGCCGCAAACGCCGCTGATGACAGCAGCAAGGCGGCCGAAGCCAGCAATGCGGCCAGCACTGCAGCCGAAAACACAGGTCCACCGGGTCTACGGGCGATCTCTCCCACTCTGCCACCTTAGAGTTCTAGCCAAGGGAAAGGAAAATACCATCAGCAGCTTAGCCATGCAAGCTTAGGCTGCGTTTTGCAAACGGCGTTAAGTTGATATTTTATTTTGTGAATTTCTTGCTTGCACCAGAAAAACTGTGCTGCTTAGTCCGTTGGTTCGGCCCTGTTAAAGGCAGAATCGGCCGGGCTCCCCGGCTTTACGCCTCGAGCAGGATACGCAGCATGCGCCGCAGGGGTTCAGCCGCCCCCCAAAGCAGCTGATCGCCGACCGTGAAGGCACTCAGATATTCCGGGCCCATGGACAGCTTGCGCAAACGCCCCACCGGCACCGACAAGGTACCGGTCACCTTTACCGGCGTGAGTTCGGCAAGGCTGGCATTGCGCTCATTGGGCACCACCTTCACCCACTGATTGGCGCCGGCCAGCATGCACGTGATCTCATCCAG
Source organism: Burkholderiales bacterium (assembly GCA_964202115.1). Classification (GTDB taxonomy): domain Bacteria; phylum Pseudomonadota; class Gammaproteobacteria; order Burkholderiales; family SG8-39; genus CAIYPG01. The sequence goes on from CAXNIK010000320.1 coordinate 731, forward strand.
GGGAACATCCTTTGTGAGCTTGATGGTCAGCGCCTGGCTGTGGCAGCGCATGGCACCAATGCGCACGCACAGACCGTCGATGGGAATCGGCTTCGTCGTTCCCAGTATCTTGTTGCCCTCGGCCTGCCCCTTCCATTCTTCCTTGCTCTGGCCATTGCCCAGGTCCTTGTCAATCCAGGGGAGCAGGCTTCCGGCCAGGGGCCCGCCGAAATGCTCGGTGGGCAGCTCGCCGGAGCGCAGGGCCTGGGCCACGCCACGGTCGATATCCAGTATGGCCGATGCCGGATCGTCCAGCAGCGACTTGACCGCCGCGTGCGTGTAGCCCATCTGCTTCACCAGCTCGCGCATGTTCTCGGCACCGGCACCGGATGCGGCCTGGTAGGTCATGGCCGTCATCCACTCGATCAGGCCTTCGCGGAACAGTCCGTGCAGCGCCATCAGCATCAGGCTGACGGTGCAGTTGCCGCCGATGAAATTCTTCGTGCCCCTGGCGAGCTCGTCCCGGATCAGCGGTGCATTGAGGGGGTCGAGCACGATCACCGCATCGTCATTCATGCGCAGCGCGCTGGCGGCGTCTATCCAGTGGCCTTTCCAGCCGGCGGCGCGCAGCCTGGGGAATATCTCATTGGTGTAATCGCCCCCCTGGCAGGTGATGACGATGTCCATGGCCTTGAGATCGGCCACGCTGCGGGCGTCCTTCAGCGGCGCGGTTTCCTTGCCGATGAAGGGCCCCATGGCCCCGACCTGGGAGGTGGAGAAGAACACCGGTTCGATAAGGGCAAAGTCCTGCTCGGCGTGCATGCGCTGCATGAGCACCGAACCCACCATCCCCCGCCATCCGACCAATCCAACCCGTTTCATTGCCATTCCCGGAAAATTGCTGCAATGCGCCAAGCGTTGCAATGTACCGAGTTTACCGTGTTTGCGGCCGTTTTACCCCTGTTTTAAGCCTTTAATGCGGCCAAAACCGCCTCGGACATCTCCCGGGTACCTACTTTCTTCGTGCCAGGCTGGTAGATGTCCGGGGTGCGCAAGCCCTGAGCCAGCACCTTTTTCACCGCGGTCTCGATCTGCACCGCCGCTGCGTCCATATTGAGGCTGTAACGCAGCATCATGGCCGCGGACAGCATGGTGGCCAGTGGATTGGCCACGCCCTTGCCGGCGATGTCCGGGGCCGAGCCGTGTATGGGCTCATACATGCCCTTGTTGTTCTCATCCAGCGAGGCCGAGGGCAGCATGCCGATGGAGCCGGTGAGCATGGAGGCCTCATCGGACAGGATGTCGCCGAATAGGTTGCCGGTGACGATGACATCGAACTGCTTGGGATTCTTGAGCAACTGCATGGCGGCGTTGTCCACGTACATGTGCGACAACTCGACCTGCGGATACTCCCTGGCCACTTCGGTGACAACGTCGCGCCACAGCTGTGAAGTCTCCAGCACATTGGCCTTGTCCACCGAGCACAGCTTGCGGCTGCGCTTCATCGCCGCCCGAAAGCCGCTGTGGGCGATGCGCCGCACCTCGGACTCGCTGTAGTGCATGGTATCGAAGCCCTCGCGCTCGCCGGCCGCGTTGGTGCGTATGCCGCGCGGCTGGCCGAAATAAATGTCGCCGGTCAACTCGCGCAGGATGAGGATGTCCATGCCGGCCACGACTTCGGGCTTGATGGTTGAGGCATCGGCCAGTTCCGGATACACCACCGCCGGGCGCAGGTTGGCAAAGAGATTGAGCTCCTTGCGCAGGCCCAGCAGCGCCTGTTCCGGGCGCTTGGGACGCGGCAGCGTGTCGTACTTAGGTCCGCCCACGGCACCGAACAGGATGGCATCGGCCACCTTGGCCAGGTTCAGGGTCGCCGCCGGCAAGGGCTCGCCGACTGCGTCATAAGCAGCCCCGCCCACCAGCGCCTGCTCGAACTCCAGCTTCAGGTCCAGTGCCTTCAACACTTTCACTGCCTCGGAGACGATCTCCGGGCCTATCCCGTCACCGGGCAGGACTGCAATTTTCATGATGGTTCCAGGTAAGTCGTCCCGCGCGAGGCGGGACCGGGGATCAAAACAACCAGGGCTGCTCGAGCTTGCGCCTGTCCTCGAAGTCCCGGATCTGGTCGGCGTGGCGCAAGGTCAGGCCGATGTCATCCAGGCCGTTCAGCAGGCAGAACTTGCGAAAGGCATTCACCTCGAACGGGAAGCGCGTGCTGCCATCGGCATAGCTCACGGTCTGCTCGCCCAGATCGATCACCAGCTGAAAGCCCGGCGTGACCGCCACATCATTGAACAGGCGGTCCACCTCGCGGGCCTGCAGCACGATGGGCAGCAGGCCGTTCTGGAAGCAGTTGTTGAAGAAGATATCGGCATAGGAGGGCGCGATGATGGCGCGAAAGCCGTAGTCAGCCAGCGCCCAGGGCGCGTGCTCGCGCGAGCTGCCGCAGCCGAAGTTCTCGCGGGCCAGCAGTACCGAGGCGCCGCGGTACTGCGGCTTGTTCAGAATGAAATCCGGATTCAGCGGCCGACCCTCGTTGGACTTGCCCGGCTCGCCCGTGTCCAGGTAACGCCAGGCATCGAACAGGTTGGGGCCGAAACCCGAGCGCTTGATGGATTTCAGGAACTGCTTGGGGATGATGGCGTCGGTATCGACATTGGCGCGATCCAGCGGCACCACCAGGCCCCGATGTACGGTGAATTTTTCCAATTACTTCTTCCCCGCGCGTTCCAGTGCCTCACCACCCTGCTTGATGTCCTTGCCCAGGCCGGTCACGGTATTGCAGCCACTCAGCAGCACTGCCAACAAAGCAATCACGACTATGCGCATGTGACGACTCCTATCTCCACTGACGAACATCAACGAAATGCCCGGCGATGGCTGCAGCGGCAGCCATGGCCGGACTGACCAGATGCGTGCGCCCGCCCGCGCCCTGCCGGCCTTCGAAATTACGGTTGGAAGTTGAAGCGCAGCGCTCACCCGGCTCCAGACGATCGGCATTCATGGCCAGGCACATGGAGCAGCCCGGCTCGCGCCACTCGAAACCGGCATCGGTGAAGATGCGGTGCAGGCCCTCCTTCTCCGCCTGCGCCTTGACCAGGCCCGAGCCCGGCACCACCAGCGCCAGCTTGATGTTCTTCGCAACGCGCTTGCCGCGCACCACCGCGGCGGCGGCACGCAGATCCTCGATGCGCGAATTGGTGCAGGAACCGATGAAGATCTTGTCCAGGTGGATGTCGGTGACCGGCGTGTTGGGCTTCAAGCCCATGTACTCCAGCGCCCGCACCATGCCCTCGCGCCTGGTCGCATCCTTCACCTTGTCCGGATCGGGCACGCGGTCCTCGATGGTGATCACCATTTCCGGCGACGTGCCCCAGGTCACCTGCGGCCGTATCGTGGCCGCATCGATATTGACCACCAGATCGAAACGCGCCCCTTCGTCGCTCCTCAGCGTGCGCCAGTAGGCCACGGCACGCTCCCAGACATCGCCCGAGGGCGAGAACGGCCGGCCTTTCAGGTAATCGATGGTGTTCTGATCCACCGCCACCATGCCGGCGCGCGCGCCTCCCTCTA
>CAXNIK010000321.1:0-4256 GCA_964202115.1 Burkholderiales bacterium
TGCGCTGGCTGAATCGTTCTTCCAGCGCGCGCTCCAGCTCCGCTCCGCTCTTGCCGGAAAGATCGGCCAGCTCCGGGCAGCGCGACAGTTCCACTCCACCTGCCGCAAAGAACAGCCAGGTATCGCTGGCCTTATAGAGCCGATTGAGCGGCCCTTCACCGACGGCCTCCTGGCCGTGCGGCTCGTTCCATTGCTTGCCGGCATAGTCCTGCAGCAGCGCCGATTGCAGCATGGTGGCGGTGTAGGCCAGGGCGCTGTCGACGAACTGGCCCTGCCCCGTGCGCCTGCTGTGCAGCAGCGCCAGCGCCACGCCGTAGCAGGCCATGAGGCCGGTGCCATAGTCGTTGGCGGCAAAGGGCGCTGTGGCCGGCTTCTTCGAGCCGAAGCGCACCTGCATGCCCGAACAGGCCTGGCCGATCTGCTCGTGACCGGGACGATTGGCGTAGGGACCGACGTGGCCGAAGGTGTTCATGGAGCCGTAGACGATGCCGGGCTTGCGCGCCTTCACCTGCGCGTAGCCGATGCCCAGCGACTCGGCCACGCCCATGCGGTAGTTCTGCAGCACCACGTCGGCCTGGTCCACCAGCTTCCAGAAAATCTCCAGCCCTTCCTTGGTCTTCAGGTCGAGGAGCACGCTGCGCTTGCCGCGATTGATGTCGTTGTGGCGCAGCACCGGGTTGCGGTGCGGACTGTCGATCTTGATCACGTCGGCGCCGAACTCGGCCATGGTGCGGCCGCAGGTGGGCCCGGCCAGCACGATGCACAGGTCCAGCACTTTCACGCCCTGCAGCGCGGCGCGCAATGGCTCGCCAGCCGTAGTAGCAGCCTGCGGCTTGCGCGTGGCCAGTTCCTTCAGGATCTCCTCGCGGTGGGCATCGGTCTTCGGGCGCGGGCTGCGCACCGAACCGGGCGTCACCGACAGGCGCGAATTGATGGCCGGGCCGCGGAACCGGCCCAGTTCCGGATCATCGAAGTCGGCCACGATCTTCGACTCCAGCGCCTGCGGATGGTTCAGCCATTCGGCGCTGGTGTGGCAGATCACGCCCTCGGAGCCGATCCCGGCGACGTGGTCTTCCCACTCCTTGGAGGTCTTCTGCATCATCACCTCGTCGAACTTCTGCGCCATTTCCTTCGCTCCCAGCTTGGCATCGCGCCACTTGTCCATGCCGATGGATTTGATGAAGGCCTCGAACTTCTTGTTGTTGTGCACGTACATGAACCAGCGCCCGTCCTTGCAGGGCAGTTGCCGGCTCCAGTTGAATTCCGGCTCGGCTTCAGGCTTGCCGTTCACCAGCAGGCCGCGCGCGCCCACCACGGTGAAGGTGGCATCGAAGAGCGGAATCTCCACGCGCTGGCCCTGGCCCGAACGCTCGCGGGCATTCAGCGCCATGGCCACGGTGACGGCGCACAGGAAGGCGCCATAGGCCGAGGCATAAGGCACCACGGTGTACACCGGTTGACCCTTTCGTTCGCCGGTGGCGGCATGGTTGGGGCGGTAAGCGCCGGTGGCCGCGCCCAGCACGCCCTCCCAGGCACGCACCTGGGCACGCGGGTCGTCGGCGCCGAAACCCGGCAACGAGCAGTAGACAAGGCGCGGATTGGCCGCGGTCATCTCCGCTGCGCCCAGGCCCAGCCGGTCCATCACGCCGGGGCGGAAGTTCTCGATGACCACATCGGCCGTGGCGATCAGTTTCTTCGCCGTCTCACGATCCGCATCCTTCTTCAGATCCAGGACGATGCTGCGCTTGTTGCGGTTCCAGGTGGCATTGGCCGGGGTGTTCCAGCGCGGCCCGCCCGGCGGATCGACGCGGATCACGTCGGCGCCATGATCGCCCAGGAACATCGCCGCCATGGGCCCCGCGATGTATTGACCAAAATCGATGACGCGCACGCCCTCCAGTACACCAGCCATGTTGTTTCCTCCTTGTTTTTTGGGCGAACTGGAGCCCGTTCTGTGAGGGCTGGTTCGCGGAATTTGCCTATGCTAACCGATACCGGCTTGCGGCAGAGCACGGCGGGCCGGCTTCTGAGGCCAGAGGCTAAACACGTTCATTGCACGTTACTCAATAAATGAGTAAAGTTGACGGCCATCGACCAAACTGGAGGTATCTTCATGCCTGTATCCATACCCATCCGGACAGCCATGCGCACCGAAGACCATGAACACTAAAGACGAAGGATTTTTCAAGGCGCTGGGCACGCGCATCGCCCAGGCGCGCAAGGAACAGGGCCTCACCCAGCAGGACCTGGCAGGCCATCTGGGCATCCCGCAACAGACACTGGCCCATTACGAAGTGGCCCGCGCCCGCGTGCCCGCCTCGATGCTGCCTGCCCTTGCGCAGTTGCTCACACTCTCCCTCGATGAACTGATCGGCAGTCCCCTGCCCCGCCGCAAAGGCAAGCGCGGCCCCGCGTCACGTTTGCAGCAGCAAATCGAGGCGGTCGAACAACTGCCCAAGACCAAGCAGCAGTTTGTTTCGCAGATGCTCGATACCGTCCTCGCCCAGACCAGCCGCTAAAGGAGAAACACGATGACGACGCTGGAAATGAAATTGACCCTCTCCGAGCGCCTGACCAAGGAAGCCCAGGCCGCCGGGCTGCTCAACCCCAAGGCCATCGAGCGCCTGCTGCGCGAGGCGGTGCGCCGCCAGGCGCTGCGCCAGTTCCTGTCGGTGTCCGATCAGGTGGCCGACAAGGGCATCAAACCCCTGTCGCTTGAGCAGATCCAACGGGAGGTCAACGCCGTGCGCAAGGCCCGGCGTGCGGCTGGTCGTTGATACCAATGTGGTGATTTCGGCGCTCCTGTGGGACGGAACGCCCAAGGCACTCTTCGCACTGGCCCAAACCCGAGACCTCGATTTCTACACCAGCCGGGCGTTGCTGGATGAGCTGGCCGATGTGTTGTCCAGAAGGAAACTGGCAAAGACGATCTCCGCCCTCCCCGCGACACCGGCTTCCTTGCTGCGCCACTATCAGGGCTTCACCCACGTCGTGCAGCCCCGCAGCATCGGGCGCGTCGTGATCAACGACCCCGATGACGATCAGGTGCTCGCCGCCGCCGTCGCCGCCCGCGCCCACCTGATCGTCTCCGGTGACCGGCATTTGCTCACGCTCGGCGGTGAGTACCGGGGCATTCCCATCCTTTCCCCCGCTCAGGCTCTCCAGACGATCAGTGCTTGAACAAAGGGCCGCATCCGCCCTTCTCTTAGCCGCTACTCGCCAAAGGTTGGGGCAGAAGCTTTTAATTATTCTTATCAGATTAGAATCTGATGCGCTAACCTGAATGCATAAACAACAGGATTGTGATCAGAAATATTCAATAAACCGTGGTCTGTCCCCTGTTGACTATACCTGTTGACTATACGGGCCAGCCTACAGCCGGCGTACCTGCGGAAGGGCAGCCATCTTGCGGTCGAGCGTAAGCGTGGAGAGTTCTGCGCGGCGGTAGTCGTCGGCAATCAGGCGATCAAGCAGGCCGCAGCCCGTATTCGCCTCCAGTGCCGCGAATACGCCCGCCCCGTTCAACGGGACCACCAGACCGCTCCTGAGCACGCTGGCAAGCGCGGCGCGCGCATCCGGTTTGGACACGCCGTAGTGGTGCTGCAGGGCGATATAGGCCTCGCCGATCACCTGATTAGACGCGAACACCTCGGCATCGTCATGCTCAATGAGTGCCGTCAGCTTGCGCACACAGTGTTCGAAGCCGTCCTCGGGATCGCCGGTTGCCAGCCGGACGAGGATGGAGGTATCAATCCCGAAGCGCGCGGTCATGGGGCGTGTTGCGGAAGGCTTCAAGGTCGAAGTTGCCCTTGCCGCGGCGCAGCTTTCCGCGCAGCGGCGCGAGCCGCGTCCGGTCGATTTGCCGAGCGCGCAGCAAAAACCCGCCGGGTCCTTCCTCGAGTTCGATCCGGTCGCCGGGCTTGACGCCCAGCGCCTCCAGGACCCGCGCCGGGAATGTAACCTGGCGCTTGGTGGTGATTTTGACGAACATGGCTGTGGACTCCTTGTACCCTGCTTTACCTTACTATTAATTTATATTGGTAAGGCAGGCGCGTCAACCTGTACTTTTCCCCAACGAGGTACGCGTCGAGAGGAAGTACCGGAAACCGTGGTCTGTCCCTGAGGTTTCCCCGCATTTTAAGCTGACGCCCAAGCTTGTCTGGCCTGGTTAGTCAATGGCGGTATTGCTGCCCATGGCGTGAGTTGATTGAGCCAGTGCGAGGGCGCAAGCAGAACTCGTCGGGCCAGGGACAGGA
>CAXNIK010000322.1:0-4252 GCA_964202115.1 Burkholderiales bacterium
CGCCTGACACCGCCGGCAGGGGAGTGGCTGGTTCTACCCGATCGCGGCGGCATAGGGGAGGAGCTTGCGAATCTCATTGGGCAAAGCTCGGCGAGTTGCGGCCTAATCACAGAGGAGCAGGCGGCGACGCCGGAACTACTCAGGCGACGAATCGGTGAGTGCAGGGATTTGCGCGGCATCGTGCATGCCCGTGGGCTTGACGCGGTGTCAACCGACGCATTGGACCCGGTGGGCATGCAAGCGGCACAGGAACTCGGCTGCCGCAGCTTGCTCGAATTGCTGCGTGTGCTGGGCGAGACTCAACTGCAATCGCCACCGCATTTGCTGGTGGTCAGCCGCGGTGCGGTCGGCGGACTCGTTCATGAGAATCCGGGCAAGCCTGCAAGTATGAATATCGCGCAGGCGCCGTTATGGGCAATGGGGCGTGTTGTGGCGAGCGAACACCCGGAATTGCTATGCACCCAGGTTGATCTGGATCCAGATGACGCCGATGTGTCGCGTTGCGCCGGCGCGCTGTGGCAAGAAGCAATGTTTCGCTCGGGTGAATCGGTGCTGCGGCGTTCCGCGACCCTAGGCACAGGGCCTAGTCGCCATGTGGCGCGCCTGCGGCGCATGGCGCCATTGGCAGCCTCGCCGCCTGCGCCATTGCAAGTGCGGGCCGATTCGATGCATGTGATTACCGGCGGTTGGGGCGACTTGGGATTGGCCAGCGCGCGCTGGCTGGTGGAGCAGAAAGGCGCTCGCTTGCTGATGCTGGCCGGTCGCGGTGAGCCCGGCATTAAGGCGCGCGAGCAGATCCTTGCGATGGAGGCCTTGGGCGCGACAATTCACTGCATGCAAGTTGATGTGACCGACGCCCGCCAGGTCGATGCAATGATCGAGATGGCGGCGCAGTCCGCGCAACTCGGGGGCGTCATTCATGCGGCGGGGGCGCTAGATGATGGTTTGCTGGCCTCGATGTCGTGGCCGCGTTTTGCTGCCGTACTGGCGCCTAAAACCCTCGGTGCCTGGAATATGCATCATGCCTGTCGCGGGCGGGCGCTTGATTTTTTTGTGCTTTATTCGTCGGCCGCGGCAGTGCTGGGGCCGGCAGGCCAGGCGAGCTATGCGGCAGCCAACGCATTCCTTGACGCGCTGGCAGCCTATCGCAGTACGCTGGGTCTCGCGGCCATGACAATCAACTGGGGCGCGTGGTCTGAGATAGGCATGGTCGCGCGCACTCCGACGGACAATCAGCTCGAGTCACGCGGCATGGGACGAATCTCGCCCGCTCAGGCCTTGGAGATCCTGGGGCATTTGTTCGACCATCCGGTCGGACAGGCGGTGGTGGCATCCATCGACTGGGATCGGTTGCTCGCCCAATACGGCAATCAGCCATTGTTCGAATGGTTTTCCGCCGCCGCTGCCAGCAGATCAAAGACCAATCTCAAGATTGACCTGCATGATCGTCTGGCCGGCTTGCCGCCGGTCGAAAGACGCGCAGTCATCATGGATGTCGTCAAATCGGTGGTGGCCCGTATCCTGGGTTTGGAGTCCGCGCAAGTGGTCGATGAAGAAGGCGGGTTCTTTGAAATCGGAATGGATTCACTGACGGCCGTGGAGTTTCGCAATGCCTTGCAAGTCGTCGTGGGCGCGAATCTGCCGACCACCTTGCTGTTCAAGTACTCGACGGTGCAGGCGCTGGTTTGTTTCTTGAATGACGAGCTTCTTGCGGTTGACCGGGGCGAAGGCGAAGCGTCCGATATTGCGCCCACCGCGGCGATGACGGCGATTCCGGCGGCGCGTAAAAGTCCGGACGCAGAGGAAGTGGCGGGCATGTCCGAGGAAGAATTGTCCGCGATGATAGAGGCCGAGATGAGGGATTTGTGAGCGTCCAGGAAAAATTTATTGAATCAAGCAAAGCGGAGCCGAGTCACGGCAAGCTTTCTGCATTGCAGAAAGCCGCGCTCGCCGTCAAGGAATTGCGCGCGCGGCTGGACGCCGTTGAAGGCGCGCAACACGAGCCCGTGGCCATTGTCGGCATGGCTTGTCGTTTCCCGCAAGCCGACGGCTTGGAGGCTTATTGGCGCTTGCTCGTCGAGGGCCGCGATGCTATTGGTGAAGTGCCCGCCGAGCGCTGGGACCTGGAGCGTTTCTTCGATGCTAATCCCAATGCGCCGGGCAAAATCAATACGCGCTATGGTGGTTTTTTGGATGGCGTCGATCGTTTCGACGCGGCATTTTTCGGGATTTCACCCCGCGAGGCCGAGTGTCTGGACCCGCAGCAGCGATTGTTGCTGGAGCTTGCCTGGCATGCGCTGGAGGATGCCGGGCAGCCGCCTGCCGCCTTGCGCGGATCGCGCACTGGCGTATTCGTGGGCATTACCCAGATGGACTACGGCGTCATGCAATTAGGTGGCGCGCTGGAGGACATACAGGCCTATACCGGCACCGGTAACGGCATGTGCTTTGCTGCCGGGCGATTGGCCTACGTATTGGGCCTGCACGGGCCAGCGTTTTCGGTCGATACCGCATGTTCGTCCTCCATGGTCGCATTGCACCAGGCGTGCCAGGCCTTGCGCAATCGGGAGTGCGACGCCGCGCTGGTCGCCGGGGCACAGCTCAATCTGACGCCGCAGATGCAGATTTTTCTATCGAAAACGCAATCCTTCTCCTCCGATGGCCGCTGCCGCACTTTCGATGAGTCGGCTAACGGCTTCGTTCTCGGTGAAGGCGTTGGGGTGCTGGTATTGCGTCGCCTTGGTGATGCGCAGAACCAAGGCGATTCGGTACGCGCGGTGATTCGTTCCAGTGGTATCAATCACGATGGGCCGGCCAGCGGCCTCACCGTGCCTAGCGAGAGCGCGCAAGAGGCGCTGTTGCGTTCGGTTTATGAGCGCGGGCGGATCACTCCGGAGGACATCGACTATATCGAGGCGCATGGCACGGCCACCCAATTGGGCGATCCCATTGAAGTGGGGGCGCTGCGCGCGGTTTTCGGGCGTCGCGCGCCGGAAAAGCCTTTATTGCTGGGTTCGGTAAAAACCAACTTTGGTCATCTGAATGCAGCCGCCGGAATCGCGGGTCTTATCAAGGTGGTGCTCATGCTGGAGCATGAGCGGGTGGCGCCTAACCTGCATTTCAAACAAGCCAGCTCGCGCGCGCCGTGGGATGGTTTTACGGTGCGCGTCCCCACCGAAGTGCTTGCCTGGCCGCGTCAACAAAGGCCGCGGCGAGCCGGCGTCAGTTCGTTTGGATTGTCCGGAACCAACACACACACGGTGATCGAAGAGGCGCCTGCCGCACTCGATCCGAATTTAGGCAAGTCCCAGGACGATCAAATCCCGCAACGACCACTGCACCTGTTCTGTCTTTCGGCGCGCAGCGACAAGGCATTGCAGGAGCTGGCCTTGGCCTATAGTCGCGCCTCCTCGATGGTCGATGCCACGCCAGTGGCTGATATCTGTTTTAGCGCCAATGCCGGTCGCAATCATTTCGCCTGTCGTCTTGCCGTGGCGGTTGCCGACAGCGAGGAATTGCGCACGCGTCTCGACGCCTTCGCCGCCGGGGGCACGCCTGAAGGCATGTCAATAGCGCAGATGCCTAAAGGCGGCGCTGGGCGATTGGCGATGTTGTTTGACGACCGTGTCCCGGTGCCTGAGCTCAGGGCGTTGGCCATAACGCAGCCACGAATGGCGGCTACGCTGGCGCGCTGCGAGGATGCATACCGTTGCGCCGGGATGGGTGCTGATTTATTTGCGATGGGCGTGGATCACAGGGCTGCACAGTTTGCCTGCCAATTTGCCTTGGCCGACTTGTGGCTCGGGTGGGGGCTGCGCCCGCAGGCTGTGTCCGGCCGTGGAATTGGCGAGCTGAACGCGCTTTGCGTTTCAGGTTCGCTTGAGTTGCAGCAGGCCTTCCAGGTGCTCGCAGGCGGCGCGGTCGCCACGCGCGCCCCGGAGATTTCGGTGTATTCCGCGCTGGATGGAAGCGTGCTGCCCTATGTGTCGGGCAAAAACTATAGTTTCCCGGCGGTCGTCGATAGTACCTCCGTGGCCATGCGTAGCCTTGTCGATGCGGGATTCAAGACCGTACTTGCCATTGGTGGTCATGCGGCTATGCAGATCATCGATAGTGGGATGCACAATCCCGCAGCCGAAGGAAGCCTCTGGCCGATGCTCATGGATACGCTGGCCAGGCTCTATGTGCGGGGATTATCCGTCGATTGGCAAGCGTTTGACGCGGGTTATCGACGCCGGCGAGTCCGCTTGCC
>CAXNIK010000323.1:0-4252 GCA_964202115.1 Burkholderiales bacterium
GCTGGCCATGCTGTTTCTGGACGAATCGCCGCAGCTTTTCCATGCGGCGGGCTTTGCCGCGATACTGGGAGGGGTGGCCATGGCCACTCTGATCAGGAAAGAAACCTGATATTAATCATCTTGCAGATCGTCTAACAGAAAAGACCTCCCCTGAGAATTGATCATAAATAGAGAGGCGAATCGTGCGCTGCTATTCGCTGAGCTTCAGCCCGGTCGCCTTGAGCACCGTGGCGGTCTTGTCCAGCCCGGACAGGATGGTGGCGCGGAACTGCTCTGGGGTGCCGGTCATCGGGTCCGCGCCGTTCTTCAGCAGCGCCGCCTGCACCTCCGGCATGTTGATGACCTTGGTGATGCTCTGGTTGAGCGCGGTCACGATCGGCTGGGGCATGTTGGGCGGGCCGACGATGCCGAACCAGCCGGAGTAGTCGTAGCCCGGCAGGCCGGCTTCGTTGAGGGTGATGAAGTCCGGCGCCGAGGGCACCCGGTTGAGCGAGGTCACGCCGATCATCCTGATCTTGCCGGCTTTCACATGCGGCGTCAGCGCCGTAACGCTGCCGAACACCGCATGCAGGCGTCCGGCCAGCGCGTCAATGAGCGCCTGGCCGGTGCCCTTGTAGGGAATGACCGTCATCTTGAAGCCGGCCAGGTGCTGCACCAGTTCGCCATTGAGGTGGGGCGAGGAGCCTATGCCGGGAACCCCGTAATTGATCTGTCCCGGATTGGCCTTGGCGTAGGCGATCAATTCCTTGAGGTTGCCGTAAGGCAGGCCCGGGGTCACGCCCAGCGCCAAGGTGGACAGGGTCATGGGACTGATGGGCGTGAATGCCTTGCGTATGTCCCAGGTGACCGGCGCAACGAAGGCGGCATTGATGTAGCTGCTGCTGGAGGTCACCAGCAGGGTGTTGCCGTCCGCCGGGGACTTCATGGTGATTTCCATGGCGTAGATGCCACCGGCGCCGGTGGCGATGTTCTCGGAGTTGAAGGGATTGCCCCACATCTCGCCCAGCTTGCCGAAGATCAGGCGGCCGAGGAAATCGGCGCCGCCGCCGGGGGTGGAACTGATGATGACGCGCACCGGCTTGGCCGGATAGTTGCCGGGCAGGCCGGATGGTTTTTGCGCATGGACGGTGGTGCACAGGCCTGCAAACAGTGCGACTGAAACCAGCGAACTCCTCATGATGCGAGAAAGCGTGATGCGTGCTGCCATTTACATTTCTCCTGTGATTTGCCTGGCCGCGCCCCGCGCAGCCAGGTCTTGCTATTCGAGCTTGATGCCGGTGGCCTTGATGATCACTTCCACCTTGTCCAGGCCGTCGTTGGCGTATTCGCGGAACTGCTCGGGCGTGGCCGCGTAGGTGTCGGTTCCCTGCTTGAGGAAGAGCTGGGTGAGCTCCGGCGAATTGACGATGCGCACCATCTCGGCGTTGAGCGCAGTGATGATGGGTGCCGGCACACCGGCGGGGGCCACCGCGCCGAACCAGCTGGTGTATTCGAAACCGGGCAGGCCGGATTCGGCCAGCGTGGGCTGGTCGGGCAGCGAGGGCAGGCGCTGCAGCGAGGTGACGCCGATGGATTTCATCTTGCCCGATCGGATGTGCGGCACCAGCGCGGTGGTGCTGCCGATCACCACCTGGATGCGCCCGGCGATGCCATCGACCACGCTCTGGCCGGTGCCCTTGTAGGGAACATGGACCATGCTGATGCCGCCCATGTGCTGGATCATTTCGCCGGCCAGGTGCAGCGAGGAGCCCACGCCGGAGCTGCCAAAACTGAGCTTGCCCGGATTGGCCTTGCCGTAGGCGAGCAGGCCCTTCAGGTCGCTGAAGGGCAGGTTCGGATTGATGGCGATCAGCAGCGCGTTCTTGGCATAGGGCGCGACGGGCACGAAGGCCTTGCGCACGTCGTAGCTCACCCGGCCGCTGAAGGCGGCATTGAGCCAGGTGCTGCCCGAGGTGGAGAGCAGCGTGTAGCCGTCCGGCGCGGACTTCTGCACCATGTCCATGGCGACGATGCCGCCGATGCCCGAGCTGACGTTCTCCATGATGATGGTGCTGCCCCAGCGCTCGCCCAGCCGGGCGAGCACCGCGCGCGAGCTGAAATCCAGACCGCCACCGGGGGCGACGTTGATGATCGCCCGTATCGGCTTGCTGGGGTAGTTGCCCGGCAGGCCGCTGGGTTTTTGCGCGTGAGCGATGCCGGGAATGAAAAACGGTGCCACTGCGAGTGCTGCAACGGCAAAGCTGCGAATGCAAGCGACCATGGTTTCCTCCGGAGTCGTTTTGGGGACTGCCTGTTCGCGGACTGAGATGCCGCGCGCTTGATGCGGCGTGATTGTGTCGCGGCCCCGGCGGGCTGTCGAGAAGAATCAGTGCTTGTTCAGTTTTACGAACGCAAAGCCTGAGTCGTCATCTCAAATCCGAGATGAACGTGATATCGAGGCTGATAAGTCCTGATTGGATTTCAGTGAAACGCCCACGCATCCATGGCCAGCGACTGCAATTCGGTGTCCTGGTAAATCCGATCGGCCCGGTAGTCGCCGCCAGCTCCCAGGGCCACGAACAGCGGCAGGAAGTGTTCTTCCGTCGGATGCGCGCGTGCCGCGTGCGGCGCCTGCCGCCGGTAGTCGGCCAGCGCAGTGAGATCCTTGTTTGCGATGCGCTCGTTCACCCATTGCGCGAACTCGGCGACATAGGGCAGCGGCGGCGGATGGTTGTCGCCGCGGCGCATGGCACTGAAGGCCTCGCGCAGGTTGTGCGTCATGTGGCCCGAGCCGATGACCAGCACGCCTTCGTCGCGCAGGGCCGAGAGTTTTTTTCCAAGCTCCAGGTGCGGCCCCGCGCCCAATGCGGTCTGCACCGACAGTTCCACCACCGGCACATCGGCATCGGGGTACATGTGCAGGAGCGGCGTCCAGGCGCCGTGGTCCAGGCCGCGCATGCCGTCTATGCCCGAGCATTGCCCCTGTTCCTTGAGCAGATCGCGCGCCCGCCGCGCCAGTTCCGGCGCGCCGGGGGCGGCATAGCGTATGCCGTACAACGTTTCCGGGAAGCCGCCGAAGTCGTGGATGGTCTCGGGTTTCTCCCCGCCGGTGAGCATGGGGACATCCGTTTCCCAGTGCGCCGAGGCGATGAGGATGGCTTTCGGACGCGCAATGGAATCGGCGAAACGCTTCCACGCCACGCCCACCTCGCCCGGATGCAGCGCGTGCATGGGCGAGCCGTGGGAGAGAAAGAGGGCGGGGAGGCGCTTCATCGAATCCTCATTCGTTTTGTAAATGGATCCCCGCCTGCGCGGGGATGACGCCTGACGGCGTCACTTTTTCAGACCTTCAGCCACCAGCGCTTCCTGCACCCTGGGACGCGCTTCAACGCGTGCCATGTAGGCCTTGATCTCCGGAAACTTGTCCAGGCTGATCTTGAGAAAGCCGGTCCAGCGCAGCACGGTGAAGAGGTAGGCGTCGGCCACGGTGAATTGCGTGCCCATCAGGTAGTCCTTGCCCTTGAGTTGCGCATCCACCCAGGTGAGGCGCTTGTCTATTGTGGCGAGCAGCGAGGGCTTGAAGTCCGCGGGAATAGCCGGATTGAACAAACCGCCAATGCCCTTGTGCATCTCCGAGGTGATGAAGTTCAGCCATTCCTGCAGGCGATAGCGTTCCAGGGTGCCGGCCTTGGGCGCCAGGCCCGATTCGGGTTTCTGGTCGGCGATGTACTGCACGATGGCCGGGCCTTCGGTGAGGATCTCACCGTTGTCCAGTTGCAGCGCCGGCACATAGCCCTTGCCGTTCACTGTCCAGTAGTCCACGCCGGAGGCGGTGGTCTTGTCCTTGGTGCTGGTCTTTTCCAGGTCGAAGGGAATGCCCGCTTCGCGCAGCACGATATGCGGGGACAGCGAGCAGGCGCCGGGTGAGTAATAGAGTTTCATGTGCTTCTCCTCAAGGGGTTTTATGGTCAGCGGAACGGTGGTATTCGGTTCCTCCAGCCAGGAATGGCAGGGCGGGAGGGGGTGTGCCACTTTAACGTATGCGACCGGGGCAGGGCGGGGCACTGGAGCCATGTTCCCCGGGATAGGGGCGATGCAGCTTCAGAGCGTAAATCAAAGGTAAAACGTAACTGTTCAGCTTACCCGGATGGTAGCGGATCGGGAGGGTTGCCTTGAAATGCGAGGGTGAGGGCATGGAAGACATTGCGGCCCTGTTTGCGCAGCGTGGCGAGGTAGGAACGGATGGTGCAGAAGGATTCGGCACCGGTGACGG
>CAXNIK010000324.1:0-4250 GCA_964202115.1 Burkholderiales bacterium
GAGCGACTGGTGTATGCCAGCCACAAGGGCTTTCTGCCCGGCCCTTACGAACACCGCACGGCGCTGGACGAGGTGGTGCAGATGATGGGCGGGCTTGCCTACATGACCGGGCGCCCCGGCGACCCCTTGCGCGCCGGCACCAGCGTCAACGACATCATGGGCGGCATGTTCGCCGCCATCGGCGTGCTGGGCGCGCTCATCCAGCGCGGCATCACCGGGCGCGGACAGGAGATCCAGTCGGCTCTCTACGAGAACAACATCCTGCTGGTGGCCCAGCACATGCTGCAGTACGTCATCACCGGCGTGGCCGCCGCGCCCATGCCCGAGCGCATCTCGCCCTGGGCCATCTACGACGTGTTCACGGTGAAGGACGGGCAGATCTTTCTCGCCGCGGTGAGCGAGCCGCAGTGGGCGGTGTTCTGCGACGCGCTCGGGCTCGCTGACCTCAAGGCCGATCCGCGTTATGGCGACAACAATCAGCGCGTGCTGCTGCGTAAAGAACTGCTGCCAGTGCTGCGCGAGCAGGTGAAGGGCTATACGGTGGCCGAGCTGGCCTCGCTGTTCGAAAAAGCCGGGCTGCCCTACGCCCCCATCGCCCGGCCCGAGGACCTCATAGACGATCCACACCTGCGCGCCACCGGCGGTCTCGCCGAAGTGCGCCTCTCCGACGGCGACAAGGCCGGACAGAGCGCACCCGCGGCGCTGCTGCCCTTCACCATGGACGGCCGGCGCCTGGGCGTGCGCCTCGATCCGCCGAAGAAGGGTGAGCACACCGATGAGTTGCTCGGGGCGCTGGGGTATGGGGTGGAGGAGATTGGGAGGTTGCGGGAGGGCGGGGCGGTGGCTTGATTGGGTAGTGCCGCGCCGGGGGATTTTCAATTTCCCAAACAAGCATTTCTCACCCCCGCATCTTCATAGCCGCTGCCACGATCGGCTTGGCCCACTGCGGCGTCGCGGACAGATCCTGCGGCTGGATGATCCGGCCCTTCTGCATATGCAGCACCAGCACCAGATCGGGTGATTGACCCGCAGCCGGGTCGGCTTCCCTGCTGTTGTCGTACACCCGCAGCCCCGCCAGCACGGGCATCAACTGGATCAGGTTGATACGGCTGTGCTCGAAGCGGCGGCGGATGTCGGCTTCGGAGATGTCATGGCCGCCGCGGCGCACGCGCGCCTGTACCCGCTTGAGGTGCAGTTCCGGTGTGGCCAGGCCCGTGAACCAGACATGGACCTCGAAGCCCTGTGCGGCTGCCTCTGCCAGCAGGCGCGGCAGCGTGCTCGCGCCCAGGGTGCTTTCGAAGGTGTAATCCTTGCGTCCGGCAATGGCGCGCTCGAGCAGCGCGCGGCCTGCGTGCCATGCGGCGCTGTTGGCCTGCGTCTGGGTGAGGGCGGGATTGTCCTTGCGCAACTGGCGGGCGGCTTCATCCGGGTTGAAGTATTCCGCGCCCAATTCCCGGAACATCGCACCGGCGATGCTGCTTTTTCCGGCGCCGTTGATGCCGGCCAGCACGGAAATCCGCGGCGCGCGTTTAACCGCGCGCAAGCTGCGTTTCGCGGGAGTCACGGTGCTGCGGTCAGCGCTTTTTCGCGGCCTTGACGGCGGCTCGGCCGAGCTCGACCGGCGTGGCATCGAAGGCGGCCTTCGCGCCCTTCTTCGACTTCGCCGACTGCATGCCTGCCAGCAACGCATCGAACTGCGAAGTGAGCTCGCCCAGCTCGGGTGAGCGCAGCCTGGCCAGCGCGATGAACTCCTCATAAGACACCAACACCGCACGAGGCTGGTCGTGGCGGGTAATGGCAACGGCGCCGTCGTGCATGGCGCGGTCCAGCACGGCGCTGAATGCGTTCTTGAGCTGGGTGGCCGGGACGGCCTGGAGATTGACGAGATCGCCTTTGATGTTGCGGAATGTGGCTGGAGAGGGCATCAGATTCCTGATTCATGGATTAAAACGTAATTATAGTCATTTTAGCCAATTTGTACTATTTAGCCAAAAACTAGGCTTGCTTGCGCGCGGCGCGGGGGGGCAGCGCATAAGTTCCCTCCAATGGACCTCCGTCGCCCAGGTCGAAGCGGCGGTCAAAACTCCTGATGGGATGGTGAAGGATGAAGTCGCCGACGAAATCGCCGACATCGCCATGTATCTGAGCCTACCGGTAATGCACTTGTACTGGATGTCGGTGCGGGTTCTGGCAGGGACGCAGTTTGGCTGGCGGATCGGGACTTCGAAGTGGTGGCTGTGGAGCCGTCGCCTGGGATGCGTAGTGAGGCGATGCGCAACCATTCGTCCCATGCGGTTCAGTGGGTGGAGCAACCCCTGATTTGTCAATATACATGAAAATATTGTCAATATTATCATAAATTCATTACAATACTGAGCATGAAAGTTGACAAAGACAGCATTCGCCGTCGAGCACTCGAGCTTGCGTCCTTGCAAACTCCAGGTATCGGCACGCGCCTCGCCACCGAATTTGGCGTCTCACGGCAAGTCGCGAATGGCTACCTGAAGGCGCTGGTTCGCGACGGATTGATTGATGCGGAAGGCACGACACGCGCACGGGTGTACCGCCTGAAAACACTGGCTGAGGCCGAGCGGGCCTATCCGCGTGATGGCTTGCAGGAGGACCTGGTCTGGCGCGGCGTGTTCGCACCGCTGGTTGCCGACCTGGGCGACAACGTGCGGGGCATCTGGCATTACGGTATTACGGAAATGACCAACAATGCCATCGACCACAGCAGTTCGATCGAAGTGCGGGTGGGCATGCGCCGCAATGCACTGTTCACCGATGTGTGGGTGGCGGACGATGGGGAAGGAATCTTCCTCAAGATTCAACGGGCCCTGGATCTGCACGACCCGCGCGAAGCGATTCTCGAACTGGCCAAGGGCAAGCTTACGACGGCGCCCGATCAGCATTCCGGGGAAGGCATTTTCTTTACGTCCAGGGTAATGGATGTGTTCGGCATTGAATCGGGGCGGCTGCATTTTTCGCACAACCTGGGCAAGCCGGACATGATTGAAGAGTGTGATCTGGACGTAAAGGGCACGCGCATCAGCATGCGTCTCGCCAATGACAGCGCGCGCACGATGAAATCGGTGTTCGATGCGTTTTCCGACGAGGAATACAGTTTCGAGAAAACCGTGGTGCCCTTGCGTCTCGCGCAGCACGAGGGCGAGACGCTGGTGTCGCGCTCGCAGGCCAAAAGGGTGGCGCACCGGTTTGAGCGGTTCAAGAAAGTGGTGCTGGATTTCGAGGGCGTTTCCGAGATTGGGCAGGCGTTTGCGGATGAGTTGTTTCGTGTGTTTGCGACGGCACACCCCGATGTGCAACTTACCCCGATCAATACCTCCGAGGCTGTGGCACAGATGGTGAAGCGCGCGGTGAACGCACGCACCAATGCAAGCTGATCAGGGAGCAGGGCATGGCAATCACCAATCACGAACGCGTCGGCAAGGCGCTGGATCGGCTCAAAGGGGGCCGCGTGGCTTTTTGATTGATACCCATCGGACCTGTCGAAACGGCCGATATGCGCTACCAGATGCGCTTCACCCCGTACTTGCTGAAAACCGGGTCGACGGTGGCGATCGGCAGTTTTTCCTCCAGCGCCTGCGCAATCAGCAGGCGGTCGAAGGGGTCGCCATGATGCGCGGGCAGGGTCTGGATGAGCCCGATGTGCGGCATGCGGATATCCAGGAAACGAAAGCTGTTGGCGGTGACATGTTCGACCACATAGTGTTGCACCGGCCGGGCGAGTTTGAGTTTGCCCAGGCTCGCCTTGATGGTCAGTTCCCACGCGCTGACCAGGCTGATCAGGCATTCATTTTCCGGGTTGGCCAGTGCCGCCCGGACTTTTGCCGGCAATACCCGATCGCCCTCGACCCACCACAGGAAGACGTGGGTATCGACCAGCAGCCGCATCAGGTGTAGTCCTTGAATCCTTCCGGCGTGGCGTCGAAGTCCGGGGCGATGTAGAGGATCTGCCCTTTGCCGGAACCGGGCTTGCGCGCGCGCCTGGGCTGGTCCAGTGCCACCAGCTTGAGCACCGGCTTGTTGTCCCTGGCAATGATGACTTCCTCTCCCAGCATGGCTTTTTGCACCAGCTTGGAGAAGTTGGCCTTTGCTTCGGCGATATTGAATTTGGCCATGGTGGCGCACCTGGATGACTAGGTTGGTCATCTTATATGACCAACCTGGTCCGGGCAAGTTCAGCCCTTCCGCCGACCGACAAAGCTGCCTAGCGAGCCTTCTGACTC
>CAXNIK010000325.1:0-4243 GCA_964202115.1 Burkholderiales bacterium
TGATCGACTGCAGCGCGCCATAGAGCGTGGTGGTCTTGCCGCTCCCGGTCGGTCCGGTCACCAGCACGATGCCGTGCGGGGCGCGAATCAGGCGCCCGAATTTGTCCAGCATTTCCGAGGACATGCCCGACTTCTTGAGTTCGATCACCCCCCCTTCGACCACCAGCACCCGCAGCACGATGGCCTCGCCGTGCAGCGTCGGCACCGTCGAAATACGCACATCGAGGGTCACCTCCTTGCACTGAACGCTGAGGCGGCCATCCTGGGGCAGGCGCTTCTCGCCGATATCGAGGCCGGCCATCAGTTTCAGGCGCACCGTCAGCGGCGGGGCGATGGACAGGTCGGTGCGCGCCTGCACCTGCAGTACCCCGTCGATGCGAAAGCGCACTACCAGTTCCTTCTTTTGGGGCTCGAAATGTATATCCGAGGCGCGCGCCTGTACCGCGTCCTCGAACAGCGTTTGCAGCAGCCTCACCACCGGTGCGTCAGCTTCGCTGGTTCCCCCAAGAGCCGCGCCCGGGTTGGCACCGGGCGCATTATCGACTTTGATCTTGCGCGCCATTTCCGCGATCATCGCCGTCTTGCGGTAAATCCGGTCGGCAACCTCGGTGAAATGGGCGCTGGTGATCAATGCGATTTGCATCGGCCGCTGAAGCAAAGCCCTGACTTCGTCCTGCGCGCGCAAATCGAAGGGGTCGACAAAGCCAACCAGATAGTCCCGACCGCGATCTTCGAGCACCAGCGTTCGTAGCCGGCGCGCCTGCAATTCAGTGAGCACGCGCACCTGATCAACGTTGATTTCCAGGCGCCGCAAATCGAGGAAGTCGATGCCCAGTTGCTCGGCCAGTGTCTCGGCGAGGGTCTCTTCAGTGACGAATCCGTTGCCCACCAGCACGCGTCCGAGCGGTCTGCCGCTGTGCGCCTGTTCGGCGAGCGCCGCCTCCAGATGGTCCGGCCGCAGCAGTCCGCGCTCGACCAGGGCCTCGCCCAGTCGATTACTCTTGAACTTGGTCTTCTCGGCTGTTGCCATGTCGCAGTTCTCCGTTAAGTTCCTGCTGTGTTTCGATCACTGCAGCTGTTTGAGTTTGCGTTCGACAAAGGCCTGCAGTTCGCCGTCGAGCGAGCGCGTGGCGAGCGCCCGCTGAAAGGCCTCGCGGGCCTCTGGCAGGCGTTTTTGCTCATCGAGCGAAATTCCCAGACCGGCCAGCCAACGCCCCGCTTGTGGTTCGATGCGAACCGCAATCTCGTAGTGGGTGATGGCGTCCTGATGTCGCGACAGCATCTGCAGCACTGTTCCAAAGAGCGCGTGGTAGTCGGCACGGTTACGCGCATGGGGCAGTGTTTTGTCCAGGGTTTCAAGCGCGCCGGCTGCATCGTTCGCCCCGGCCTGCATTCTTGCCAGCAACATCGCCCCGGCCGCGTTCTCCGGAATCAGCGTGAGTCCTTCGCGGAGGATGGTTTGCGCCTCGCCCGTCTGGCCGCGCTGGGTCAGCAAGAACACCAGGCTTTGGCGAGCCGCAAGGTGCTTGGGGTCAAGGCGCAACACCGCGGCGAATGCCTTGATCGCCTGCTCCGCGTGCCCCTGGTTCATTGTCTCCAGAGCGCTGCGGTAGTCCAGTGCCACAGTGGCGCTTAGCGATTGCGCCGGCTTGCTGCGCCCAACCGACACCACACTATCGCCGGCTGGCGCACTGCCCGCTTGCAGGCTGTTTTCGACGTGCAATCCGGCGGCGGCTCGCTCGGCCACCGCCTCCGCGCTTGCCGGGCTGATCTGCGCAGCCTGGCTGCGGCCACCCTGGGCGATCAGCGCGCCGGGCGGCTGTGATGGCTTGCCTGGCGCTGCGCTGGCGGGCTTTGCCAAAGCTTTCGGCGCCGCCACGGCCACCTGGGCCTTGGCCGCCGGGCTCGCCCGTTGCGGTGATGTTTTGAGCGCTGTGGGTGACGCCGCTGCTGGGGCCTCGGCTTTGGCCGCGACCGTGACCGAAGGCGCGCCGGCCTCGCCCACAACCGATCCCGGTCGGGCAACGGCATCCACGGTGGCAGCCCCGCTTGCCGATGCACCGGTAACTGTGCTGGCTGGTGGACTGGCGGGCGCTGCCAATGCCATTTCAGGCGCTGTCTGGCCGCCTGAGGGCGCGCCGGCCACGGCAGGCAGCGCTGCCGGCGCAGCGATCGGTGCCGAGTTCAGCGCCACGTAACCCACGCCTGCACCGGCAACAACCGCCGCCAGCAGCGCGACCTGAAATACCGGTTGACGCCAGCGCAAGGCGCGGCGTGGTGCCAAAGATGGTGTACGCGGCGACGGCCCGCCACCAGGCGCGGCACTCCGCTTGTTGAGTTCCTGCATCATCGTGTTGATCACGGTCATAGGGAGTTCATCCGTAATGTGAGCCAGCCCCTCAGGCCTTTGGGCGCCTGCACGGCCGGTGTATCGGCCGCCGCGGTACGGGCATGACGTGCTTCGATATGCTGCAGGCCTTCGCCATAGGCCAGCATGAGCGACTTGTGCGCAAGCACATTGAGCAATCGCGGTATGCCCCCGCTGTAAAGATGCAGCAGCCGCAAAGCGGATCGCGAAAACAGTTCACCGCCAGCGTGGCCGGCAACATGCAGACGGTGCGCCAGGTAGCGGGCTACTTCCTCCTCGCGCAGCCCCTGCAGGGTGTACTGAAAGGTGATCCGCTGCAGCAGTTGACGTGTTTGACGCTGGCGCAGTTTTTCCTCCAGTTCGGGTTGGCCGAACAACACCAGTTGCAGAAGCTTGCGTTTGTCGGTTTCCAGATTGGTCAGCAGCCGCACCGCTTCCAGCGTGTTCTGCGGCATGGCCTGCACCTCGTCCAGACAGACCAGCGCGCGCTGGCCTGCGGCGGCAATCGCCGTCAGGCGCGCCGTCACTGCTTTCAAAAGCATGTGCAGGTCGATGCGCGGGTCGACGATCACGCCGAGTTCATCGGCCAGCGCCAGCATCAGCCCGCGCGGGTCGAGGTAAGGATTGGGCAGATAGGCAGTGACAAACCCCGCGCCGGCGTTCTCGGTTGCCGCGGGCGCCTCCAGCCTTGACAGAAAGGTGCGGCACAGCATGGTCTTGCCAAAGCCGACTTCGCCGACAATCTTGATGAAACCCTCGCCGTTACGCGCAGCCACCAGCAATGTATCGAGCGCATCCTGATAGCTAGGGCAAGCGAAGAAATAGCTGGGGTCAGGGGTCAGCCCGAACGGCTGCTCGTGCAACCCGAAGTGGGGGGTGTACATGGCGGGCGCGCCGCTAGCGGCGCGCGCCCTCCGTGCTGGTGCCGGGCAATCCGGCGCGGCCGCCTGCGGCCGCCTCGCGGCTCATCGTGCGTGCGCGCTCGTTGGCGTCGATGCGCTCGCGCGTGTCGAGGATGTCGCGCTGCCAGGTCGTGTCGGCCTGCACGATGGTCGGTTTGAGCAGTATCACCAGTTCGCGCTTTTCGGTCACCTTGGCGTTGTTGCGGAACAGCGAGCCGAACAGCGGCAGGTTGCCCAGTCCGGGCACCTGGTTGCGGTTTTCAGTCTGCACCGTGCGCATCAAGCCACCGATCGCCACGATCTGCGTGTCGTGGGCGCGGATCAGGCTGTCGGTCTCGCTCACGCTATTGCTCACCAGCGGTATGGTGAAGCTGCCCAAGGCGCCCAGATTGAACGCCGACAGTCGCTGGGTCACGTCCGACACCGAGGGCCGCACATGCAGCAGGATATTGCCGTCATCGCCGATCTGCGGGGTCACGTCCAGAGATTCCGGAAAAGAACGACTGCACATCGAAGGTCGGCGAGGAAATCGTCGGCGCGCCACCAGCCACCGTGGGGGTGACGCTGCCGCCGGTGATCTTGGTCACGAACAGCGAATCGGAACCAATCTTCAGCACCGCCTTCTGGTTGTTCATGGTGGCGATGCGCGGGCTGGATAGCGTGTGCACCACGCCTTGCGTTTCCAGGAACGTCATCAGCGCGGCAAAATTGGCTGCCTGCACGGCAACCCCGAACAGTGTCCCGCTCGCGGTGAGGCCCGAGGCGAGGGAGCGAGAACCCGCGCCCAGGGTCGCCGTGAGCGGCGTGGACATGCCCCCCAGACCCGAGGTTGCGATGCCGCCAACCAGCGGACCCGAACCCGTCGGCCCGATGCTCGTTCCCGGCGTCAGCACCCCTGCGGCAACCGAACCGGAACGAAAGAACGATGCCCAGTTGATACCGGTTTCGTAGCCGTCGCGCAGCGAAACTTCGA
>CAXNIK010000326.1:0-4242 GCA_964202115.1 Burkholderiales bacterium
TTGTTATTCCGCGACGATTTTCGCGTCGGCGATGACTTTCTTCCAGCGCTCGTATTCCTCGCGCATCAGCCTGGTGACGTACTCGGGGGTGCTGGAGGCGGAATCGAAGCCGGCGCCGTCGAGGACCTTGATCACCTGGGGATCGGCCAGCGACTGGACCGCCAGGGTATTGAGCCGGGCGATGATTGGCGCCGG
Source organism: Burkholderiales bacterium (assembly GCA_964202115.1). Taxonomy (GTDB): domain Bacteria; phylum Pseudomonadota; class Gammaproteobacteria; order Burkholderiales; family SG8-39; genus CAIYPG01. Next base: position 196 of record CAXNIK010000326.1, read on the forward strand.
CGTCTTCACCGGGGCGAACAGCGCGAACCAGGTGGACACCTGGTAACCCTTGTAGCCCAGCTCCTCCATGGTGGGCACGTCGGGGACGGCGCGGGCGCGCGAGGTCCATCCGGATGCCAGCGCGATCAGCTTGCCCGAGCGGATGTGCGGCAGCACGGTTGCCGCGCCATTGATCAGCACCTGCACCCGGCCGGCGAGCATGTCCTGCATCATCGGCGCGGTGCCCTTGTAAGGCACGTGCAGGATGTCGGTGCCGGTCATGATCTTGAACAGCTCCATGCCCAGTTGATTGGGCGTGCCCACGCCGGGCGAGGCGTAATTGAGCTGGCCGGGTTTGGACTTGGCCAGCTTCACCAGCTCGGCGATGGATTTCACGCCGAGCGATGGGTGGGCCAGGATCAACTGGTTGCTGTTCACCGTCATGCTGATGGGGGCGAGATCACGAAAAGGATCGAAGGGCAGCTTGTCCTCGTAGAGCGCCTTGGCCACGGAGGTGTGGCCGGCGGTGGACAGGATGATGGTGTAGCCGTCGGGTGCGGAGCGCATCAGGTTCTGGGTGCCGACGGCACCATTGGCGCTGGGCGTGTTCTCGATGACAAAGGGCTGGCCGGTGATGTCCTGCATTTTTCCGCCCACCGTCCTGGCGGTCAGGTCGGTGGGGCCGCCAGGGGTGTAGTTGACGATGACCTTCACCGGCTTGGCGGGATAGGTCTGCGCCATGCTGGTGTTGCTCAGCGCTGTACTGACGATACCCATCACAAGGGCAAGGACGCGCGCCCCGTTTAGCTTCTTCTTCATGAGAACCCCTCCTGGTTTGAGCAGCTTGTTAATTCCGCGGCGATCATTGCCGCGGATGTTGCAAGACAAGACCTGACCCCGATTCTGTCTATCGCCCCTTGAATACCGGCTTGCGTTTCTCGGCGAAGGCGCGCTGGGCTTCCTGCGCATCCTCGGTCTTGGACAGTTGCACGGTGATGTTCTGCTCGAAGCGATAGCCTTCGCGCTGCGGCATCTGCTCGCAGACGTTGTAGGCCTGCTTGGCGAGGCGAATGGCCAGGGGGCTCTTGGAGGCGATGGTGCGGGCGATTTCCATGGCGGTGGGCATCAGCTGGTCGGGCGGCACGCAGGCTTCGAGCACGCCCAGGCGGTACATCTCGGCGGCGGAGTAGCGCTTGCCGGTGAAGACGATCATGCGGCCGCGTGACTTGGGCACCAGGCGCGCCAGCATGGCGGTGCCGCCGGCCAGGCCGACGTCGATCTCGGGCATGCCGAAGCTGGCGCTCTCCGAGGCAATCATGATGTCGCAGGCGGACATGAGGCCGAAGCCCGCGCCCAGGGCCGCGCCGTTCACCGCGGCGATCACCGGCTTGGCGCATTCGCGAATGGAATTGGTGTATTCGCGCGCGGCGCGGTTCAGACGCCAGTAGTCCCCGGGCTGCACGGTGACGCCCTTCCTCTCCTTGATGTCGGCGCCGGCGGAGAACACCTTGCCCGCGCCGGTGAGGATGGCCACGCGCACGTCGTCGCGGTCGCTGAAGCTGTCGAAGACCTCGATCATCTCGTTGCGAAAATCCGTGTTCTGGGCATTGACCGGCGGGCGGTCCATGGTGACCACGGCGACGAAATCCTCGACTTCGACCCTGATGTACTGATGCGGCATTGCTGGCTCCCAATTTGATATCAGGCCTGCGCCGGTACAGGAACGGACGGTGCAGGCGTGGGCAGGAACTATAGCAGTTGCCCCGTTCGATTTCTGAAGGGCGAGGTCAGGAAAACACGTGCGGATATCAGAACGAGTGAGGCCTTTGTTCAGGGCACTCAGGGTGCTCAGGGCTTCGGTGGCAGCGGGTTGGGCGTGCCTTGCGGGACTTCGAAGTTGTGGGCATTGAGAGTCAGCGAGACCATGCAGTAATAGCCGATCAGGGCGGTCAGCTCGATGAGCACAGTGGTGCCGAAGTGCGCCCGTGCGCGTTCGTACAGGGCATCGTCCACGGCATGCCTGCCCAGCAGCAAGGTGGCGTAGTCGTAGACCAGTTGCTCGTCTGCGGGGGCGAATTTCCCATTGCAATTGCGCAGGGACTCGATCGATTCGTGCGACAGGCCGGCCTTGCGTGCCAGCGGTTCGTGGAGGAACCATTCCACCGGGCTGTCCCAGAACCTTGCCGAAATGAGGATGGTGAATTCGCGCAGCCGCTCCGGCAGGCTGGAGTTGAATCGCAGCACCTCGCCCATTTTCGACCAGACCTCGGCCAGCTCCGGATGGTGCATGGCCGCGACCAGCGGGCCGACGGGCGGGTGCTTGCGCACGCCGCCGGAGATCTTCTGGTAGACGCGCAACTGCTCGGGCGTCATGTCTTTTTCAGTGAGTACGGGTATGCGGATCATGGTTCGTCCTTGTTGATCAGTTGTCGTTTTTCAACTTGGCCCTGGCGATGAGCTGCGTGCCTTTCTTGTATTCGGCGACAACGTAGCGCTGAAAATCCGCGACAGATTCGCTGATCATGAGGTCGACGGCTTGGTCTTCGAAGCGCTTTTTGACCATGTCCTGGCCCACCGACTTCACGATGGCCACCCGCAGTTTCTCGGTGACGCGGGGCGGCGTCCCCGCCGTCGAGAACAGGCCTCCCCAGGAACTGTAGTGATAGTCGGGCAAACCGGCTTCCGCCGAAGTCGGAAGGGTGGACGAGTAAGCCGAACGGGTCGGTGCGGCGATAGCAAGGCCGGCAAGCCGTTCGCTGGCGCTGAGCAGGCTGGATATGCCACTGAAGACCACGTCGACATTTCCAGCCATCAGGTCGGTGACGGCGGGTGCGACACCCTTGTAGGGGACATGGGTCAGATTGACCCCGGCCAGCATGGAGAACAGTTCGGCGCTGAGATGATTGAATGCGCCAACACCGGAGCTTCCGTAGTTGAGGGCGCCGGGACGCTTCCTGGCATCGGCGATGAATTCCTTCAGCGTGGAGTAGCGCCCGCCCTTGCGCACAATGACCACCGCCGGCTGGGACCATACCGAGGTCACGCCCTGATAGTCCTTGATGGGATCGTAGCCGATGTCCTTGTTGATGTTGGGGTTGTTGATGATGGTTCCGGGTGTGCCGATCATCAGGGTGTGTCCGTCCGGTGCCGCTTTTGCCACCTGGATCGCACCGATGGTTCCGCCTGCGCCGGTCACGTTCACGACCAGGAAGGGCTGGCCCAGCTCCTTGTTCAGGAGTTCACTGACCAGCCGCCCCAGGATGTCGGTCGAGCCACCCGCGGCAAACGGGATGATCACCCTGACCGGTTTGGCCGGATAGTTGTCGGCGTCGGCCTGCGCATGGGCCGGCGTGGCGGTCATCATGGCGAGCACGGCAGTGAGGCCTGCGGTGAGGCCTGCCGTGAGCCTTAGAGCGGCAGCGGAGTAACTGACAATTTTTCGCAGCATGACATCCTCCTTTTGTGCCCATCGACGTGCCTGCGAATCAGGAGCGGGTGGCGTTTGTGTGAATCGTCAGTCCGGACGCTGCCAAAAGACTACATGGCCGATTCAATCGACAGCGCCTTGGGTCGACCCGCCCTGGCCTCCTGCAGCGCGCGCCACACCCGCTGCGGCGTGGCCGGCATGTCGAAATGGGTCACGCCACCGCGGCGCATGGCGTCCATGACGGCATTCATCACCGTGGGCAGCGACCCGGTGACGCCGGCCTCGCCCACACCCTTCACGCCCAGCACATTGGTCTTGGTGAAGGTGGGCAGATCCTCGAGAATTGGCTCGACGAAGTCCGAGGCGCGCGGCATCTGGTAGTCCATGAAGCTGCCGGTGACGAGCTGGCCGGTTTCGCTGTCGTAGAGGCATTCTTCACCCAGCACCTGGCCGGCGCCCTGGGCAATGCCGCCGTGCATCTGGCCTTCTACCACCTGGTGGTTGATGATGAGACCGGCGTCGTCCACGCCGCTGTAGGCCAGGATGTCGATGATTCCGGTGTCCGGATCCACCTCGAGCTCACAGACATGGCAGCTGTTCGGGAACGTCATCGCAGCGTTGCCGGTTGAATTCGCGTCCAG
>CAXNIK010000327.1:0-4207 GCA_964202115.1 Burkholderiales bacterium
CAGCGGGTCTTCAACGGCTTTCCAGTCCACCAGCGGCGGATAGGCGTTCTCCTGGACCACCACAAAGCGCGTGCTGGCCAGGAAGAGATGCCTGATGCGCCCCGGCAGTCGCGTCGCCAGGCAACTGGCCACTGGAGTTCCGAATGAAAATCCAATCAGGTCCATGACCGCATCCTGCGGCAGCAGCATGCGCAGGCCCTGCTCCAGTGTCTGTGCGATGCCCTCGATGCTGAGCTCGGCGGGCAGCGCGGACTCGCCCAGTCCGGGCAGGTCCGGCACCCACACGGCATGGCGCTCGGCCAGCGGGCCGATATTGCGTATCCAGTGCGACCAGGCCCCGCCACCGCCATGCAGCAGCACCACCGGGCTGCCCTCCCCCCAGCAGCGCCAGATCATCTCGCCCTGGCCGCTGGGCGTGTATTTCCTGATCGCCTGCGCATCCATCTGCGCCAGGGCGGCGGCGGCCTGCTGCTGCGCCTCGGGCGTGATGAGGCGATCGTCGAGGTTCAGCGATCCTGCCATGCTAGGCCGACAGCGACTGCAGCAGCACAGTATTGAATTCCTGGGCCGCTTCGTACTGCACCCAGTGCCCGGCGCCTTCGATGGGATAGAAACGCGCACCGGGACGCACCACGTCCAGCCCTGCCTGCTGCTGATCCATGATGGCCTGCGCCACGTGATCGCGCGTGCCGGAAATGGCGGACACACCCTGCTCGACGTTCACCTGCGGCAGGTATTGATGCAGCTTCTCGCCCGGCTGCAGCGGCGGCCCGGCGTAACGCGCCTTGGGCGTATTCGTGGCCTGTATCTGCAATGCCAGGGCATCGATGTTGGCCGGATCGGCGATCATCATCAGCTCCAGGTTGCGACGATGGGCGGCCATGCGACCCGCCTCGTCCGGCAGGTCCTTCCATCTGGCCAGCTTCGGAAAGACATCCCGACCCTCGAGGATGAAGCGCGCCGCGGTCAGCACCAGCTTGCGCACCCGCAGACCGGGTCGCGAGGCCGCGCAGCAGCCCACCGGCCCGCCGAAGGAAAAAGTCACCAGATCGAAGGACTGCCCGGCCAGCAGCACGCGCAGACCCTGCGCCACCGGCTCGGCGATAGCTTCGACGTTGTAGGTCGGCAGCGAGGCCGAGTCGCCCAGCCCGGGCAGATCGGCCGCCCAGACCGTGTGCTGCTCGGCCAGCGGCCCGATGTTGCGTATCCAGTGCGTCCAGGCGCCGCCGCCGTGCAGCAGCACCACATTGGGCCCGTTGCCCCAGCGGCGCCAGACCATGTGGCCATCGCCGCAGGGCGTTTCATGGCACGTGGATTGCGCCTCCAGGGCGGCGATCATGGCTGCTGCATCGGCAACGTTCGGGGTATGGCCGGATTTCATGCGTGGTTCCGTGTGGCGTTGGCAATAAAACGTTTGACCGCCTCGACATCGGCGTTCATGACCTCGCAGCGCTGCGGCAGGCTCTCGATGTTCTCGTAGCCGGCCGGACGCTGCGGATGGCGACCCAGCGCCTCGAACACGGCGGCATCGAACTTCGCCGCCAGCGCCGTCTCGGCGCAGACCAGCGGCACGCCGGGCTCGCGCCATTCCAGCCCCACCTTGATGCCGTCGGCGGTGTGCGTGTCCACCACATAGCCGTGCAGCTCGTGCATATTGCGGATGGTGGCGATGCGATGCGCGTGGGTGCTGTGGCCGGAGACGAAACCGCTTGCCTGCACCGCCGCCGACAGCGGCGTGCCGGCAAGATTGAATTGGCCTTCACGGTCCAGCTGCTGCCACAGCGCCCTGACCTTGTCGCCATCGCCACCGGTAATGTCGTGGATGTAGCGCTCGAAATTGGAGGCCTTGGAGATGTCCATGGACGGGCTGGAGGTCTCCAGCACCTCTTTGGAGCTGCGCACGCGGTAGCTGCCGGTGCGGAAGAACTCGTCCAGCACATTGTTCTCGTTGGTGGCGAGGATGAGTCGGCGTATGGGCAGGCCCAGCTTCTTCGCCGCATAGCCGGCAAAGACATTGCCGAAATTGCCCGTGGGCACAGCGAAGGACACCGGTTGCCCCTCTTCCATGCCCTTGGTGACGGCGAAATAGGCCTTGAAGTAGTACACCACCTGCGCGATCAGCCGCGCCCAGTTGATGGAGTTCACCGCGCCGATGCGATGGCGGGATTTGAAGTCCAGGTCATTGGACACCGCCTTCACCATGTCCTGGCAGTCATCGAACATGCCGCGTATGGCGATGTTGAAGATGTTGGGATCGGTCAGCGAATACATCTGGGCGCGCTGGAACGGGCTCATCTTGCCGTGGGGCGAGAGCATGAACACGCGGATATTCTTCTTGCCGCGCATGGCGTACTCGGCCGCGGAGCCGGTGTCCCCCGAGGTGGCGCCCAGGATATTGATGGACTCCCCTCGCTTCGCCAGCACCTGCTCGAACAGGTTGCCCAGCAACTGCATGGCCACATCCTTGAAGGCCAGCGTGGGGCCGTTGGACAGTTGCAGCAGGTGCAGACCCGGCTCAAGCGTCTTCACCGGGGTGATGTCCTCGCTGCGGAACACCGCCGCGGTGTAGCTGCGATCGATGATGGACTTCAGCTCAGCCGGCGGGATGTCATCGATGAAGCGCGACAGCAGCTCGAAGGCCAGCTCGCGGTAGCCCAGCGGACGCAGCCGGCGCAGCTCCGCCTCATCGAAGCGCGGGTAGCGCTCCGGAACAGCCAGTCCGCCGTCGGGCGCCAGGCCCTCGAGCAGGATGTCGCAGAAGGGTTTTCCTTCGGATGCCGCAGATTTGGGACTGCGGGTGCTGATGTATTTCATTGCCAAGTGTTCCTGTTGATTCTCGTACCACCACGCCGTCAGTTCTTCCCCAGCTCTTCCAGCCGTATGCGCGTGACCTTGCCCGCCATCACCGGCAGGGCCTCGATGCGGACGATGGCGGCGTTGATGTTCTTCTCGCGCGTCTCGTGGGTGAGCATGATGATGTCCACCTGATCCTCGCCCTCGGAGGGCTCCTTCTGCACCATGGCATCGATGGAAATGGCGCCGTCGGCAAGGATGCGGGTGATGTCGGCCAGCACGCCGGGCTGGTCCTTCACCCGCATGCGCAAGTAGTAGGAGGTGGTCACCTCCTCCATGGGCAGGATGCGCGTGCCGGCCAGCTGGTCCGGCTGGAAAGCAAGGTGCGGCACGCGATGCTCGGGGTCGGCGGTATGCAGGCGGGTGATGTCCACCAGGTCGGCCACCACCGCCGATGCGGTGGGCAGCGATCCGGCACCGGCACCGTAGTACATGGTGGCGCCCACGGCATCGCCCTGGACCAGCACGGCGTTCATCACGCCCTCGACATTGGCGATCAGGCGCCGCGTCGGGATCAGCGTGGGATGCACGCGCAGCTCGATGCCCTCCGGCGTGCGACGGGTAATGCCCAGCAGCTTGATGCGATAGCCCAGCTCCTCGGCGTAGCGGATGTCCTCGCGCGTCAGCTTGGAGATGCCCTCGGTGTAGGCCTTGTCGAACTGCATGGGGATGCCGAAGGCAATGGCCGACATGATGGTGAGCTTGTGCGCGGCGTCAATGCCCTCGATGTCGAAGGTCGGGTCGGCCTCGGCATAACCGAGCTTCTGCGCCTGCGCCAGCACCTCTGCAAAGGGCAGGCCCTTGTCGCGCATCTCCGACAGGATGAAGTTGGAGGTGCCGTTGATGATGCCGGCTATCCACTCGATGCGATTGGCGGTCAGCCCCTCGCGCAGCGCCTTGATGATGGGAATGCCGCCGGCCACCGCCGCCTCGAAGGCCACCATCACGCCCTTTTTCTGGGCGGCAAGGAAAATCTCGTTGCCGTGCGTGGCGAGCAGCGCCTTGTTGGCCGTCACCACGTGCTTGCCGTTGGCGATGGCCTTCAACACGAACTCCTTGGCCACGGTGTAGCCGCCGATCAGCTCGATGACGATGTCGATGTTGGGATCGGTGACCACCTCGTTGGCGTCGCCCGTCACCACGGCTTTGCCGCCGGTGATTTTCTTCGCGCGCTCGGTGTCTTTGTCGGCGACCTTGGCAATGACGATGCCACGGCCGGCGCGGCGGGTGATTTCCTCCTGATTGCGCGACAGCACCTCCCAGGTGCCGCCGCCGACCGTGCCTATGCCCAGCAGACCTACCTGTATCGGCTTCATGGAACTCATTTCAGTGGCTTCTTGAAGTTGAAGGAGGC
>CAXNIK010000328.1:0-4195 GCA_964202115.1 Burkholderiales bacterium
TGGCATTCCTTTCTGGATGATGCTGACCCAGCGCGGCGCCGGCACCTTTGCCGACGACGTCTGCTTCACCGGCCGCGCCTGGACTGCCGAGGAGGCTTTCGAGAACAAGGTGCTGAGCCGTCTGGCCGAGCCGGGCGAGCACATCAAGGAAGCGGAAAAACTCGCCCGGGAAATCCTCAAGAACCCGCCCCTGGCCGTGCAGGCCGTGATCGAGGCGCGCCGTTCCGCGCTGGAGGAAATCGACGTCAAGGCTCACGCCATACGCCCGCGCACCCTGCATCTGTCCGAAGACTTCAGGGAAAGCGCCCGGTCCTTCGTCGAGAAACGTCAACCGGTCTACAAGGGACGCTAGCAATCCGGAATGACAAGCAATGAGCTGAGGCAAACCCCTGCCTAAAACGGCTGGGGCTTCATGCCCGCGGCCTTGGCCACCTTGCCCCAACGCTCGGTCTCATTGCGTATTCTTTCCGCGAAATTTTCCGGCGTATTGCCTATGGGGAAAGCCCCGTCGGCCAGGTAGCGGTTTGCCACATCTGGCGACTTGAGAATTTTCGCGATTTCGCCGTAAAGCAGATTGACGATGGGCCGCGGCGTGCCGGCCGGTGCCAGCATGCCGTACCAGGAGGCGGCCTCAAATCCCGGCAGACTGGTTTCGCTGATGGTGGGCAGATCCGGCAGGTTGGGCAGGCGCTCCAGGCTGCCTGCGGCCAGCAGTTTCAACCGCCCGTCCTTGACACCTGGCAGGAACACCCCGGAAGCGCCAAAGGTAATGTCCACATCACCGGCCAGAAGGGCAATCACCGTGGGTCCGGTTCCCTTGTAGGGCACAAACAGCATTTTCACGCCCGCCATCTGCTGGATCATCTCCAGGTAAAGCACAGAGGTGCCGCTGCCCGCGGAAGCGTAGTTGATCTTGCCCGGGTTGGCCTTGGCATAGGCGATCATTTCCTGGAAATTGCGTGGCGGAAATTTCGCCGAAGCGGCCAGGACGTTCGGCGCCAGGGCAAAAATGGTGATGGGGGAGAAGTCCTTCACCGAGTCAAAGGGCACTTTCTCGAACAGCACCGGATTGACAGTCATGATGGCGGTCGTGCCCATCAACAGCGTGTAGCCATCCGCCGGAGCCCTGGCCACGACTTCCGTGGCGATGACCCCGAATCCACCACCGCGATTGTCGAACAGGATTTGCTGCTTGAGCACCTCGCTCAGCTTCTGTGTCACCGGCCGCGTCACCAGATCGGTACCGCCGCCCGGCGCGTAGGGAATCAGCAGGCGTATGGGTTTGGTCGGGTAATTGCCTTGTGCCTGCGCCAGTCCGGCGCAGGCGACCGCGACCAGGGCCGCGGAAAGTATCTGCTTCAACATATTGCCTTCTCCTCTGTTGGGGTGGCGAACCGTTCCGGCATTCAACTTGTTGACGTGTCAGGCTTTCTGCGAGCCCTTGCGCGGGCATGGTACTCCGCAGCATGGTGGTGAATCAAACCCGTCTGCAGGCATGATCGTTTCGGCGCAAAATGCGCGTCGTTATCCGAACATCAGGCGCTCGCGCCCACCCACCATGGCCATCAGCGTTCACCCCGTCAGCAGCAATTTCGTCGCGGAAGTCTGCGACGTCGATCTGTCCCAGGAACTGAGCGAAACAGACCTGTCCGCCATCAAGAACGCGTTCTGGAAATACTCGGTGCTGATTTTCCCCGGACAGGAATTGTCGCAGCAGCAACACCTGAACTTCGGTCTGCGCTTCGGCCCGGTGGAAGCCGACCGCATCGTGGACAACAAGAACCAGAAAAGCCGCTTCGGCAACGAATTCTCGGATGTATCCAACCTGGATGCCGAAGGTCGTATCTGGGCCGCGGACAGCCGCCAGCGCGAATACAAGGCCGCCAACCGCCTGTGGCACACCGACAGCTCCTTTCGTTTCACGCCCGGACTGTGCTCGCTGCTCTACGGACGCAGCATTCCACCCGTGGGCGGCCAGACCGAGTTCACCGACGAACGCGCGGCCTACGACGCGCTGGACATGGGCGTCAGGGCCAGGCTGGCGGGACTGGTTGGAGAACACTGCCTTGCCGTCTCGCGCAAGCGCGGCGGCTACGCCAAATTCACCGAGGAGGAATATCGGCGTGCTGTCCGGGTTCCGCAGCTGCTGGTGCGCACCATCCCGGAATCGGGCCGCAAATCGCTCTATCTCGCCTCGCACATCGGGCGCATCTACGGCATGTCCGAAACCGAGTCAGACCGGCTGCTGGAAGAACTCATGGCCCACGCCACCCAGCGCCAGTTCGTCTACAGCCATCGCTGGCGGCCAAACGACCTGATGATGTGGGACAACCGCTGCACCATGCATCGCGGCATGGACTATGACGACCTGCGTTTCGTGCGTGACATGCGCCGGGTCACTATCGCCGATATCGGCAATACCTGCGAACGGGCCGGGGTGCCGCTACCGGCCGACTATCAGGTGAGCGTGGCGCAGCACTGAGGCCGCGGCCTGCCAGGCAGCCCTGGTGCGATCAGCCGCGAATGCGCTCCAGCACCGGCCGCAGATACTCCAGGAAACGCTGTGGATGCTCGCTCATGGGGAAATGCCCCAGGCCCGGCATGATCACGGCCTCCGCCCCTTTCACTCGTCGCGCCACCTCCAGGGTATCTTCCGGCGTGCAGGAGTAATCGTATTCGCCGGTGAGCAGATAGAGCGGGCAACGCCGCGTATCAATGGCCGCCAGCCGCTCGCGCATATCCCCGTCCACGGTGTAGAAGAACAGGTCGCCCTTGAACACGCCCGGGCCACTCTGCATGTAATGCCACAGCGTTTCCCAGCGGTCGGCCTCGGGGCTGTCTGGCGCGATCAGGCCGGACACCACGGCGGCGCAGACTTCTCCTCCGTGCACATCGGGACGATGCAGCCAGCCCAGATCGTAATAGGGATCGACATGGGCGCCGGCTTCCAGTCCGATGATGGCGCGAAAACGCTCAGGATGATTCAGCGCCAGGTGCAGGGCGATACGCCCGCCTATGGAGCAGCCCATCACCACCGGGCGCTCCAGCCGCAGCGCATCGGCAACGCCCAGGATGATGTCCATGTAGTCGCGCGAAGTCAGGGCATAGTCGCTGTCCTGCCAACCCTCCGGCGGCGAAGACTTGCCATGCCAGGGAAGGTCGAAGGCGATGACGCGGAACTCCTTCAGGATGCGCTCATCATTGAGCAGGGCGCGGTACTGGCGCGTGTCTGCCCCGGCCGTGTGCATACACAGCAGAGGAATGCCCTGCCCTGCTTCTTCGACATACAGGCGATGAAGCTTGCCCAGCAGTTCCAGGCGCAGGTAACGGCCCACCACGGGTTCATAGTCGGGTTGGAGGGCTGTATTCATGTCCTGTCCGCGGTGCCGAACGCAGCCAGCACCTCCTTGAAGTAGAACAAGTTGGCCATGAAGGGATGCAGATCGCCTTCCACCCGCAACAGCCGCCTTTTCATCAATGCAAGCAGATCATTGAATCCGGGCTGCGGCGTCGGGCTGGTGTAGCGCTGCCAGGCATCTCCGGAAAAGCGCAGCGCGAAATTCCAGCCCGGCATGACGAAAGGTCCGCGCGACACGGCGGCGATACGACCTGCGGCAACGACCACAAGCCAGGAGGCCTCGCCAGTCTCGATCAGCAAACTGGCGTTGACGAAACGCCCGCGCCTGACCAGACGCTCATTGCTGTTGACACTCTGGACAAAAGAATCCAACACCTCACTCCTTTAGGTCGGTTGCTTGAGCTGATCAAGAATGGCCGGGTTCTCCAGCGTGGACACATCCTGGGTGATCTCCTCGCCCCTGGCGATGGAGCGCAACAGGCGGCGCATGATCTTGCCCGATCGCGTCTTGGGCAGGTTGTCCCCGAAACGGATGTCTTTCGGCTTGGCGATAGGACCGATTTCCTTGGCCACCCAGTCGCGCAGTTCCTGGGCGATCTTCAGGGCTTCGGCACCCGAAGGGCGCGCGCCTTTCAGCACCACGAAGGCGCACACCGACTCACCGGTGAGATCGTCCGGCCGCCCCACCACGGCGGCTTCCGCCACCAGCTTGGTATGCGCCACCAGCGCCGATTCGATTTCCATGGTGCCCAGACGGTGGCCGGAAACGTTCAGCACATCGTCGATGCGCCCCATGATGCGGAAGTAACCGTCCATATCGCGGCTGGCGCCATCACC
>CAXNIK010000329.1:0-4185 GCA_964202115.1 Burkholderiales bacterium
TAATAGAAGCCGTTGTCGATGACCGGGCCTATGGTGACCTGGGCATCGGGAAACAATTCCTTAACGGCATAGGCCAGCAGATGGGCCGTGGAATGGCGTATGACGTCGACACCGTCCTCGTCCCTGTCCGTCACGATGGCAACCTCGGCGTCCCGCTCAACGCGGTGCGAGGTGTCGACGATCTTGCCGTCAACGCGGCCGGCCAGGGCAGCCTTGGCCAGGCCAGGCCCTATGCTGGCAGCGATATCGGCGACGGAAGGTACTTGCTCGAAGCTGCGCACCGAGCCGTCAGGCAGTTTGATATTGATCATGATCGTTCCGTATTCGTGAAATGCAGGCGAAAAAAAAGTGCGGGCTGGCCGCACTTTTTTCATGACAAAAGGCTAGACCAGTCAGCGTCCCGTATGGAAGAAACCCCTAGTTCGCGGTGTCATAACGCTTGCCCTTTCTTTGCCACGCCCGCCATGAGTCATGGCCCGGGAAGTATTGGTAGGCGCGATTGGACTCGAACCAACGACCCCCACCATGTCAAGGTGATGCTCTAACCAGCTGAGCTACGCGCCTGCAGAGGCAGCATTTTATCCGAATCGCACAGGGGGTACAAATGCGGCGGCAGGCTTAGCGCACTGCCGGCCGCTGCTCATGCGTCAGCCGTTCCAGGCTTTGGTGCGCGACTCGTAACTGTAGGGCTTGGACTTGAAGATGACGTTCTGGCAAGTCAAGGTGAAATCGTTGCCGGAAAGCTGATAGGCGATATTCTGGCCGTCCGGGCACTTGCCCACCGCCGGAGTGAATTTAGGCACGAACTTGTCCAGACTGTCCGGATAGGATCCGGCCTCGAGCTTATGCCGCGTCAAAGCCTGCACCATGTTCATGCCGCGTGTCTCCACCATCAGCATGTCCTTCTGGCCGCCAGCATAGCGATCCATTACGACATAGCCCACCGCCAGCACCACGGCCAATGTGACCAGACCGATGATCTGCCCCATGCCGCTTTTTTTCGTCGATGCCATTGCCATTCCTCCCGTAAGCAAAACCTGTGTCAAACCCGCGCGCATTCTCGCATGGCTTGATGCGGAATACTACGCATGCGCAGCGCCCTGAAACGGGGCGCGAATTCTCATGCCTTGTCCAGCATCTCCCCTGCATGGCGCCGCGTGGTGGCAGTGATTTCCATCCCCCCCAGCATGCGGGCGATCTCCTCGACACGTCCCTTGCGATCCAGTTCCAGCACCTGGCTGCGCACCCCGCCGCCCTTGGCTGAGCTGCTTTTACTCACCGACCATTGCGCCGAGGCCTGCGAGGCCACCTGCGCCAGATGGGTAACGCACAGCACCTGACGGCCCTCGCCCAGGGCACGCAGCTTGCGGCCGACGATTTCGGCTACCGCCCCGCCTATGCCGGCATCGACTTCATCGAATATCAGCGTGGGCACGGCGGCGGCCTTGCTGGTGATCACCTGTATGGCAAGACTGATGCGGGACAACTCCCCGCCCGAGGCCACCTTGGCCAGCGGCCGCGGCTCGCCGCCGGCATTGGCCGCAACCAGGAAATCGACCTGCTCGTCGCCGCCCATACTGCCGTCAGGCAGGTGGCGAAGCTCGACCTCGAAGCGCGCCCCGCCCATGGCCAGTTCCTTCATGGCGGCGGTGACTTCACGCGCCAGTTTGGTTGCCGCCTTTTTGCGTCCGGCAGTCAGCTTGCGGGCCAGTTCCTGGTAGCGCGAGAGCGCCGCGTGCTCCTGCTTCACCAGCGCCTCCAGGTCGGCAGCCATTTCCAGTTCGGCCAGCCGCACCGACATTTCTTCCAGCAGCGAAGGCAGTTGTTCCGGGGGCACGCGGAACTTGCGCGCCGTGCCATGCAGGGCTTCCACCCGCGCCTCCACCTGCGCCAGGCGCGCCGGGTCCAGCTCAATGCGATCGGCGTAATGGCGCAGCCCATGCGCCGCTTCGCGCAGTTGCACTTCCGCCGATTCCAGCAGCGTGATGGTCTCGGACAAGGCCGCGTCGTAGTTCACCAGCGGGCGCAGCCTCGACAGGGCGCCGGAGATCACGCCGCTGGCTGCGCCATCGGCCTCGGACAGCGCCTCCAGCGCGCCTTGAGCGCCCTCGATCAGGCTGGCCGCATGCGCCAGGCGCGAATGTTCGGCCTGAACGCTGTCCCATTCATCGGGCTGCGGCGCCAGCTGGCGCAGCGTGTCCACCTGCCACTGCAACTGATCGCGCTCCAGATTGCGGGCGGCGGCATCGGTCTCGTGATCAGCGCGCGCCTTGGCCAAGCGCTGCCAGTCACGATAGGCAGCGCCGGTCTCCGCCGTCAGCCCGTCCAGACCGGCATGGGTGTCCAGCAATCGCCGTTGCGCCTCGTTGCGCAGCAGCGACTGGTGGGCATTCTGTCCATGCACATCGACCAGCGCATCGCCCGCCTCGCGCAATTGCGCCAGGGTGGCAGGATGGCCGTTGATGAAGGCCCGGGAACGTCCGCCGCGATCCAGCACGCGACGCAGCAGCAGACGCTCGCTTTCGTCGCTGCTGTCCAGTGCCTGCTCGCGCAGCCAGGCCTGCAGCACCGGCAGCCGGACAATGGAGAATTCCGCGGTGACATCGGCGCGCTCGCATCCGGCGCGCACATCGGCGGCATCGGCGCGCTCGCCCAGGGCCAGGGTCAGCGCATCTATCAATATGGACTTGCCCGCACCGGTCTCGCCGGTCAGCGCGGTAAAGCCCTCCTGGAAATCGAGTTCCAGCAAGTCGACAATGGCAAAGTCGCGGATGGCCAGATGAAGCAGCATGCGCAGCGTCTACAGAATGCCGCTCCAGTGCAGCTTTTCGCGCAACATGGCGAAGTAGCTGTAGCCGGGCGGATGCAGGAACACGCTGGCGCTGGGTGCGGCCTGGATGACGATGCGCTCGCCCTCGTGCAGATCGCCCTGCAACTGGCCGTCGTAGTTCAGCCGGGCGTCGGCCGCGCGCTTGAGCGTGATCTCTATCACCGAACGATCGCTAACGACGATGGGCCGGTTGGACAGAGTGTGCGGAGAGATGGGCACCAGCGCGAAACCCGGCACACCCGGCTGCACGATGGGACCGCCTGAAGACAGGGAATAGGCGGTGGAACCGGTGGGCGTGGCGACGATCAGCCCGTCAGAGCGCAGGTCGCAGACGAATTCGCCGTCGATATGCACCAGCAGTTCAATCATGCGGCCTGAGGCGCCCTTGTTCACCACCACGTCGTTGAGGGCCGCGGTCGAGAAGGCCTGGCGCTTGTCGGAGCGCACTTCTATGGTCAGCAGGGTGCGCTCCTCCAGGGAATATTCCCCGGCCAGGATCTGCCCCATGACATCCAGCATGCTGCCCACGGAAATGTCGGTCATGAATCCCAGACGCCCCTGGTTGACGCCCACCAGCGGCACCTTGGACGCGGCGAGATTGCGCGCAGCGCTGAGTATGCTGCCATCGCCTCCCAGGACCACTGCCAGGTCGGCCTGCTCGGCTATCTGGGCGTAGTTCACTGTGGCTATGCCGGTGACGTTGCAGGTCTGGGCGGTCTCCTGCTCCACCGAAACCGTGCAGCCGCGCTCCTGCAGGAACGCGCTCAGGCGGTGAAAGGCGTCAGCGTTTTGCGGCGTGTTGTAGCGCCCTATGAGCGCAATATTCTGGAATGCAAGCATGGCCGGGATTAGAACATAGCTTGGGCATCTTGCGCGCACATCGGCCGCATATTGAGACTGCGTGCCAGACTGCTAGAATGCATCCATGCTAGATCGCCGCGCTCAAATCCTGCTGAAAACCCTGGTGGAGCGCTACATCTCCGATGGGGAGCCGGTCGGCTCGCGCGCGCTGTCGCGTTTCTCCGGTCTGGACCTGTCGCCCGCGACCATACGCAACGTCATGTCCGACCTGGAGGAGCTGGGCTTCATCGCCAGCCCGCACACCTCCGCGGGCCGCATACCAACGCCGCGCGGCTACCGCTTCTTCGTGGACAGCCTGCTCACCATCAAGCCGCTGGACCAGGTTGAGATCAGCCAACTGCAGGGCAACCTCGCACCCGAGCACCCGCAGAAGCTCATCACCTCCGCCTCGCAACTGCTGTCCCAGCTGACCCATTTCGCCGGCGTGGTGGTCACCTCCAAGCGCGCCTCGGGCTTTCGGCATATCGAGTTCCTGGGGCTGTCGGACAGGCGCG
>CAXNIK010000330.1:0-4174 GCA_964202115.1 Burkholderiales bacterium
CGGGGTGATGCCGTACTCGTACATGTAGCGCTGCGCGCACTGGGCGTACAGCGAAGGCGTGGTCGCGCCGTAGGAGGCCTCGAACTGCAGGTCGCCCTCCCAGTTGGCGCTGCCCTCCACCATCTCGATCCACAGCGGGCTGGCCTCGCCGCATACGCACAGCGCGTAGTCGATCATGCCGCTTTGCACCGCCAGCACCGCCATCTCGATGGTGCCCAGGGCGCCGGCGCCGTGTGAGGTCACCTCGCTGGAGAAGGTCGGGATGATCTTCAGCTCGTTCAGCACCGCCTGGTTGTACTGCAGCGAGCAGTAGGTGCGCGGCATGCGCCCGGTGAACACCGCCCCGATCCGGGTGCGATTGATGCCCGCCTCCTTCATGGCCAGGCCCGCGGCCTCCACCATCAACTGCAGCGGTGTCTTCTTCTCCGGCTCGCCCCTTTTGCAAATGGAACGGCCCATGCCCACGATCACGCAACTGCCGGCGAGATGTTTCACCTTGTCATTCCTCCTGTTACAGCGCTGGATCGACATGCTGAGGGAATCGGGCGCCGGATGATAGCCGGGCGAGCTGACTATCTGATATTACTTTTTGGCATGTCAGAGGCTGCGATGTGAGCATTTCGTTACAGGATGTCGGTGCAGCCGATGGTCTGAGGCCCTGGGCAGGCGAGGTTCACTCGCCTGCCCATGCACTCAAAATGCGCGCCCTCATTACCTTCCCGGGGCGCGCTCCTCCCCTCCCCCGCTTGTTCTGCGTACCGCTTGTCCTGCTACTCGTCCAGCCTGATGCCTGTTTCGTCGACGATCTTCTTCCAGCGCGCCGCCTCGGACACGATCAGCGTCCGGAACTGGGCGGGCGTATTGCCGACGGCGATACTGCCGTCCTTCTCCAGGGTGGCAACGATGTCAGGCAACCGCGCCACCTTGGCCAGGTTGTCGCTCAGCTTGTTGACGATGACCGCGGGTGTTGCCGCCGGAGCCAGAAAACCCATCCAGTTGACGTAGTTGAAACCGGGCACACCCTGCTCCTCCACCGTGGGCAGACTGGGCAGTTGCCTGGAGCGCTTGTTGTTCATCATGGCGATGGCGCGCGTCTTGCCCGCGTTCACATAGGGCAGCGCCGCGGAGAGGATGCCCGAGCCCACGTCCAGGCGTCCGGCCATGAGTTCCAGCAGCAACGGGCCGGTGCCCTTGTAATGAATGAAGGTGAGCTTGATGCCCGCCACATCGGCCAGCCAGGCACCGGACAGATGGGTGATGCTGCCCGCGCCGGTGGTGCCGTAGTTCACCTTGCCCGGATTCGCCTTGGCATAGGCAACGAACTCCGGAAAGGTTTTGGCCGGAAAGCCGTTGGCCACCTGCAGCACCGAGGTGCGCTCGCTCATCTGCGAAATGGGCGCGAAGTCCCTCACCACGTCGAAACTCAGGTCCTTGTAGAAGGCCGGAAAGACGGTGAATCCGCCGGCCACCACATGCAGGGTGTAGCCATCGGGCCTGGCCTTGGCGACAAAGTTCGCGCCTATGGTGCCGGCCGCGCCCGGCTTGAAGTCCAGCAGGAAGTTCTGCCCCATCATGGGGGTGAGCTTGTTGAGGTACTGGCGCGCCTCGATATCGATGCCGCCGCCTGCGGCGATGGCCGCCACCACGGTGACCGGCCGCGACGGATAGCTGTCGGCCGGGTTCTGCGCGCCGCTCTGGGCCAGGGCCGTGCCACAACAGAGCAGGGTGGCGCAGGAGAGGAACGGGGCAGCACCGGGGTGAAGCATAATCCTCGCGTGGAAACAGTCAGGAGAGGACGCAGCCTATAGGAGTTTGGTCAGACCGTGAAATAGGATTTACTGATCTGCCCATCACAATCCGTGATGTCCGGTAGCGCGCTCATCAGAAAACCAGAAGCGGGCCGCAGCCCGCTTCTGAAGAAAACGCCGCTTGTCACTCCAGCGGAAAGCCCAGCTCGATCAGCTCCTGCCGCAGCTTCTTGCGCTTGTCGGTGGAGAACTTCTCCGCCAGCACCTGACTCCAGGCCGCATCCGGTGTCTGCGTGCCGCGGGCCCGGTAGTACTGGGCGAGGTCCTTGTCGTAGTCGGCGATGGCCTGGGCCCGCGCCTTGGGATCGTAGAAATCATGATGGACCACGCCGGAGAGCGCCTGGCGCGGCTTGGCCACCGCCGGTTTCCTGGCCCAGCCCACGCACAGGCCGAAGACCACGTAGCAGCGCGGGGGCAGCTTGAGCACCTTGGCCACTTCCAGCGGCTTGGTGCGCATGCCACCGATCATGACATTGGACAGACCGAAGGAATCGGCCACCAGCGACATGGTCATGCCCACCAGGCAGGCATCCAGGCTGGACACCAGGCCGGACTCGAAGGTCCGGCCGGGAAACTCCTTGCCATGCATGCCGATGGCGTGGGCCACACGGGTGAGGTCTGCACAGATGGCGAAATACACCGGGCAGTCGATGATGTGCTGTTGATCGCCGGCCAGTTCGGCCAGCTTTTTCTTCGACTCGGGATTGGTCACCACCACCACGCTATAGGCCTGGATGTTGGACGAGGTGGGCGCGCGCATGCCGTACTCGATGATGGCATTCACCCAGCTCTCGGGTATGGGGTCGCTCTTGTAGGCGCGCACCGTGCCGCGCTTGGCAAGCAGGCGCGTCAGATCGTTCTCCGGTACAGGCGCGTCCGGCGCGGCACTGGCCGTACTGGCTTGTTGGGCTGATAAAGTAGCGGTGCTCATGTTCTGCATCCTCCGGGCGTAGATTGGAATCTATGGTGGTGAAATTTTTACCAGAATACCAGATGCATGCCCGCCCCGTTCCCATGCCGCCGGACTTCCAACGCCAATGAAAAAACTGCCCCGCTCCTTCTATGCCGCGAAGACCCTGGCCGTGGCGCGCGCACTGCTGGGCAAGCACCTGGTGCACGTCCACGAGGGCATCGAACGCCGCGGCCGCATCGTCGAAGTCGAGGCCTACCTGGGCCCGCATGACCTGGCCGCGCACACCTCCAAGGGGCTCACGCCCCGGACGAAAACCATGTTCGGTCCGCCCGGACATGCCTATGTCTATCTCATCTACGGCATGCACCATTGCATGAACGTGGTCACCGAGCCCGAAGGCAAGGGCGCGGCCGTGTTGCTGCGCGCGCTGGAGCCGGTGAGCAATCTGCACGGCCGCGGCAACGGGCCGGGCCTGCTGTGCAAGGCCATGGGCATCGACAAACGCCACAACGGCCACGACCTGCTGAGCGACAGCCTGTACCTCCAGGATGTATCCGATGCAAAGCCGAAAATCATCAGCCGCCCGCGAATAGGCGTGGATTACGCCGGCGAATGGGCGAAGAAAGAACTGCGCTTTTACATCGATGGCAACCCGTACGTATCCAAACCATGACATGCAAGATTGATGGATACTTGCGTGTATTCCTCCACGGATCAAGGATGCACATGAACCCTTTCAGCCTGTTGTTGGCCGTCGCAATGATTGCTGCCGCGCCTGTTGCTTTGGGGCAAGCCTCTTATCCCAGCAAGACCGTGCGAGTCGTGGTGGGATTTCCCCCCGGGGGCTCAACCGACATCGTGGCCCGCCTCATGGCACCTGGCCTGTCCGAGACCTTCAAGCAGCAGTTCGTCATTGACAACAAGCCTGGCGCCAACAGCAACATCGGCAGCGAGTTTGTAGCCAAGTCTGCTCCCGACGGCTACACCATCTCCGTGGTATCGGCCTCATTCTCGACAAACGTCAGCCTGTATCCCGGCATGGCCTACGACCCGATCAGGGACTTCGCGCCCATCACGCGCCTGGCCGCCATTCACAACCTCCTCGTGGTCAATCCGGCGCTGAAGGTCAATACGGTGAAAGAGCTCGTCGCTTTGGTCAAGGCGAAGCCGGGCCAGATCGCCTTCGGATCCACAGGCAACGGCAGCACCTCGCATCTTGCCGCCGAGATGTTCAAGACCATGGTAGGCGGCATGGAGACGATCCACGTACCGTACAAGGGCGCGGGCCCGGCCTACATCGACCTGATCGCCGGCCAGACCCATGCCATGTTTGCCCTGGAGCTATCGGTTGCCCCCTTCACCAAGACAGGAAAAGTCCGATCCATCGCGGCCGCCAGCACCAAACGCACAGTCGCATCCCCGGATCTGCCTACATTTGCCGAGTCGGGCTTCC
>CAXNIK010000331.1:0-4173 GCA_964202115.1 Burkholderiales bacterium
AAGGGCTGGCAGGGGAAAGTGGAGGTGCGCCTGCAGATCGGCGCGGACGGCCGCATCCAGAACGCCAGCGTCAAGACCAGCAGCGGCTACGGCATCCTCGATCAACAGGCGCTGGACATGATCACCAGGGGCAAGACTCTGGTGCAGATTCCCACGGCACTGCGCGGCAAGGAGTTCGTGGTCGACGTGCCGGTCATCTTCGACCTTCAGGCCGGTTGAGCTGCCTCGTGCAAGGCGGCAGGCCATGAGCGCATGAGCGTGCAGCGCTGGGACGTGTTCTGCCGTGTGGTGGACAACTACGGCGATGCCGCGGTGTGCTGGCGGCTGGCGCGGCAACTGGCGGGAGAGCATGGCCTGACCGTGCGCCTGTGGTCGGATGATCTGGGCGCGTTGCACAAACTCAACCCCCGGATATCCAGCGAAGCCGCCGAGCAACAAGTCGAAGGCGTGGATATCAGGCAGTGGCAGGCATTGGAGAACCCGGGTGACTATGACGCTCCCGACGTGGCCATCGAGGCCTTCGGTTGCGGATTGCCCGAGGCCTGCATGCAGGCGATGGCGCAGCGCCGTCCTTCGACGCTGTGGATCACGCTGGAATACCTGAGCGCCGAGCCCTGGGTGGGCACCCATCACGGCCTGCCTTCGCCGCATCCGCGCCTGCCTTTGCAGCGCTATTTCTTTTTCCCAGGCTTTGAAGGCGGCACCGGCGGCTTGCTGCGCGAGCCGGGTTTGCTGGAAAGGCGCCAGGCCCTGCAACGCGACGCCGCGGCGCGAAAGCGTTTCTGGGAAACGCTGGGATTTGCACCGCCGCAGGACGGGGCTCTGACGGTGTCGTTGTTTGGCTACGAGAATTCCGCGGTGGCTCACCTGCTGGAGATCTGGGCTGCCGGCGGCCATCCGGTGGTGGCCGTGATCCCGCCCAGCCGGCTTCGACCGGATGTTGTCGCCTTTTTCGGTGTCAACGAGCCCGCCGATGGCACGAAGCAGATACGCGGCAACGTCGAGGCGCGCTTCATTCCCTTCCTGCCGCAGCCGCGCTACGACGAACTGCTGTGGCTGTGCGACTGGAATTTCGTGCGCGGCGAGGACTCCTTCGTCCGGGCGCAGTGGGCGGCGCGGCCGCTGGTGTGGCACATCTATCCCCAGCAGGAAGGGGCGCACCGGGCCAAGCTCAATGCCTTCCTTGACCGTTATGTCGAGTGCATGGAGCCGGGGCTGGCTGCCTCCCTGCGTGCTTTCTGGCAGGGCTGGAACGGCGGCCCTCCGGAGCTCATGGCCGGTGCCTGGGAGGCGCTGGCCGCCCATGGGAAAGCCCTTGAAGATCATTCCCTTGCATGGTCATCAAAGCTTGCCGGCATGGGCGATTTGGCTGGAAATCTGGTGCAATTTTGCCGGAGCAAAGTAGAATAGCCGGCTTTTCGACGACGCCATTAAGCTGGCCTAACAGGAACGCCAGTCAAGCTGGCTTAACAGGAAACGATATGAAGATCGCTCAGGAAGTCCGTGCGGGCAACGTAATCATGGTGGGCAAGGACCCACTGGTGGTGCAGAAGGCCGAATTCAGCAAGTCCGGCCGCAATGCCTCGGTGGTGAAGATGAAGCTGAAGAACCTGCTCACCGGCTCCGCCAGCGAGACCGTTTACAAGGCCGATGAAAAATTCGAGACCGTGCAACTGGACCGCAAGGAAGTCACTTATTCCTACTTTGCCGATCCCTTCTATGTGTTCATGGACGGGGAATACAACCAGTTCGAGATCGACGCCGAGAGCATGGGCGACGCGCTGACATACCTCGAGGAAGGCATGCCGGCCGAAGTGGTGATCTACAACGAGAAGCCCATCTCGGTGGAAATCCCGCAGACCCTGGTGCGCGACATCGTCTACACCGAGCCGGCCGTGCGTGGAGACACCTCGGGCAAGGTCATGAAGCCGGCCAAGCTGAAGTCCGGTTTCGAGATCCCGGTGCCGCTGTTCTGCGAGACCGGCGACCGTATCGAGATCGATACCCGCACCGGCGAGTATCGCTCCCGCTCCAAGAACTGAGCGCTCGTCCGGTTGAAAAAGGCGCCTCAGGGCGCCTTTTTTATTGGTGCGCTTTTGTTACCCGATTTTCTTACTCAATGTCGGTTGGGAGTTTCAGCCGGCAAATCCGCCCGCATCGAGGAAGTCCTGTTCCTCGCGAGTGGTTTCGCGTCCCAGCATGGCATTGCGATGGGGAAAGCGCCCGAATCGCTCGATGATCTCCCGGTGGACACGCGCCCACTTCAATGCGTCCTCGCCCAGTGCCGCGCAAAGTTCCTCGCCCAAGCGCTGGTCGGCCAGGTCTTCCGAGTGCATGAAGGGCAGGTAGAAGAAATTGCGCAGCTCGTCCCCGACCTGACGGTCGAAGCCGGCGGCCACGGCCTGTCGGGCGATGGCGCACGAACTGGCGTCGGTGGCGAACATGCGCGCGCTGCCGCGAAAGGCATTGCGCGGAAACTGGTCGAGCAGGATGAGCAGGGCCAGCGTGCCTCGCGCGTCGCCTGCCCAGGCATCCAGCCGCCCCGCGGCGGCGGCCTCGTGCGCCGCCAGGAAGCGCTGGCGAAAGTCCCGGTCGAAGGCTTCGTCCTTGCGGAACCAGCGCGACGGGCCGGCATCGGTCCAGAAGGACAGCACATCATCGGCGGAGACGGGATTGTTCATGGGCGCTCAACTGGGCATGCATGGAACCGTCATTCTGCAGCATTCCCGAAAGCATGAGACAGTGCGGCTGACAAAGCCGGCCAGCGCATCGTTCGTTTCGTGCAGGTATGGATATGGAGCCGGTCACAGCGGACTCAAGAGCCGCATCCAGTCGCATCCAGCCACATCATCGATCGCAAAGGAGAGGAAGCAATGAAACTCGCATTCATGCATGGTCCCAAGCCCGAGGGGATACACATGATTCCCAAGGACCTGCCCTACGTCGCCATCGAGTGCCCGCCCAGCAAGGTGTACAGCGAAGAGCAGTTGCGCCAGGTGGCCGAGTGCGACGCCATCTATGTGTCCGGCGCCTTCATCACCGAGCAGGTGCTGGAGGCCGGCAAGAAGGTGAAAATCGTGCAGACCGGCGGCACCGGCTTCGAGAAGATCGATCTTGCCGCGGCCACGAAGCGCGGCATCCTGTGCTGCAACAACGCCGACATGAACAGCAGTCGCGTGGCCGACTTCGCCATGATGATGACCGTGTCCCTGTTCCGCAATTACGTGAGGACCACCACCAACATGGACGGCGGCATGGCCTGGGAGGCGGCGCGCGTCGAGGGCATCCAGGCGCTGGAAGTGGAGGACAAGACCCTGGGCATCATCGGCTTTGGCAACATCGGCCACAAGCTGGCCAAGCGCGCCCGCGGTTTCGACATGAACGTCATCTACTACGACATCGACAAGAACGCCCACAAGGAGGATGCAAAAAGGCTGGGCGCGAAACTGGTGACCAAGGACGAGCTGTGCCGCCGCGCCGACGCCATCAGCGTGCATACCCCGCTCAACGACCAGTCGCGCCACATGCTCGGCGACCGCGAGTTCGGCCTGATGAAGGACGGCGTGTTCATCGTCTGCACCGCGCGCGGCGACATCATCGACGAGGGCGCGTTGCGCCGGGCACTGGAGTCGGGCAAGGTCTTGCGGGCCTCCATCGACGTGTTCTCGGTGGAGCCGATACGTCCTGACAATCCGCTCATCGGCGCCCCGAACCTGTTCCCGACGCCGCACGTGGCCGGGCGCGGCAAGGAAGGCGTGGTGCGTTCCTTCAATACCGCCATGGCCAATATCCGTAATTTCGTCGAGGGCGGAAAGACACCCGGCAAGATTCTCAACCCCGCGGCCAGGCCGGATCTGACGGCGCCGAAGAAGAAGGCGAAGAAGGCTGCATCGAAAAAGGCAGCGAAGAAGGTGGTGAAAAAAGCGGCAAAGAAAGCGGTGAAAAAGACCGTGAAGAAAGCCGCGAAGAAGCCGGCAAAGAAAAAGGCCACCAGGAAAAAAGCCTGACAACACCATGCTGGCGAAGGCCTTTCCAGACCTCGGTTTTTGGGAAGGGATGATGTCTATCCCTGCCCAAAAGCCGAGGCCGCAAGCGAAGCGGGCGTGAATTATCCCCGAATGTGGAGTGGAGAGCCCCGATTGCTGGTCATTCCTCCAGTTTTATGTTCGCTGT
>CAXNIK010000332.1:0-4164 GCA_964202115.1 Burkholderiales bacterium
GTATTTACAACCACCATATAAGGCGCCATGGTGATCAGCGAAATATGGGCAAAATCCTTGATCGGATCGAAAGTGGGCTTGTCCATGAATGCCGGCACGACGGTGAGGCTGGTGGTCACGGCCAGGATGGTGTAGCCGTCCGGGGTCGAATTGCGGACCGCCTGGATTCCCAGCAACTCGCCGGCGCCGGGGCGGTTTTCCACCGTGAAGGTCTGCTTCAGGTCCTCGGACAGCTTCGATGAGAACAGGCGCGCCTGGATGTCGGTGCCCCCGCCCGGTGCGAGGCCGACAATGACCCGCACCGGCTTGGTCGGGTAGGCCTGCTGGGCAAAGGCAGGCGGGGCCATTGCGGCCAGGGTGGCGGCAATGAGGTTCATGATGGTGCGGATAAGTAAGTTCATGCAATTCTCCTTTTGGATGCTTCCGGCACGCACGGTGTCATTCACAGGTGCCAGCGTGCCATGTATACACGAAAAACAGCCAGGGGGCGCCGGCGCGGTTGACCACTTGTCGGGCCGTCGATACAGTTGCGGCGCGTCGCAATCAGAAAAACTACGAAGGGGATGGAATGATCCGCACAGCCTCTTTGCATCGTGGCTGTTGCTGCGGGCCGCGTCCGGTTCAAAACAAAGGAGAGAGCAATGCGTGTGGCATTTATAGGCGTGGGAACCATGGGCTCGTGGATGGCGCTGAATGCGCTCAAGACCGGCTGCGAGATGACAGTGCATGACCTGCGCAAGGAAGCGGCCGCGCCGCATCTGGCGGCAGGCGCGAAATGGGCCGACTCGCCCGCCGAGGCGGCAAAGGGCGCGGACGTGGTGTTCACGTCTCTGCCCAAGCCCAACGACGTGGAAAAAGTCGGCCTGGGCGAGAACGGCCTGCTGGGTGCCATGGCGAAGGGCGCGGCCTGGTTCGATCTGAGCACCAATTCGCCTTCCACCCTGCGCCGCGTCGGCGAGAAATTCGCCGAGAAGGGCATCCAGTTCATGGACGCGCCGGTGAGCGGCGGACCCTCCGGTGCGAAAAGCGGCAAGCTGGCCATCTACATCGGCGGGGACAAGGCCACCTTCGACAGATACCTCAAGCTGCTGCAGGCCATCGGCGACCAGGCCATGTATGTCGGTGAGCTGACCGCGGGCACCTCGGCCAAGCTGGCGCACAACTGCGCCAGCTTCACCATCCGCATGGCCATCGCCGAGATCTTCACCCTGGGTGTGAAGGCCGGCGTGGAGCCGCTGGCGCTGTGGCATGCCATACGCCAGGGCGCCACCGGGCGCAAACGCACCTTCGACATGCTGGCCGATCAATTCCTCGTCAACAAGTACGAGCCGCCCAACTTTGCGCTGGAGCTGGCGTTCAAGGACATGACCCTCGCGCTCGAATTGGCCAGGGAGGTGAACGTGCCCATGAAGATGGCGGAACTGGCCTATGCCGACATGAACGAGGGCATGCGGCGCGGCTGGGGCCGGCTGGATTCGCGCTCGCCCATGATGCTGCAGGCCGAGCGTGCCGGCGTGCATGTAGAAGAGTCTGCCGAAGACGTGAAGAAAACGCTCGCCCGGGATTGAAAGCCGGTTTCAAGACAAAGGAGAGATCCATGCGCGTGGCAACGGCATTTCCATTCTTGCGGCATCTGCCTGCGCTGATGGCGCTGACTGCGGCACTTGCTGTAGTGCCGCAGATGGCCCGGGCCCAGGCCGGCTATCCCGCCAAGCCCATCCAGTTCATCGTGCCCTATGCCGCCGGCGGCAACGGCGACATCGTCTCGCGCATGGTCGGCCAGCGCCTGTCGGCTATCCTCGGTCAGCCCCTCCTGATCGAGAACCGCCCCGGCGCCGGCGGCAATATCGGCGCGCAGGCGGCGGCGCGTGCGGCACCCGACGGTTACACCCTGGTGCTCACCAGCGGCACCCACGCCATCAACATGACGCTGTACGCGAAGCCGGGATTCGATGTGGTGCGCGATTTTGCACCGGTGGCCATGCTCACCGCCGCGCCCTTCGTGCTCATCGTGCACCCTTCGGTGCAGGCCAAGACCCTCAAGGAACTGATTGCTCTCGCCAAAGCCAATCCGGGCAAGCTCAATTACGGCTCGGCCGGCAGCGGCGCGGGCGCGCACATCACCACCGAGCTGCTCAAGTCCATGGCCGGCATCGACATGCTGCATGTGCCGTACAAGGGAACGCCGCAGGCCACCACCGACTTGGTGGCCGGGCAGTTGCAGGTGATGTTCAATGCGCCCTCGACCTCCATGCCGCTTATTCAGGCTGGGAAGGTGCGTGCCCTGGGGATTTCCTCGATAAAGCCCTCGCCGCTCGCGCCGGGCCTGCCCACGGTGTCCGATTCGGGATTGCCCGGTTTTGATTCCACGGTCTGGCAGGGCATCCTGGTGCCGGCGCGCACTCAGGCGGCCATCGTCACGCGCCTTAATCGGGAGGTGAACAGCCTGCTGAACAACGCCGAGTTCAGGGACATGCTGCTCAAGCAGGGCGTGGACCCGGAGCCCATGTCGCCGGAGGAGTTTGGCGCCTACATCAGGACCGAGGTGGAGAAGTGGGGCAAAATCGTCAAGGCCTCGGGCGCGACAGTCGATTGAAGACCCGATTGAAAACCGGAATGAAGACCACCGTGCAAGCCGCAACCGCTGATTCAAGTACTGGAGAAAAGAACATGTCTGCTAGAAAGCTGCTGTCCCTCGCGCTGTGCGCGGCCGCTGTGCTGCCGGCGCAGTTGCTGGCGCAAGGCGCCTATCCCGCCAAGCCCATACAGTTCGTCGTGCCCTATGCGGCGGGCGGCAACGGCGACATCGTCGCGCGTATTGTCAGCGGGCGGCTCGCGCCGATGCTGGGCCAGGCGGTCTTCGTTGACAATCGCGGCGGCGTCGGCGGCAACATTGGCGCCGAATACGTGGCCAAGCAGGCCCCCGACGGTTACACCATCATGCTGGGCACCAACACCCACGCCATCAACATGAGCCTGTACACCAAGGTCAATTACGATTTCGCGCGCGACTTCGCCCCCATCAGCATGATGAGTTCGGCCCCGCTGGTGGTGATCGTCAATCCGACCCTGCCGGCGAGAAGCGTCAAGGAGCTGATCGCCTACTCCAGGGCCAATCCGGGCAAGCTCAATTACGGCAGCGGCGGCAGCGGCTCATCCGGCCACATCGCGGCGGAGCTGTTCAAGTCGCTCTCTGGCGCGGACATGGTGCATGTCCCCTACAAGGCGGTGGCGCAATACATGACCGACCTGATCGGCGGGCAGTTGCAGGTGGCTTTCAATGCCAGCACCACGTCCGTGGCCATGGCGGCCAGTGGCAAGGTGATCGCCCTGGGCGTCACCAGCCCCAGGCGCTCGGAGCTGGCTCCGGGCATGCCCACTGTCGCGGAAATGGGTGTGCCCGGATATGACTTCACCATCTGGCAGGGGATACTGGCACCGGCCGGCACACCCGGCGCCATCATCAACAGGCTCAACAAGGATCTGGTCACCCTGCTTGGAACACCCGAGATCAAGGAGCAGTTCAAGAAACAGGGTGCCGATGCCTCGCCTTCCACGCCGGGGGAATTCGGCGCCTACATCAAGTCGGAGATTCCGAAGTGGGCCAAGGTGGTGAAGTCTTCCGGCGCGGTGGTGGAGTGAAGCCGGACCAAACTGTTGTCATCCCCGCGAAGGCGGGGATCCACTTTTTAATGGATATGGCAAACGTCAAAATGGATTCCCGCTTGCGCGGGAATGACGGTTCAAATGAAATTGGTTGTCCAGACCATGCCTGATTCGACACAATCCAAACCGCTGATCGCCGAGGCCTACGCCAACTTTGCCGCCGGCCTGCGCTACGAGGACATCCCTGCCGAAGTCACCGAGCGCGCCAAATACCTGGTGCTGGACGCGCTGGGCATTGCGCTGGCCTCGACGAAACTGGACTACGCGCGCCAGGTGCTGGACGGCTTGTCGATGTTCGAGCCCGGCGAGCGCGCGGTGCTGGGCACCGGCCGGCGCATGGCGCTGCGCGATGCGGTCACGGCAAACGGCGTGCTGATTCACGGCCTGGATTTCGACGACACCCATATCGAAGGCGTGGTGCATGTCAGCTCCAGTTGCTTTCCCTGTGCCTTCGGCGTGGCCGCGCAGACCGGGGCCGGTGGCCGCGACTTTCTGGCC
>CAXNIK010000333.1:0-4131 GCA_964202115.1 Burkholderiales bacterium
CAGGCCGCCATCGACTTCGCGCACCACGTTGAGCTTGTCGCCCTCAACCTTGATCTTGTTGGCGAAGGTTCCCTGCGGCCAGCCCAGCAGGGCCGCCAGCATCTGTCCAGTCTGGTTGCAGTCATCGTCGATAGCCTGCTTGCCGACGATGCACAGCCCGGGGCCTTCCTTGTCCACGACGGCCTTCAACAGCTTGGCCACGGCCAGGGGCTGCAGTTCCACATCGGTTTCGACCAGGATGGCGCGGTCCGCGCCGATGGCCAGGGCCGTGCGCAGGGTTTCCTGGCAGGCGGCCGGCCCGCAGGACACGGCGATCACTTCCGTGGCCACGCCGGCTTCACGCAGGCGAATGCCTTCTTCCACGGAAATTTCATCGAAGGGGTTCATGGACATTTTCACGTTGGCCGTTTCGACCCCCGTGCCGTCGCTCTTCACCCGCACTTTCACGTTGTAATCAATGACCCGTTTGACGGGAACCAGTACTTTCATCGGTTTGGGCTCTAGTTGGTGGGGAAAGGGGCGAATTATACGTGAGGCAGCAACCATACACACTTGCCGCCCGCTTCCTTGTTGATGCCGGCCAGCACCCGTTCGTGCTCGGCCTGTTCTTCCGCGCTGGCGGATATCACCAGCAGCTTCACCTTGGCCACGCGGCCTGCGGCCTTGACGCTGGCGGTAGTCGGTGCCGCGGCCGGCACCTCCAGACCGATGGCCAGGCTGTCCTGGCCGCGGGTCATGGCCAGATAGACCTCGGCCAGCAATTCGGCATCCAGGACCGCGCCGTGCAGGGTGCGGTGCTTGTTGTTCACCTGGTAGCGATCGCACAAGGCATCCAGGGAATTGCGCTTGCCCGGGTGCAGTTCGCGCGCCAGCTTCAAGGTGTCGACCACCGTCACACCATGGTCGGACACCTTGCCCAGCCCCAGGCGCCCGAACTCGACGTCCAGGAATTCGATGTCGAAGGCGGCGTTGTGAATGATGAGCTCGGCACCGCGTATGTATTCCAGGAACTCCGCGGCCACGTCGCCGAACCTGGGCTTGTCGGCCAGAAATTCATCGCTGATGCCATGCACTGCCTTGGCGCCTTCCTCGATGGCCTTTTCCGGATTGACGTAGCGATGCCAGTTGTTACCGGTAAAACGCCGGCTGACCATTTCTATGCAGCCCACCTCGATGATGCGATCCCCCAGCCTGGCATTGAGACCAGTGGTTTCGGTGTCAAGAATGATCTGGCGCATCAACCCTCTCCCCCAGGCCTGCTCAAGCCGAAGCCACCACGGCCTGTACGCCGCGATTGGCCAACTGGTCGGCACGTTCGTTCTCCGGATGACCGGCATGGCCCTTCACCCAGCGCCACACCACCTTGTGCCGCGCGGCTGCCTCGTCCAGGCGGCGCCACAGGTCGGCATTCTTCACCGGCTTCTTGTCCGCGGTCTTCCAGCCGCGGCGCTTCCAGTTGGAGATCCACTCGGATATGCCCTTTTGCACATACTGGGAGTCGGTGTAGACCTCGATCGTGCAGACACGTTTGAGCGACTCCAGCGCATTGATCACCGCCAGCATTTCCATGCGGTTGTTGGTGGTGTTGGGCTCGCCGCCAAAGAGCTCGCGCTCATGGCCATTCCACTGCAGCAGAGCGCCCCACCCTCCAGGACCGGGATTCCCCTTGCAGGCCCCGTCGCTGTAGATGCGCACCAGCCCGGCCGCATCCTCGCTGATGTCATTGCTGTCCATTGCTGTCCATCACTGTCTAGGGCAGATCCTGTCTTCGATTTTGCAGCGGCCGCACATGAATGACGTTGTCGCGCCGCGCCACCTGCACCAGCGACGGCCGCTTCATGGCCGACTCGCGCCAGGACGGCTGCACCAGGCGCATGCCGGTTACGCGCTTCACCGCGCGAACCACGTAGATCGCGCCGGCAATGGACCACCAGCGCTCGCCGGCTTTTTCCATGAAGCGGAAACGCTCCAGCCACTGAGTCTGCGCAAAAGGCGGCGCATAACACCCGAAGCGCCCGCCATTCAACTCGAACCCGAGCAGCGCCAGCCAGTCCTTCAGGCGCAACAGGCCGATGAAGCGGCCGCACCAGGGATATTCTCCGCAGTCCTGCCTGGCCACAGCCGAGCCGGCGGCACGCTTCATACCCCAGAGCGACAGCGGATTGAACCCGGAAATGACGATATGCCCTTCGGGCCGCAGCACTCGCTCGGCCTCGCGCAGGATCTGGTGGGGATGGGCGGCAAATTCCAGCACATGCGGCAGCACCACCAGATCCACGCTGTGCGAGGCCAGCGGCAGATGCGCGGGCTCGGCCTTGAGATTGCAGCCGGCCTCCGTGCCGGCGTGGACACGCAGCGGAATGCGGTTTTCACGCAGGAAATCGATCTGCGGCAAGCCCACCTGGACGGCGTGGAAACCGAACATGTCATCCACGGCGCTGTCGTACTGGCCCAGCTCCCAGTCCAGGACATAGCGTCCGCGGGGCGTGTCGAACCACCGGGCCAGCGTGGCCTCGGATACCGGATCGTTGTCAGCGCCGTCTTGCATATTGGTCTGCGGCAGTAGTGTTTGCGCGAGAGTCCATTATGTCATGCCCAAAATGCCCGCCAAACCTGCAGCGCGACACTTCCCCTCTATAATCCCTTCATGCGCACGGCTGAAAGCATAATCGGCCGGCGGTTCAGACACAGGATCACAACCAAAGGAGATGGTCATGGATCTGCGCTTCACACCGGAACAAATAGATTTTCGCAATGAGGTCCGCGAATTCTTCAGGACCTCGCTGCCCGAGGACATCAAGCGCAACCAGATGAAGGGCCACCGCATGTCCAAGGACGACATCGTGACCTGGCAGCGCACCCTCAACAAGAAGGGCTGGGCCGCGCCGCTGTGGCCCAGGGAATACGGCGGCCCCGGCTGGGACGTGTTCCAGTACTACATCTTCAAGGAAGAGTCCTACCGCGCCTGGGCGCCGGACGCGCTGTCCTTCAACATCGGCTCTGTAGGCCCGGTGCTGATCAGGTTCGGCAACGACGAACAGCGCAAGTTTTTCCTGCCCAAGCTGCTCAACCTGGACGTGTGGTTCTGCCAGGGCTTCTCCGAGCCGGGCTCGGGCTCGGACCTGGCTTCGCTAAAGACCCGCGGCGTGCTGGAAGGCGACCATTACGTCGTCAACGGCCAGAAGCTGTGGACCTCGGCCGCCCACTGGGCCGACTGGATGTTCTGCCTGGTGCGCACCGACACCGCCGCCCGCAAGCACAAGGGCATCAGCTACCTGCTGATCGACATGAAGACCCCGGGCATCACCATTCGCCCGGTCATCACCCTGGACGGGCGGCACAACACCAACGAGGTGTTCTTCGACAACGTGCGCGTGCCAGTGGCCAACCGCGTCGGCGACGAGAACCGCGGCTGGGAGTATGCGCGCTTCCTGCTGGGCAACGAGCGCCTGGGCCATGCCCGCGTGGGCACCAGCAAGGCGCGCATCGCGCTGGCCAAGGAACTGGCCGGCCAGGTGCTGCTGGACGGCAAGCCCCTGTCCGAGAACCGGCGCTTTCGCGAGCGCATGGCCATGATGGAAGTCGACGCCAAGGCACTGGAGATCACCAACATGGCGGTGGTGGACCGGGTCAAGAAGAACACCAGCGACCTGCCCGACCCGCGCACCTCCATCCTCAAGATGAAGGGCTCGGAACTGCAGCAGTCCACTATTGAGGCGCTGCTGGAGATCGCCGGCCCCGCCTGCGTGCCCTTCCAGGAAAAGGCCCAGAAGCTGGACAGCGGCGAGTCCGACCTGATCGGCCCGCCCTGGGCCGCCGGCATCGCCCCTACCTATTTCCTCAGCCGCTCCATGTCCATTGTGGCCGGATCGAACGAGATCCAGCACAACCTCATTGCCCGCAATGTGCTCGGGCTGTAGCCAGTCAAAACAACACGTTCCCTCATACTGAATTGTAAAAAACCCTTCAAAATCTAATACTTCCTGTTGCGGGTTTTTAGACTTGTCCGGTTCTGTAGCACATGAATTGTCCGCTTTTTGTGTTGAGGGTGGGAAGCGGTGCAGGGCGTAGCCCGGAGCCGATTTCCACCCTCAACACAGCGCGCCTGGCGGACGGTTCAGGCGGCCTGTT
>CAXNIK010000334.1:0-4110 GCA_964202115.1 Burkholderiales bacterium
GCGGCCCATGATCTCGCACAGGGGCGCGTATTCCAGATTGGTCAGGCCCGGGCCGTGCTCGGGGTGCGGGGTGAACAGGTTCCACAGGCCGGCGGCTCGAGCTTTTTCCTTGAGCTGATCGACGATCTTCGTCGGTACGAAGGCATTGCCTTTGGCACGGTTGGCGGCAACCTCGTGCTCGAATGCTGTTTCGTTTGGGTAGATGTGTTCGTCCATGAAGGCGTTGAGGCGTTCCTGCCATGCCTTCATCTTGGGCGTGGGTTCAAAATTCATGCTGGTGTATCTCCGCGTTGTCGCGAGCCTGATTGGCTGGCATGGAAAAGCCCGGCTGCAGGCCAAGGGCTCTTAAAAAAGGCGGGCCCCGGCCCGCCTTCTGTCAAAGTAGTTTGCTTAATTCTTGTACGAGGCGTCGAGCCGGTCCAGCCGGCGCAGCAACGCGCCCCATGCAACATCGCCGGTCCTGGGGCGACCCGGCGGTGGATTGGCGATCATCTCCTTGGCGGCGGCAACGACGTCCTTGGGAGGAAGGTCGAAGGGCGTATTGCAGGACATGGTCATGATCTGTGTGACGCAGGCACGCTCCAGGCGATACATCAGGTTGAAGGCCCAGGGAATGCTGGGGCCGCAGGTGAGCAGGCCGTGATTTCTCAGGATCAAGGCTTCCTTGTTGCCAAGGTCATTGACCAGCCGCTCGCGCTCATCCAGACGACCTTCCGTGGCGACGCCTTCGAAGTCGTGATAGGCGATGTCGGAGAAGCGCATGAATGTCTGGGACAAAGGCAGCAGGCCGCACTTCATGGCCGAAACAGCCATCCCGGCCGGCGTATGGGTGTGGGCAATACAATCCACGTCGTGGCGTGCCGAGTGTATGGCGCTGTGAATGACAAAGCCGGCTTCATTCACCGGGTATTCGGTGGCGTTGAAGAGAATTTTGCCGTTTACATCGATGCGGATCAGGCTGGAAGCCGTGATCTCGTCGTAGAGCATGCCGTAGGGATTGATCAGGAACTGATCATGCGTACCGGGCACGCGGGCCGAAATGTGATTGGCCGTGAGTTCGGTCATGTCGAACATGTGGGTCAGCCGGTAGGCCGCGGCCAGATTGACGCGCACATCCCATTCTTCCTTGTTGACCTGATCGCGGACGGACTTGACGACCTTGAATGCTGGTGAACTCATGTTGGGCTCCTCTGGATTTTTTTAGTGGATGCGACTGGACCGGCAGCCGGATCGTGGAGCCCGGCCGCTGGGGCAAAAGGATGGCAGATACGGCGGACTGTGGCAAATACTGCTTTAGGTGTGCTCAATTCCCCAGGATCGTGCGCCAGTGGATCCTTCAGGAGGGTTCCGCTGCGCGGTAGAATGCAGCCCTTGAACCGGACAGCCGGGACCTGATATGACCGACCCGATCAGCAGCGGAAGCGGCCAGCCAATGGAGGCCTGAATGATCTATTCCATGAGCGGCACGGAAGCGCTGTCCAGGCGCACCATGCATCCTTCGCCCGGCACCGGCATTGAGCACTGGGGCACGGTATTCTTCGGGCCGCGCTCGTCCACCAACGTCGCGCCCGGGCCGCAAGCCACCATGTCGGATCTGAACGCCAACGAGACCATCCTGGCGCATTTCCATGGCACCACGCAGTTTCAGCTTTTTACCGCCGGCTCCGGCATCATTGGCAAGAGCGGCGCATTGACTCCGCTGACGGTGCAGTTCAAGGACCACCACACGGCATATGGCCCCATCACTGCCGGTCCCGGTGGCCTGAGCTTCATGGCGCTGCGCATCAGGACTGGCGTATCCGCGCCGGTGTACCTGAACAGGCCCGGCTACAAGGACCATCTCAGGCCCAGCAAGCGGCGCAACCTGCTCTCCGCGCCTCAGATCCTGTCCACCATCCCGGTGCTGGAACACCGCAAGGAGGTGGCGTGGGAGCCGCTGTTCGACCATTCCCAGATCGACGACGAAATGTCGGGCCACCTGGTGAGGCTGGGTGCCAACATGGCGGTGATGGGTCCCGACCCCAAGGCCTCCGCCGGCTATTACGTGTTTGTCGCCAACGGCAGCATGATCAAGGACGGCATCGAGCTGCCGCTGTGGTCCATGGTGGCGGTGGAACCGAACGAGGACGGCTACGAGATTCGTGCCGGCCGGCAGGGACTGGAAGCGCTGGTGCTGCAGTATCCTATCGAAGACGAAGAGTAAATTGCCACAACAGTATTGCATTAACGCGGGCCCATGGCGGTCCGCCTGACCAAGGAGAAACCCATGTCCAAGCCAACCATGTCCAAGTCCATCAGCCTTGCGGCTGTAGTCGCCTGCGCCTTGGCCTTCGCTGCCCCGTCCGCATTCTCCCAGAACTATCCTGCGCGTCCGGTGCGCATAGCTATCCCTTTCGATCCGGGCGGCGGCAGCGACCTGCATGCGCGCGCCCTGGCCAATGAACTGGGCAAGCTGTGGAAGCTGTCCCTGGTGCCAGAAAACATGGGTGGTGCAGGCGGTGGCGTGGCCGCCGGTTACGTCGCGCGCTCCAAGCCGGACGGCTACACCATTTTCTTCGCCACGCACCCTATCTTCGCCATCAATCCGGCGCTGTACGAAAAGCTCAACTACAACCCCGACGCGGACTTTATTCCCGTGGTGAAGCTCGGAGAGACTTCGCTCATGGCCCTGGTGAACGCAGCATCGGGCATCAATACGGTGGCGGACCTGATCAAGGTGGCCAAGGACAAACCGGGCACGATCAACTTTGGCTCCGGCGGTATGGGCACCACGCAGCACATGAGCGCGGAACTGTTCCGGGCCATGGCGGGCCTCGATCTCGTGCACGTGCCCTTCAAGGGCGGTGCGCCGGCGGCGCAGGCGTTGATGGCCAACACCATACAGTTGCAATTCGACTCGGTATTCCCGGCCATGGGACAGATCAAGACCGGCAAGGTGCGCGGCGTGGGCGTCACGGGTGCCAAGCGTGAGCCGGGCCTGCCCGACATGCCGACGGTGGGCGAGACGGTGAAGGGCTATGAATCGGTGCTGGGCTACGGCATCCTGGTGCCGGCCGGCACGCCGGCGGCCATCGTCGCCACGCTCAACCGCGACATCAACAAGGTGCTGGCCGATCCCGCCTACAAGAAGGAGATGACCAACCGCGGCATCAACCTGGACGGCGGCACGCCCGAGGAATTCAAGGCATGGCTCGCCAGCGAGCGCAGGAAGTGGGCGGACGTCATCAAACGGAACAACATCAAGGTGGAATGACGCCGAGTCCCGAAGTTGCCCCAGGCACTCCCTATGTCAGTCGAGTGTGATCTTGGCTTCCTTTACTAATCTCGCCCCGTTTTTAAGCCCGATCTCAAGGCTGGCTTGCATTTCTTCCACTGTGCTCCCGGTTGGCTCGAGTCCCGCTTTAAGCAATTGAGCTCTTACGTCAGGTGTTCGGACGATAGTGTTGATTTCGTTATTCAGTCGGAGGACAAGGCTGCGCGGCGTGGCGGAGGGCATGACGAAACCGAGCCAGTTGCTAAACTCGAATCCGGGAAGCGCGGCTGATTCGGCGACCGTAGGTATGCCTGGGGCCAGTGCCGAAGGCGAGGGAGTTGGCACGCCAAGGGCGATGATTCGTCCGGTTGCCACATGCGGCATTACGGTGGGCAGTCCTATCATCAGGACCTGGACGGTGCCGGCTACCAGGTCGCTGGCCGCCGGGGCCGCACCCTTGTATGGAATGTGTCGCATGCTGATCCCGGCCGCGCGGTTGAACATCTCCATGGCCAGATGGCTGCCAGAGCCGTTGCCGGAGGATCCGAAGTTCAACTGGCCAGGACGGGTCTTGGCGTACTGAATCAGCTCTTTTCCGGTTTTCACGCCCAGGGATGGATGTACTACCAGAATGCTGGTGAGGTTGGAGGCCATCGTTACCGGGGAGAAATCCTTGAGGGTGTCGAAGCGGACCTCGCTTAGGAAGGGATTTATGGTCAGGATGCCCGGTGTTCCCAGCATCAGGGTGTAGCCGTCCGGTGCTGCTCTTGCCGTCATCTCGGCGGCGATATTGCCACCGGCCCCGCCGCGGTTGTCGGCCAGGACCTGCTGGCCCCAATGCTCGGTCATCTTCTGTC
>CAXNIK010000335.1:0-4094 GCA_964202115.1 Burkholderiales bacterium
TTTCCTGCGCCATGTCCAATACTTCCGCACCACGCGCCGGTCTGGCCATCGCACACCTCAAGGGGTTGATGAGATGCCGCTATTATTATACTAATGATATGGAAATGGAATAATGGCAGTTTCGCGCAGAGTATACGGAACAAAGTCACATATTTGGCGCGTAAATGCACGAAACCCGCGAGGGCACAGGAGTACTTCCGGCGTCCGCAGACTGATCGTCGATCCGGACAAGACTTACTGATACCTCAGCGCATCGATAGGTTTCAACTGCGCCGCCTTGTTGGCCGGGTAGTAGCCGAAGAAGATTCCCACCGCGGTGGCGACGCAGAAGGCGAGCGCGATCGATCCGGCCGTCACCACGATGGTGAGACTGGCGGCGGCGTTGGCGATGGCCGCGGCGCCCACGCCCAGCAGCACACCCACCACGCTGCCGATGAGCGACAGGAAAATCGCCTCCAGCAGGAACTGCAGCCGGATGTCGCGCTCGCGCGCGCCGATGGCGATGCGGATGCCGATCTCGCGGGTGCGCTCGGTGACCGACACCAGCATGATGTTCATGATGCCGATGCCGCCCACCAGCAGCGACACCGAGGCGATCGCCCCGAGCATGAGGGACATCATCTTGGTTGTTGCCGCCTGGGCGTTGGCCGCGGCGGTGAGGTTGCGGATGGTGAAGTCATCGGGCCGTCGATCGGTCAGCTTGTGGCGCTGGCGCAGGAGCGAGCGCATCGACTCCTCCGCCGCCGGCATGGCCTCGGCGGACACCGCCTTCACCATGACATAGCGCACCGCGCCGCGGAAGTTGTTGCCGAACACCTTGCGCTGGGCGGTGAGGACGGGAATGAACACGGTGTCGTCCTGGTCGCGGCCGTCCAGGCTCTGGCCCTTGGAGGCGAGCGTGCCCACCACCAGAAAGGGGCTCTGGCGGATGCGTATGGTTTTCCCCACCGGGGACTCGTCGCCGAACAGGTTCTTCACCACCGTCTGGCCCAGCACCGCCACGCGCGAGGCCGAGCGCACGTCGGCATCGGAGAACATCTCGCCCTCTTCCAGCTTCCAGTTGCCCACGTTGATGTAATCGGCATTGGTGCCGGTGACCGTGCTGCCCCAGTTGGCCGAGCCGTAGACGATCTGCGCCGAGCCCGGCGAGACCGGCGAGACGCCGGCGACCTCGGGCAGTTCGGCCATGGCGTCGGCATCGGTCACGGTGAGCGTGGGGGCGTTGCCCGAGCCCAGGCGCAGGCCGGTGTCGGTGGTGGAGCCGGCCAGCACGATGAACAGATTGCTGCCCATGGCGGCGATGGACTGCTCCACCGCGTACTGCGTGCCGCGGCCCACCGCCAGCATCATGATCACCGCGGCCACGCCGATCATCATGCCCAGCATGGTGAGAAAGGCGCGCATGCGGTTGGCGCCCATGGCGCGCCAGGCCTCATTCGCCATGGCGTCGATCATGCGTGCGCCTCCGCGATCACCTGGCGCGACACCACGCCGTCGTGGGTGACGCGCCCGTCGACGAAATGCACCAGCCGCTGCGCATGCGCGGCGATGTCCGCCTCATGCGTCACCAGCACGATGGTGATGCCCTCGTGCTGGTTCAGCTCGGTGAGCAGCTTCATGATCTCCTGGCTGGTGTGCGTGTCCAGGTTGCCGGTGGGCTCGTCGGCCAGGATCAGGCGCGGCTTGTTGATCAGCGCCCGGGCGATGGCCACGCGCTGCTGCTGGCCGCCGGAGATCTGGTTGGGCGCGTGGGGGGCATGCCGCTCCAGGCCGACTTTGGCCAGCATCTCCAGGCTGCGGCGGCGGCGTTCTTCCTTCTCCACCCCGGCATAGACCAGGGGCAGGGCGACGTTGTCCACCAGGTTGGCGCGCGGCAGCAGGTTGAAGCCCTGGAAGACGAAGCCGATGACCTCGTTGCGTAGGGCCGCCAGCGCATCCTTGCTGAGTGTGCCGGTGTCGCGGCCATCCAGGATGTAGCTCCCCTTGGTGGGCGAGTCGAGGCAGCCCAGGATGTTCATGAAGGTGGACTTGCCCGAGCCCGAGGGGCCCATGACGGCGACGAACTCGCCGTGGTCTATGTGCAGGTTGACGTCCTTGAGCACCGGCACCGCACCGGCCTCGGTGGTGTACTCCTTGAACAGGTTCTCGACGGTGACGAGGGCGTGATCAGCCATGGGGTGCCCCTGTCAGAAAAGCCGCATCCTGAACGTGCCTGTGGCCGGGCCGGCGGCGCCTGCCGAAGCATCCTCGATGCCGGTCACGATCTGCTCGCCTGACTTGATCTCGCCGCCCAGCACTTCGGTGACGCGGCCGTCGGAGATGCCCAGGCGCACGGGCACGCGGCGCAACTGCTTGTCAGCGCCCAGCACGTAGACCACGCCGCGCGTGACCGTGGGCTGGCCGGCACCGGCCGCGGCACCCTGAGCTGAGTTGCTGCCCTCTTTACTGCCGCCGCTTTTGGAGCCGGGGCGGCGACGACTGCCTTTTTCGGCCGGGGCAGCGCCATCACCACCTTCGGCAACTGCTCCCTCGGGGGGAGGTGCTTTGGCGATGACATCGCGCTTGGCCGGCGCGGCCGGTGCGGCACCCGACGATGGTGGCCTGAACCGCAGCGCCGCATTAGGCACGGTGAGCACATTGGAGCGCTGCGCGGTGATCACGCTGACATAGGCGGTCATGCTGGGCAAGAGGACGGAATCGGGATTGTCCACACCGACCACGACGTTGTAGGTCACCACGTTCTGCGTGACGGTGGCATTGAGCCGCACCTGCTTCACCGCGGCGGTGAAGTTGCGGTTGGGATAGGCGTCCACGGTGAACTGCACCGCCTGGCCGGGCTTGATGCTGCCGATGTCGGCCTCGGCGAAGGCGGTGTCGATCTGCATCTGGCGCAGATCCTGGGCGATCTGGAACAGCGTGGGCGTGGAGAAGCTGGCCGCCACGGTCTGGCCCAGGTCCACCGCGCGCGATACCACCACCCCCGATACCGGCGAGCGGATGATGGTGTAGCCCAGATTGGTCCGGTCGCGGCCCAGTTGCGCCGAGACCTGATCGACCTGGGCGCGTGTCGTGCGCGCCTGCTGTATCGCCTGGTCCAGCTCCTGGCGCGAGATGTAGTCCTGCTTGAACAGCGTCTGCGCGCGCTGTTCATTGGCCGTGGCCAGATCCAGGCTGGCGCGCGCACTGGCGAGATTGGCCTGGGTCTGCTGCACCTGGGCGTCGAGCACCGCCGGGTCCAGCTCCAGCAGCACCTGGCCCTGCTTCACCTGGTCGTTGAAATCCACGTGCAGTTTTTTCACCGTGCCCGACACCTGGGTGCCGACGTTGACCAGCACCACCGGTTTGAGCGTGCCATTGGCCGACACCGCTTGGGTGATATCCGCCGTCTTCGCTTCGGCAGTGCGGTACTTGATCTCCGCGCCGCGGCTCTGCCAGAGCATCCAGCCGCCCGCCGCGATGGCGACGAGCACGAGGATGAAGGTGATCTTGTTGAACAGCAGGCGTTTGAGGGTCATGGATTCTTGAGCGGTGGTGGCAGGGTGACCGCGTTGGTGACTGTATTGATGACCGTGCTGATAAAAGCGCTGATGGCTCAGGGGCCGGCGCGGTAGCGGTCCAGCGCCGCGGCATCCAGTTGTCCCATGGAGCGGGCGAGGGAGGCCTTGGCGATGTGAAAGTTGTAGACGGCCTGGATGTTCTGCTGGCGCGCAGAGGCCAGCGCCGACTGCGCGGTGAGCACATCCAGGATGCTGCCCACGCCGGCGCGGTAACGCCCCGCGGCCAGGCGCTCGGACTCGGTGGCGCTGGCGACCAGATCGGCGCTGGTGCGCACCGCCTGGACATTGGTCACCAG
Organism: Burkholderiales bacterium; assembly: GCA_964202115.1. Classification (GTDB taxonomy): domain Bacteria; phylum Pseudomonadota; class Gammaproteobacteria; order Burkholderiales; family SG8-39; genus CAIYPG01. Next base: position 3,854 of record CAXNIK010000335.1, read on the forward strand.
CGCGGCATGCGCCTGCCACACGTCCAGGGCCACCTGCAGCGCCAGCGTGTCGCGCTGCGCCTGCTGGTTCTCGGCCTGCGCCCGGGCAGCTTCTGTCCTGTATGTCGGGGCGTAACCGGAGAACAGCGGTATGGACAGCGTGATGCCCACAGCCTGGCTGTTGGTCGGATTACCGGTGGACAGCGTGTTGTCGCCGGTATTGATATTGGCGCTGAGGGACACCGTGGGCTTGCCCGAAGCA
>CAXNIK010000336.1:0-4093 GCA_964202115.1 Burkholderiales bacterium
TCTCGACAACAAAAAGCTGAGCACTCATGTGCCTTGCATGCACCGTTTTCCGCAGCAAGTTAACAACTTAGCCGCAGGTTTACAACTGATATATGCGGGGAAACCTCAGGGTCTGTCCCTGGTAGAGGGTCAGGTCTTGCCTATTGCAGCAAAAAGCAAGACCTGACCCCGAACTTTTCCTCGTTCGGCCTGCTCAGTTCACGCTGATCTTGGTATTGGCCAGCACGCGGCGCCAGCGCGCCACTTCCGCGACGATAAGCCGGCGAAACTCCTCGGGAGTGGTGCCCATGGGCTCGCCGCCGTCGTCCTTCAACTGCTCATTGACCTGCGGCGTGTTGACCACCTTGCGCAGCTCGTCGGCGACCTTGGTGGCGATGGCCGGATTGAGACCCGCCGGCCCCAGCCAGCCATGCCAGGTGTTGATGTCGTAATCGGTCGCGCCCGACTCGGCGAGGGTGGGCAGATCGGGCAGCACGGCCGAGCGCCGGTTCATGCTGGTGGCCAGCGCGCGCAGTTTGCCGCTCTTGACGTGGATCAGCGTGGACAGGGGATTGCCGAAGGCCACCTGTATCTGCCCGGCAAGAATGTCGGTCAGCACCGGTCCCGTGCCCTTGTAGGGGATATAAACCGTCTCCAGCCCCATGGAATCGTTCAGCCACACCATGGAAATATGCGTGAGCGTGCCCTGTCCCACGCCGGCGTTGAGCTTGCCCGGATTGGCCTTGACGTAGGTGACATACTCCCTGATGTTGTTCGCCGGCACCTTGGCGTTGATCACCAGCAGATAGGGCGCGCGCGTCACCGCCGATATGGGCGTGAAGTCCTTGATGGGATCGTAATCCACGGGCTGGATGGCCGGGGCAAAGGTCAGGCCGGGCGTGGTGGCCAGCAGCGTGTAGCCGTCGGCCGGGGATTTGATCACGAAGGTATAGCTGATGGTGTTCGCCGCGCCGATCTTGTTCTCGACAATAAAGGACTTGCCCAGGTTCTGCGACAACCTGGCAGAGAACAGGCGCGCCTGGATGTCAGTGCCGCCGCCCGGTGACTGGCCGACGATCACGCGCACGGGCTTGGCGGGATAGTCGGTGGCCTGCTGTGCCGCCGCAGAAAGCGGCAACAGACAAAACAGCGCTGCGCTCACGGTGACTGATTTGCTATTCATGCTGTCCTCCTTCAATGGATGGTAGTCCAACAACTCTTCAGGATCCGGTATTCAACGCTGCCTTGCGCTCCTGCGTCCGTCCCAGCGCCAGCGCCAGCACCAGCCATCCGGCGGCCACCGGCACGGTGGCCAGGGCGATGGTGGTGAGTTCCATCCCCGCCCCTCGCAGCGCGGCAAAAGCCCAGCCGCTCGCCGCATCGGCGCCGCGGAACACCACGCCGTCGATCAGGTACTTGGCCTTGTACTTCTCCTCGCGATCGGTCACCGTGAACAACACCTCGCGCGCCGGATTGGAGATGGCGAAGTTGGCCGCGCGCTGCGCCGCCTGGAAAGCGATCACCACCGCCAGCATGGGATTGAAAGCCAGCGCCGCGAAGCCCAGCATAAACACCAGTGGCAGGAAGGCCGCCGCCGGCCCGGTGCCAAAGCGCGTGATCACGCGGCCGGTGATGAATCCCTGCACCAGCAGCGTGGCGATGCCCACGGCCAGGTCGATGCTGGCGAAGATGCGCGTGCGCACCGCCGGATCATCCGAGGCCGCCGCCACCAGGTTGGCCTGCTGAAAATAGAGGAAGGTGCCGGCCAGCGACAGCAGCGTCACCCACAGCGCTATGCCGGCCAGGTAGGGCGAGCGCAGCAACAACATGAACCCGGCCACCCAGCTCCCGCCCATGCCGGCATCGGGCCGGGGCGCGGCCTGTCCACCGCCTGCGGCAGCGGTTGCATCAGCGCCTGCTGCCGACGCTGTCTCAAGGCGGCGCACGCACAGCACGGCCAGTTCCAGCAGGAGCGCGGCCACCAGCAGCAGATTCACCGGTCCCAGCGGCCCGACCAGGCTCACCGTCAGCAATGGCCCCAGCAGCGCGCCCGCCGATCCGCCCGCGGCGATGAAGCCGAACAGGCGCTTGCCCTGCTCGCTGGAAAAAATATCCGCCATGAAGGACCAGAACACCGACACCGCGAACAGGTTGAACACGCTGATCCAGACGAAGAACACGCGCGCCGCTTCGACCTTGCCCAGGTCCAGCGTGAACACCAGCCAGAACAGCACGATGTTGACCACGAAGAAGTGATACACCAGCGGGATGAAACGCTTGCGCGGCAGGCGCGCCACCACCGCCCCAAACACCGGCACCGCGGCCAGCATCACCACGAAGGTGGCGGTGAACAGCCACTGCAGGTTGCGCACGCCCCCGGCGATGCCCATTTCGTCGCGCAGGGGACGCAGCACGTAGTAGCCGGCCAGCAGGCAGAAGAAGTAGGCAAAGGACCACAGGGCGGCTTTCATTTCGTGCGGTTCGGCCGAAACGCCGCGCACAAACCTCTGAGTCCACCCGGTTGTCGTTGTCATGTTGCGCAAATCCTCCTCTTACGAAGTCTAATGCTTACGCGCGTGTTGTGCTGGGCCAGGGTAATGTTCTACCCTTTGCGCGAACAAAGGAGGATATAAATGGGAGTCGATCGCATCGAGGTGTTCGTCACCGACCTCACCATCCGGCTGCAGCGCGAGGTTTCTAGCGGGGCCTACAACACTGAGTTTAAGGTGAAGGTTGGCCACGTCACCGTCCCCACCGGGCCGGGACTGGGTATCACCGTGGACGAGCGCACGCTGGAACGCCACACGCTGAAACGGGAGACCGTGAAATGACGCAATCATCGGCCGGGGCAGGCGCCACTGCAAGCTTTGGGGCCTGGGCTTCCTCTCTTCGCTTTGAGGATATTCCTCCCGAGGTGATTGAGCACGCCAAACTATGCCTGCTCGACTGCCTGGGGTGCGCGCTCTATGGCTCCACTCAGGAATGGGGACGCATCGCCGCGCAGGTCTCCTGCGAAATGAGCGCGGGGAAGTCCACCTTATGGGGCCATAGTGCAACGACCGGTGTCTCGGACGCGGCGCTGGTCAATGGCACCGCGGCCCACGGCTTTGAGATTGATGATGCGCATGTGGCCTCGTTCATCCATCCCGGGGCGGTGACTATCCCTGCGGTTCTGGCAATCGGCGAACTGGAGCAAACCAGCGGCAAAGGTCTGCTGACCGCCATCGTGGCGGGCTACGAAATCGGTCTGCGCGTTGGCATGGCGGCCGGCAGCGCTCATTGCATCCGCGGCTACCATCCTACCGGCACCGCCGGATGTCCCGGCGCAGCGGCAGCCGCGGCCAACCTCCTTGGTCTGGCTTCCGAGCAGACCACCAACGCCATCGCCATTGCAGCCACCCAGGCAGCGGGCCTTTATTCGGCAGTGCGCACTGGCGCCATGACCAAGCGCTTGCATGCAGGACGCGCAGCGCAAAGTGGCGTTGCAGCGGCGCTTCTGGCGCGGAGAGGTTTCAGCGGCAGCGAAGATGCACTGGAAGCAGAGTATGGCGGCTTCATGAGCACTATGTCCGAATCTCAGGATCTTGCGCCGCATGTAGCCTCGCTCGGCAAGGTCTGGGAGACGGCGCAAACGGGTTTCAAGGCCTATGCTGCCTGCGCCAGCGCCCACACCATTGTGGATGCCATCGACGCCATGATGAAGCGGGGCCTGGACCACCGCAACCTCGACAGCCTGAACATTGGCATGAGCGAGATGGGCATCAACAACGTCGGATGGGAGTACCGCCCCACCACGGTGACCGGCGCCCAGATGAACGGCTATTACACCGCAGCGGTAAAACTTCTGGATGGAGAGGCATTCATTGACCAATACACACAGGGTCGCATCGCCGATCCTTCCGTGATGTCGCTGATACGTAAGATCCGACTTACTCGAGACCAAGAACTGGACAAGGGGGGCGCCCCAATGCGCCACGCCGTGAAAGCACATGCACGGCTGATTGACGGTCGCTCGTTGGAGCAGTACGTCGAGCAGCGCCGGGGCAGTCCGCATCATCCGCTGAGTCGTCAGGAACTCGAGGCCAAGTTCCGCCGTACCGCCGCCTCCGCCCTG
>CAXNIK010000337.1:0-4074 GCA_964202115.1 Burkholderiales bacterium
CAGCCAATCTGACATTCGAGAATTGAGTCCCAAGATCCAGTGACGAAGGGGATTTCCATGCGATCTGCTTTCCTGTCGGTCTGCTTTTTCGGCTTGTTGCTGTCCGGCGGCGGAACTCACGCCCAGATCGAGAGCTATCCCTCGAAGCCCGTCACCATCCTGATTCCGTTCGCTGCCGGGGGAAACACCGAGTTCGAATATCGCCCATATGCGATCAAGCTTTCGGAAAGCTTTGGCAAGCCATTCGTTCTGGATTTCAAGGCAGGCGCGGGAACCCTGGTCGGCACGACCTATGTGGCGAAAGCGCCTCCTGACGGCTATCTGTTCCTGGGCGCGAGCAGCAGTTTTTCCGCCCTGACTGTCCTTTATCCGGATCTGCCCTTCAACCCGCTCAAGGACCTCACGGGTGTGTCGGTCATGACCAAGAAAGCCAGCGTGCTGGTGATACATCCCAGCCTGCCGGTGTCGTCAATGAAGGAATTCATAGCCTATGCGCGAGCCAATCCGGACAAGATCAATCAAAGCACTCCGGGGTCCGGAGGGGCGCCCCATCTGCGCTCGATGCAGTTGTACAGCCTGATCGGAATTTCACCCACGTTCATTCATTACAAGGGCACCGGTCCCCTGGTTGCCGACCTCATGGCCGGTCGGGTCAATGTCGCGATAACCGGCCTGCCCACGGTTGCCTCCCAATTGAAGTCGGGCAAGGTGCGATTGCTGGCCACCACAGGCCCGGAACGCATGGCTTTGCTGCCGAATATTCCGACGGTTGCGGAAAGCGGTTTGCCCGGGTACGAATTTTCCGGCTGGGGTGCCTTGCTTGCGCCAGGTGGAACCCCTGCGCCCATCGTCAACAGGATCAGTGCCGAACTGGCAAGGATTGCCAAGGCGCCGGATATCATCCAGCGCTTCCGGGAGGAAGGCTGGCAAATGGTGGGAAGTACGCCGGATGAGGCGCAGCGATGGATTGCCAATGAAATCGAATTCACCCGCAACATGGTGAAGCAGGCCGGTATCAAGATCGAGCCATAACCAGGAAAGATTGAGTGCACATGAGCGAAATCGCAATAGAACAGCAAGGCAAGGTCCTCACCGTCACCCTGGATTCGCCGCCGGTCAACGCGCTTACCATGGCGCGCTACCAGATGCTGACCGACACCTTCAATGAAATCGGCAAACGCACCGACGTGCACTGCGTGGTGTTCACCGGCCGCGGCACGCGCGCCTTCTGTGCAGGGCTCGACCTGAACGAGTTCCTGGCCGCGCCGGCGGACAAGGATCATGAGCGCGCCGCGATCGTGCGCGAGACCTTCAAGGCGATACGCCTGTGCGCCATCCCGGTGATCTGCGCGGTCAACGGTCCGGCGCTGGGTGCCGGCAATGTGCTGGCGGCCGTGTCCGACATCCGCATCGCCTCGGAGAAGGCCACCTTCGGCATGCCCGAGATCAACGTCGGCCGCTGCGGCGGCGCGGCGCACATGATGCGCCTGGTGCCGCAGGGGCTGTTGCGCATGATGTACTTCACCGGCGAGCCCATCAGCGCCTGGGAGGCGCATCGCATCGGCATGGTGGAGCAGGTGGTCAGCGCCAAGCGTCTCATGCCTGCCGCCATGGAACTGGCGCAGACCATCGCCGCCAAGAGTCCCATCGGCCTGCGCATGGCCAAGCAGGCCATCAACGAGGTGGAATGGCTGCAGGTGGAAAAGGGCTACGAGATCGAGCAGCAATACTCCAGCAAGCTGCTGCTCACCGAGGATGCCAAAGAGGCCACCCGCGCCGCCATCGAGCGGCGCGCGCCCAACTTCAAGGGGCGGTGAACGAGAGCCAATCCGCCCCCTCCCTTGCGCGAAGCGCGGGGGAGGGCTGGGGTGGGGGCACCGATGACATCGAAACTAGGCGACAATATTTCACGCCTTATAAAACAGGAATAATGACAATGAAAATGTACTGGTCCTCACGCTCGCCCTTCGTGCGCAAAGCCATGGTGGTCGCCCATGAAGTGGGTGTCGCCGATCGCATCGAGAAAATCCCCGTGGTGGTGTCATCCACCATGAAGCCCACCGCCGATGTGATGGTCAACAATCCGCTGAACAAGATCCCCACGCTGATCACCGACGATGGCATCACCCTGTTCGAGTCGGTGGTGGTATGCGAATACCTCGACAGCACGTTCAACAAGGGTGTGAAGCTGTTCCCCGCCTCAGGGCTGCCGCGCTGGCAGGCGCTGCGCTGGCAGGCCCTGGGCAGCGGCATGCTGGAAGTGGAGGTAGCCTGGCGCTCCGAGACGCGCCGCCCGCATCCGCATCCGGTGGCCGCCGCGGCTTACGATGAGAAGGTGAAGACCTCGCTCGACGTGCTGGAGAAGGAGGCTGCGGAACTCAAGGCCGCGCCTTATTCGATCGGCCACATCAGCGTCGCCTGTGCGCTGGCCTATCTGGACTTCCGCTTTGCCGAGGACCTCGACTGGCGCAAAGGCCATGCGCAACTGGCGGCGTGGTTCGCCGAAGTGTCCAGGCGCCCGGCCATGCAGGCCACGGCCTTCATCGACGCCTGAGCCGGCCAGGGCGACAGAGGCCTTTGATAATAATCATTTCTTCGACGAATATGAGTGAATGCCTGACGTAAAAAAATGATCATAATTACCGAAGGAGGCATGATGAGGAATGCAGCACTGGCGGCAGCATGGTTGACACTGGCAGCAGTGTTCCTGGCACCCGGCGCCTGGGCGCAAGGGACGGCGAAATTCCCGTCCAGGCCGATCACCCTCATCATGCCTTTCACGCCGGGCTCGGGCACCGATCTGGAGGCGCGCATCTACCAGGAGGAGTTTCAGTCCCTGCACAAGACGGCGCTGCTCATGGATTACAAGCCCGGCGCCAGCGGCACCATCGCCAATGTGGCGCTGATGAAGGCGCCGCCGGATGGCCATACCATTGCCTGGAGCTCCGCCACCATCGCCCTGGTGCCGGCGCTGCGCGACAGCATTCCCTATGACATGTTCAGGGACCTGGCGCCCGTCACCCAGACCACGCAGCGCACCTTCGTGCTGGCGGTGCGTGCGGGCTTTCCGGCCAATACCTACGAGGAGTTCATCGCCTACGCCCGGGCCAACCCCGGCAAGGTGACCTGGAGCACGGTCGGGCAGGGCGGTTCGCAGCACATGACCGGCGAGTGGCTGGCCGCGGCCAACAACATCAAGCTCACCTTCGTGCATTACAAGGGCGGCAGCGCGGCGGAGCTGGACATGCTGTCCGGCCGCATCGACTCGGCGCCCAAGAACTTGATGAGCACGCTGCTCGTGGTCAAGTCGGGCAAGATCAAATTGCTGGCCATTGTCACTGGCAATCGCACCAAGCTGTTTCCCGACCTGAGGACGGTGGCCGAGATCAACGTCCCCGGCTTCAGCTATCCGGGCTGGGCGGGGATCTTTGCGCCGGGGCGCACGCCGCCGGCGCTGCAGAACCAGATCAGCACCATGTTCAAGCAGGCCATCTCTACGCCCAAGGCCATGGCCCACTGGGACACTCAGGGCAACGAGGTGGTGGCCAGCACCCCCGACGAGTTCCGCAAGTTTCTCGCCGTGGAAGTTGCCCGCTGGAAGAAGCTCGCCACGGACAACAACATACGACTGGGCGACGAGAACAGCTAGCAAGGGCGGGCCTGCGGCAAGGCCCCGTTCAGATAGGGAAATCCACGCTGGCGAGGAAGCCCACGCACAGCAGATTGCTGTTGCCTCATTACTTGAAAGGCGAGGTTGGGGCTTCCAGAAAGCCATATACCCCTATATGGAAAAATACATATGCCGGCATATGGTGATCTATACCGGTAGATGGTTGCATCTACATATAGATGGTTCTAGGATGGTCTGCAATACGATTGCTTACAAGTTATGCGGCAAGAAACATCAACGCGTGGTGGCCACTATCGACCCCTATGCGCATAACGAAACTATGCGCACTTTTTGTGAGATTGACCGCGCCGGCCCCTATGGCGCTGGACATTCAAGGCCGGCACGACCTGCGCATAGTTACAGCGTTTGCAGGAACCGCATTAGCGAGTCTGGTGCCCTGAACC
>CAXNIK010000338.1:0-4073 GCA_964202115.1 Burkholderiales bacterium
CGTCCGGATCGCTGCGCACCCGCGCATCGACATTATGAACCACAGGTATGCGTGGCACCCTGACTTCAACAGTCTTGAGCACTTCGCGCAGCCGGGCGGCGGCTGGTGCCATCAGTGAGGAATGAAACGGTGCGCTTACCGGCAATGCCACGGCACGCTTGGCGCCCTTGGCCTTGGCAGCGGCCATCGCACGCTGCACAGCGGCGACATGACCGGCAATAACAATCTGCCCCGGCGAATTGAAATTGACCGTCTCCACCACTTCGCCCTGCGCGGATTCCACGCAGGCGGCTCGGGCAGCATCATCCTCCAAGCCAAGCAAGGCTGCCATCGCGCCAACACCGGCCGGAACGGCCTCCTGCATGGCCTGGGCACGCATGCGCACAAGAGGCAGCGCCTGAGCAAAGGAAATCGCTCCGGCAACGACCAGTGCGGTATATTCGCCCAAGCTATGGCCAGCGACGATGGAGGGCTCCTGTCCACCCAGTTCCTGCCAGGCGCGATAGGCAGCGTAGGCAGCCGTAACCATGACCGGCTGGGTATTGACGGTCTTGTTGAGTTCCTCCGCCGGGCCTTCCGCCACCAGTTTGGCCATGTCCTGACCAAGGATGTCGGAGGCCTCAGTCAGCACCTCCCTGATAACAGGAATGTCACCATAGCCATTCAGCATGCCTGGCGATTGCGAGCCCTGCCCCGGAAACACCATTGCCAGCTTCACTATCAAATCTCCCAGTACGTCTGCGCGTCTGCGCGTCTGCGCGTCTGCGCGTCTGCGTTCTGCGTCTGCGTTATTGCGTTGGATTACATCTGCACCAGGGCCGCGCCCCAGGTGAATCCGCCGCCCACCCCCTGGAGCATGATCTTCTGTCCCGGCTTGACGCGTCCGTCCCGTATGGCGCAGTCCAGCGCCAGCGGGACCGATGCAGCAGAGGTGTTGGCGTGCTGGTCCACGGTAATAATCACTTTAGACCGATCCAGACCCAGGCGTTTTGCGGTCGCCTCGATAATGCGCACGTTGGCCTGATGGGGTATCAGCCAGTCCACCTCCTCCATCTTCACACCGCCCAGTGCCAGGGTCTCGCGTGCGACTTCCTCAAGCACACGCACCGCAAACTTGAATACCGCCTGCCCATCCATCTGCAGGAAGGGCGAGCCAATCACCTTGCCGCCGCAGACATTGCCGGGCACCGACAGGATGCCCGATTGCGATCCATCGGCATGCAACGCCGTGGCCAGAATGCCGGGTGTGGAATCTGCCTTCAGCACCACGGCACCAGCGCCATCACCAAACAGCACGGCGGTGGACCGGTCATTCCAGTCAAGAATGCGCGAGAACACCTCGGATCCCACCACTAGCGCGCTCTGGTACTGTCCTGAGCGTATGAACTTGTCGGCGATGGTGAGACCGTAAACAAAACCGCTGCACACCGCCTGTACATCAAACGCCGCGCTGCCCTTGGCTCCGAGTTTGGCCTGCAACAAACAGGCCGTGCTGGGGAAAATGAAATCCGGCGTTGATGTGGCGACCACGATGAGATCGATTTCACCGGCCTGCATGCCGGCTGCGGCCAGTGCCTTTCTTGACGCATCCAGCGCCAGGTCGCTTGAGTTCTGGCCCTCGGCAGCAATGTGGCGCTGGCGTATGCCAGTGCGAGCCTGTATCCAGTCGTCCGAGGTGTCCATGGTCTTCGACAGATCGGCATTGGTAACAAGCTTTTCGGGCAGATAGCTGCCCGTGCCAACGATGCGAGACCAGATTGTCATGCCGCCTCCAGAGCGGAAAAGCGGCTGGTGATTTTGTTCAGCACGTCGTTATTGACCTCGTCAAAGGCGCGCGCGATGGCGCGCTCGAATGAAAACCGATCCGCAGAGCCATGGCTTTTTATCACGATGCCGCGCAACCCCACCAGGGTCGCGCCGTTGAAGCGACGCGTATCAAAACGGCCCTTGAATCGCTTGAGGACAGGAAATGCAATGAGTGCAGCCAGACGCGTCAGCAGGTTGCGCATGAATTCCTCCTTGAGCGAGTGAGCAAGCATATGCGCAATGCCTTCGGAGGCCTTGAGCGCCACGTTGCCAACAAAGCCATCGCAGACCACCACGTCGGCTTTGCCCAGGTAAATGTCGTTGCCCTCGACGTTGCCGACAAAGTTCAGGCCGCTGGCGCGCAGCAGTTCCCCGGCGCGCTTGACCACTTCGTTGCCCTTGATGGCCTCTTCGCCGATATTGAGCAGCCCCACGGTTGGGCGTTCCTTGTGCTCCACGGCCCCGACCAGGGTCGCCCCCATAAGCCCGAACTGCAGCAGGTGCTCCGGCTGACAATCAACGTTGGCCCCCAGATCCAGCATATAGGTGCGGCCGTTGACCGTGGGGAGCACGGAAATAATAGCGGGGCGGTCTATGCCAGGCAGAGTCTTCAGCGCAAAACGTGAAATCGCCATCAGTGCGCCCGTATTACCTGCGCTGACGCAGGCATGCGCTTCGCCGCTCTTGACCAGGTCTATGGCCACGCGCATCGAGGAATCCTTCTTGGTGCGCAAGGCCTGCGCTGGCGCCTCGTCCATCTGCACGACTTCGCTGGCATGACGAATGACGATGCGATCATCGGAAACCACGCCGTGCTTTTTCAACTCGGCCTGAATGATTTCCTGGGTGCCGACCAGCGTGACCCTGCCCTGGGCATGTGCAGACAGGAAGTCCAGCGCCGCAGGAACGGTGACGTGCGGCCCATGGTCACCGCCCATGCAATCAATCGCCACGTTGATGCGCATGGATGCGACTGCTCCTCCCCGGTTCTCTGTCATCAGCGCACACTATTTTTCGAAACGGCAGCGCACAGCGCCTTGACGGCCTATACCAAGCGTGCCGGCTCGGCCGGCCACGCTGACTTTAATCGCCTTTGGCTTTGACGATCTTCTTGCCGCGATAGTAACCGCTTGGGCTGATATGGTGGCGCAGATGCACCTCGCCCGTGGTCGGCTCCACCGCCAGGGGCGGGTTGACGAGAAAGTCATGGGAGCGGTGCATACCGCGCTTTGACGGGGACTTCTTGTTCTGTTGTACAGCCATGCGAATACTCCTTGCTCAATTCCAGTTCATTCCGTTCACGCTATCGGCCCTGTTTCAGGGCCGATAGCGCATCAAAAGGCGACTTCTTAGCCGACTGCGCCACAAGTTCCGGCGCAGCCTCACAATATTCATGACGCGGAATCATGGGCAGGGCAAGTATGGCCTCGTCCTCCATCAGCTCCGCCACATCCATCGTACGCGTTGCCAGCACCCGGTCCACATCATCGTCGGCTACCTCAATTTCCTCGAGACTTTCGGACAACTCCAGCCGGCTTTCCAGCTCCAGCGGATACAGCAGCGGCTGCAGACAGCGCTGGCAGATCAGTTGAAACTCCCCTGTCAGAAAAATACTCAAGCTAGGCTTACCGAGCTCGTTCATGCCACCACTGACCCTGAATTGGATCCCCGGCGTCAGGCAGTGCATATCGGCAAGGCGCTTCAGCCTTGTCCCCTTGATTTCTCCCGCCATTTCCGATGAGCTACGGGCAAACTGCAGTCCGTCAATCAACAAGCTGGCATCCTCGGGGCCGGTCCCATCACAATAATCCCACGATACGACCGTGCGACATAAACCGCGCATGATATTATGAAGGTACTTCTGTTGTCAAAAGAAAGCTGATTTTGTTCAGGGCGTTACCTTCATTTTCCACAGCCAGCCCTTGACTCTGCCCCTGATGCCATAACCTTCCCGGATCCAGCTTTAATTCAGCATCTTGCACCTCGTTCTCGCCTCAACATCACCCTACCGCCGCGCACTGCTCGAACGTCTCGGCCTGCCTTTCACTATCGCCAGTCCCGGGGTGGACGAAGCGCCACTGCCGGGAGAGCCCCCCGATGCGCTGGCCATGCGCCTGGCCCAAGCCAAGGCTCGCGCAGTGGCCGGATCCCATCCAGGGGCGCTGATCATCGGATCCGACCAGGTAGCAGTGCTGAATGGTGAAATTCTGGGCAAGCCAGGCAACCATGCCAATGCCGTAAGGCAGTTGCGCCGATTATCGGGTAGT
>CAXNIK010000339.1:0-4059 GCA_964202115.1 Burkholderiales bacterium
AACAGGCCGCCTGAACCGTCCGCCAGGCGCGCTGTGTTGAGGGTGGAAATCGGCTCCGGGCTACGCCCTGCACCGCTTCCCACCCTCAACACAAAAAGCGGACAATTCATGTGCTACAGAACCGGACAAGTCTAAAAACCCGCAACAGGCTGAGTCTTTTCCGGCTGAGTCTTTTCCAACCGATGGAACCGATCTTGCTTGATAACAATCCAGATGTTTCGGCCATCGACAGGTCTTTGGCAGTCCATGTCCGGGAGTGCTGACAAACGCCAGTGTTTATTGACATTTAAGGAGCGAATGACAACCTGAAACCGCATCAGCCGTTATTGTTAACAGCAGGACCGCATGATAATTTTTCGAACGACTGTTCTTTCACTCAAGGAGAGCACGTGATGGAAAGCGCCACCAGCATTCCCGCGACCAGTATTCCAATCGCCGGATTCAAGGATGTGTATGACATCAATGATGTCGAACGCGCTCTCGCCGAACTCCCTCCATCAGCCAACGAAGGCCTCAAGTCACTCTACGAAAAAATGATCAAGGCAGGCGGCTCGCGCTTCACCGTCAAGCCCTCGGGGATCCCCGTCATGGAATCGCTGTATGCGGACCTGCCCAACTTCCGCCCGGTGCTCGATGACATCAGGAAGCACATCGCCCTGTGCGCCGACTCCAGGGACGACATGGAGCTGCCGCCGCTGCTGCTGCTGGGTGCGCCCGGCATAGGCAAGACCCATTTCGGCCGGCGTCTGGCGCAACTGCTCTCCACCGGCTTCGGCTTCGTCTCCATGAGTTCCATGACCGCCGGCTGGATCCTGTCCGGCTCCTCTTCTCAATGGAAGAACGCCAAGCCGGGCAAGGTATTCGACACCATGCTGCACGGCGACTACGCCAACCCGGTGATGGTCATCGACGAAATAGACAAGGCCGGCAGCGACCCGCAGTACGACCCGCTGGGCGCGCTGTACTCGCTGCTGGAGCACGACACCGCCATGAACTTCATCGATGAGTTCGTCGAGATCCCCATCGACGCCTCCAGCGTGGTGTGGATAGCCACGGCCAACGATGCATCGCGCATCCCCGAGCCCATCCTCAATCGCGTGAACGTGTACGAGATCGCGCCGCCCGACCAGGACGGCGCGCGCCGAATCGCCCAGTTCATCTATTCGGAAATCCGTTGCGGGCATGAATGGGGGCTGCGTTTCCCCGATATTCCCTCGGAGGCCGTGCTGGATGCGCTGTCCCAGCTTGGCCCCAGGGAAATGAAGCGCGCCATCACCAACGCCTTCGGCAATGCCAAGCTGGACGGTCGCCATGAAATGCTTGCGGTGGACATCGCCGACAGCCGCGCGCCCGGGAAGCAACGCATCGGCTTCTAGCGACACAACCAGGAAGATATTATCAATTTACAACGAGACTTCGCGACACATAGGATTGAACAAGCAGAATATTATCAACCCTCTCCCATCACGTGCGCGATGAACGGCTCCGCCGTTCCATCGCGCACAGTTAATCCGGCGCGAAGCGTCCGGCATTAACGAAGTTTGGGATTAAGCGACCCGCGGTTGTAATCCTTGTCGCCTTCCTGCACGCGGCGGCCGATGCCGAGCCACCCGCCCTGGCTGGAGCGTTCGCGCGCGATGTCGGCCTCGACCACCTGACGCTGCACCGCCGCCTTTTGCTCGTTGACGTACTCCCAGCGGCCGTTGGGCAGCAGGCGGACCTTCTCTCCGGAAGCGGTGGTGGCTTCCATCGCCTGCTGTGCCACAGCAGAGCCTGCGCAAGCAAATCCGACAAACAGTGCAGCAACTATTGCATGGATACGCATCATGATGTCCTTTGTCAGCTCTTCGCCTGCTGGAGTTGTTCCACCCAGCCCTTCACCGACGCCAGCGCCTGCGCCAGCTTGGCCGGCTCGGTGCCACCGGCCTGGGCCATGTCCGGCCGGCCGCCACCCTTGCCGCCCACCTGCCGGGCGACGAAGTTCACCAGTTCGCCGGCCTTGATCCTGCCGGTGAGATCCGACGTAACTCCGGCGATCAGGCTGACCTTGCCGCCTTCGCTTGAGCCCAGCACGATGGCCGCGGACTTGAGCGTGGTCTTCAACTTGTCCAGCGTCTCGCGCAGCGTCTTGACGTCGGCGCCTTCCATGGCCGCCGCCAGCACCTTCACGCCGCCGACGTCGCTGGCCTGACCGGCCAGATCGTCGCCCTGCGAAGAAGCCATTTTCGATTTCAGGCGCGCCAGTTCGCGCTCCAGCGTCTTGACGTTGTCCAGTATCTGCGCGATGCGCTGGGTGAGTTCGGCCGGCTGCGCGCGCAGCGCCGCCGCGGCGCGTCCGAGCTCGGCTTCACGCGCCTGCACCCAGGCGAGCGCGCCTTCGCCGGTCACAGCTTCCACGCGACGTACCCCGGCGGCGACTCCGGATTCCGCGACGATCTTGAACAGGCCGATGTCGCCGGTGCGCTGCACATGCGTGCCGCCGCACAGCTCGCGCGAGGAGCCGATGTCCAGCACCCGCACCTCGTCGCCGTACTTCTCGCCGAACAACGCCATGGCACCGACCTTGGCCGCCTCGTCGAATTTCATGACCCGCGCCGAGGCGCCGGCATTGGCGAGAACTTCCCTGTTGACGATGGTCTCCACGCGCAGGATCTCGTCTTCGGTCATGGGCTTGTCGTGGGAGAAGTCAAAGCGCGTCTTGTCGGCATCCACCAGCGAACCCTTCTGCGCCACATGCGAACCCAGCACTTCGCGCAGCGCCTTGTGCATGAGGTGGGTGGCCGAATGATTGCGCACGGTGCGATTGCGCCGCTCCGCATCCACCCTGGCTGCCAGCCTGTCGCCGATCTTGATCGTCCCGCCCTTCAATTGGCCGTGATGCCCAAACACCTCGGCACGTATCTTCTGAGTGTCTTCGACGACAAAGGCTCCGCCCGCCGCAACCAGTTCTCCGGCATCGCCGACTTGTCCACCGGATTCGGCATAGAAGGACGTGCGGTCCAACACCACGATGCCGCTCTCCCCGGCCGACAGCGACGCCACCGGCGTGCCGTCGCGATACAGCGCGACCACCGTCGCATCGTCCACCGTCAGCGAATCGTAGCCCTTGAATTCGGTCTTCACCCCATCGTAGGCCACACCCGCCGCGGCATGGAACTTGGACGCCGCGCGTGCCGTCGCCCGCTGCTCGTCCATGGCGGCTTCGTAGCCGGCCATGTCCAGGGTCTTGCCGCGCTCGCGCGCCACGTCGGCGGTGAGATCCACCGGGAAGCCATAGGTGTCGTACAGCGTGAATACCGTCCTGCCGTCGATCTCGCCGTCCTTGCGATTGAGCGCGACCTCCAGGATCTTCATGCCATGTTCCAGCGTTTCGGCGAACCGTTCCTCCTCCGCCTTGAGCGTTTCTGCTACCCGTTGCTCCATGGCGGCGAGTTCCGGATAGGCACGGCCCATGGCAGCCACCAGGTCACGCACCAGCTTGTAGAAAAAGGGCTGGGCCTGGCCCAGCTTGTGGCCGTGGCGAAGCGCGCGGCGGATGATGCGCCGGAGCACATAGCCGCGACCGTCGTTGGACGGGATCACCCCATCGACAATAAGGAATGATGTAGCGCGTATATGGTCGGCAATCACGCGCAACGAAGGATTGGCAAGGTCTTTCGCCCCGCCGGTTGTGTAAACTTCCCGCGCCGCCGCCTTGATCAGATCCTGGAAGAGATCGATTTCGTAATTGGAATGCACATGCTGCAGCACCGCGGCCACGCGCTCCAGGCCCATGCCGGTGTCCACGCAGGGCTTGGGCAGCGGCGTGAGCTTGCCCTTGTCGTCGCGGTCGAACTGCATGAAGACGAGGTTCCAGATCTCGATGTAACGGTCGCCGTCGGCATCGGGCGAGCCGGGCGGTCCACCAGCGACCTCGGGGCCGTGGTCGTAGAAGATCTCCGAGCAGGGGCCGCAGGGGCCGGTGTCGGCCATCTGCCAGAAGTTGTCCGATCCACCGCCTGGCTTGTCGCCGATGCGCACGATGCGCTCGACCGGCACCCCGACTTCCTTCGCCCATAC
>CAXNIK010000340.1:0-4038 GCA_964202115.1 Burkholderiales bacterium
AAGGTTGTAGCGCATATTCGCAATGAGACCTCCGGCCAGCGAGGAGCGCATTACGGACTGCTGGCTGGCAATGGGATTCAGCAGGCGTATGGGCGCAGCGTTGCCGGCCAGATCTGCCTCCCAGGACTCTTCCACAAAGCTGAAATTGATGACCTCCTGATAGCCGGCAGCCGCCATGCGATCGCGAAGCTGGTGCAGCGAGCGCCGCCCCTCCTCCATCACCCGCATCGCCGCAGTCGCAAGCGGCGGCAGCGCGGGTATTCTGTCGAAGCCATGGACCCGGGCGATTTCCTCGATGAGGTCTTCCTCTATCTCGATGTCAAAGCGCCAGGAAGGCGGAGTGATGACGAAAGCTTCGCTTGCTTCGCGCCGAGCCTCCAGGCCCAGACGCTCAAATATCCCGGCCATCTCGTCAGGGGATATGGCGATGCCTATGATCTTCTGCGCCCGCGCCACGCGCATGCGCACCGGCTTGCGCTCCGGCAATTGCGCAATCCTGTCCTCGGTGGGACCAGGCTCGCCGCCGCAGATATCCAGTATCAACCGGGTGGCACGCTCGATGCCCGCCACGCTGTTATTGAAGTCCACCCCGCGCTCGAAGCGATGCGAGGCATCGCTGGAAAAATTGAGGCGCCGCGCTCGGCCGGCAATGGCCGAAGGAAAGAAAAACGCCGACTCGAGGAAGATGTTGCGTGTGCTCGTCTCCGCCTTGGTGGCGTCACCGCCCATGATGCCGGCAAGGCCGATGGGGCCGGTGGCGTCGGTAATGCACAGCAAGCTCTCGTCGAGGGCGACAGTCTGCTCGTTCAGCAGCTTCATCTGCTCTCCCCGGCGACCGAAGCGTACATCTACGCCGCCCTGCAACTTGTCCAGGTCATACACATGCAGCGGACGCCCCAGTTCCAGCATGACGTAATTGGTGACATCCACCAGCGCTGAAATGGGGCGTTGCCCGGCGCGCAACAGGCGTTCCTTCATCCACGCAGGTGTTGCCGCCGCCGCATTCACGTTGCTTATGACGCGCCCGGTGAAGCGGCCACAGCCCTGCCTGTCGGTAATGCCAAAGGGGAACGTGGCCGCGCTTGTCGCAGGCACCGGCTCCACCGGGGGTGGCGTCAGCTTTGCGCCGGTGAGCGCAGCGGTTTCACGCGCCACTCCCAATACCGACAGGCAATCGGCGCGGTTGGGCGTGAGCTTGATGGTGAAGACATGGTCGTCCAGGGCCAGCACTTCACGCACGTCCGCCCCCACCGGCGCATCCTCATCCAGGGCAAGCAGACCGCTGTGGTCGGAGGACAGGCCCAGTTCCTTGGCCGAGCACAGCATGCCGCTGCTCTCGACACCGCGCATCTTGGCGGCCTTGATCACGAAGGGTTGGTCGGGTTTTTCGCCGGGTAGTTGCGCGCCTATCCTGGCGCAGGGCACCTTCATGCCCGCGGCCACATTGGGCGCGCCACAGACGATGGACAATGGCGTTCCGGTACCTACATCCACGCTGCACAGGCTCAGGCGGTCGGCATTGGGATGCTTATCGACGCTCAGCACTTTGGCCACCACCACCCCGGAAAACGGCGGTGCCACAGGATCGCAGGCCTCAACTTCCAGCCCTGACATCGTGAGCAGGTGCGCGAGTTCCTCCGTGGTCAGTGACGGATTCACCAGATCTCGCAACCAGCGCTCGGAGAATTGCATGCCTGCCCGGTCCTATGCGAACTGCTTCAGAAAACGCAGGTCGCCATCAAAGAACAGGCGAAGATCGTCGATGCCATAGCGCAGCATGGTGAGCCGCTCCAGGCCCGAACCGAAGGCAAAACCGATGTATCGCTCCGGATCCAGACCGAAATTGCGCACCACCACCGGATGCACCTGCCCGGCTCCGGAGATCTCCAGCCACTTGCCCTTGTTCGGCCCGGTGGTGAACATCATGTCGATCTCAGCGGAAGGCTCGGTGAAGGGAAAGAAGGAAGGCCGGAAGCGCACCTGCAAGTCGTCGGACTCGAAGAAACGCCGCAGGAAATCGGTGTACACGCCCTTCAGGTCGGCAAAGCTGATGTTCTCGTCGATCCACAGGCCTTCGACCTGGTGAAACATGGGCGAATGCGTGGCATCGGAATCGACGCGGTAGGTGCGGCCGGGCGCGATGACGCGTATGGGTGGCTGATGGGTGCGTGCATAGCGCACCTGAATGGGACTGGTGTGGGTGCGCAGCAGCAGGTTCAGACCGGACTTGTCCTTCAGATCGACGTAGAAGGTGTCCTGCATGGAACGCGCCGGATGGTTCTCCGGATTATTGAGCGCGGTGAAGTTGTACCAGTCCGTCTCGATTTCAGGACCGTCGGCGACATCGAATCCGATGGACCCGAAGATGGCCTCGATCCGCCGCCAGGTGCGTATGACCGGGTGTATCCCGCCGAGGCTGCGGCTTCGGCCTGGCAGAGTGACATCTATCGCCTCTTTCGCCAGCCGCGCTTCCATGACTGCATTGGCCAAAGCTGCGCGCCGCGCCACCAGGGCTTCCTCGATACGGGTCTTGGCCCCGTTGATGCGACTGCCGGCTTCCTTGCGCTCTTCAGCAGGCATCTTGCCCAGGCCCTTGAGGGCTTCGGTCAGGCTGCCTGATTTTCCGAGATAGCCGGCCTTGATGCGCTCCAGATCGGCGGCATCAGTAGTGCCGCCGAACTCGGCGATGGCCTGCGCGACGAGCGCTTCGAGATCTTGCATGATTGGGTATCAAAAGCAGCTTGCGCAGGTGCAAAAGATTCGCCCTGCTCCGCCCTCTTCCCGGTGGAAGAGAGCGGGTCCCGCCTTGTTTAGCCGAGTTTGGCCTTGGCCTGGTTCACGATGGCCGCGAACGCTGCCTTGTCCATGACCGCGAGATCGGCCAGGATCTTGCGATCGACTTCGATCTCAGCCTTCTTCAAACCGTTCATGAGCACGCTGTAGGTCAGGCCCAGCTCGCGCGCGGCCGCGTTGATGCGGGCTATCCACAGCACACGGAACTGGCGCTTGCGCTGGCGGCGGTCGCGATAGGCATACTGCCCCGCCTTCATCACCGCTTCCTTGGCTACGCGGAATACGTTGCCGCGGCGGCCGCGGAATCCCTTGGCTGCGTCTATGACTTTCTTGTGCTTGGCGTGTGCGGTTACGCCGCGTTTCACTCGAGGCATGGTCTATTCCTTAAGCGTAAGGCAGCATGGCGCGCACGGAGCGCATATTGGTAGCATCGATCTGCTGGGTGCCGCGCAGATGACGCTTCCGCTTGGTGGTCTTCTTGGTGAGGATGTGGCGCAGGAACGCCTTGGAGCGCTTGATACCGCCGCTCCCCTGCACCGTAAAGCGCTTGGCGGCGCTTTTCTTGGTCTTCATCTTGGGCATTAAATGCCTCCATTTTCACATCGCGCCGGGTGGTCCCCTGCGGGAACGCTTTCGTACCACGGCACAACTTGTTATCCGGGCCGAAACCCGGGGTACTGAAACTTCTACAACTAACATCCAGAACTCAAGCCGCCGGTGCCTTCACAGAATTGGCTGCAGGTACTGCGCCAGGTGCTTTCGCCACTTTGCCCTTCTTGGGTGCCAGCACCATCACCAGTTGGCGGCCTTCCATCTTCGGAAACTGCTCCACCGTGCTGTACAACTCGAGATCATTCTTCACGCGCTCGATCAGCCGGTAGCCAAATTCCTGGTGAGCCATTTCGCGGCCGCGGTAACGCAGGGTGACCTTGGCCTTGTCGCCTTCCTCGAGAAACTTGATCAGGTTGCGCAACTTGATCTGGTAGTCGCCTTCATCGGTGCCGGGCCGGAATTTTACTTCCTTGACCTGGATCTGCTTCTGCTTGAGCTTGGTTTCGTGGGCTTTTTTCGCCTCTCGGTACTTGAACTTACCGAAGTCCATCAGCTTGCAAACCGGGGGCGCGGCGAGCGGTGCGATCTCAACCAGGTCGACTTCTTTTTCCTCGGCGATCCGCTGTGCTTCGCGGATCGAGACGATGCCTAGCTGCTCACCTGCTTCACCGACCAACCGGACTTCGGGGGCGG
>CAXNIK010000341.1:0-4030 GCA_964202115.1 Burkholderiales bacterium
CGCCCCCGGCATCATCGTCTCGGAAATCTTCAGCGTGTTCCCGCATGCCCTGATGATCCTGGTCACCGCGTTGTCGCTGTCGGATGCGCGGCTCTACGAAGCCGCCGATGCACTGGGCACCAGCGCCGTGCGCAAGTTCTTCACCATCACGCTGCCCGGCGCCAAGTACGGCCTGATCAGCGCGAGCCTGGTGACGTTCACGCTGGTCATCACCGATTTCGGCATCCCCAAGGTGATCGGGGGCAACTTCAACGTGCTCTCCACGGACGTGTTCAAGCTGGTGATCGGGCAACAGGACTTCCAGCGTGGCGCGGTGGTGGGCCTGTTCCTCCTGGCGCCGGCATTGCTGACCTTCGTCGTCGATTTCTTTGTGCAAGGCCGGCAAACCGCGCAGCTGTCGGCGCGCGCCGTTCCTTACGCGCCCAGGCGCGCGCCGCTGTTCGACTGGCTGATGACCGGCTATTGCCTGGTGGTGGTGCTGCTGATGCTGGCGGTCCTCGGCATGGCGGTGTTCGCCTCCTTCGTCAAGTTGTGGCCCTACAACCTGAGCTTTACGCTCAAGCATTACGTGTTCGGGCTGGTGGATGCGGAGGTCGGTACGGCATTCGTGAACAGCCTGACGCTGGCCGCGGCCAGCGCGATCGGCGGCACCCTGCTGGCCTTCGTCGGCGCCTACCTGCTGGAAAAAACGCGCGGGCTCGACTGGCTGCGGCCCGGCGTGCGCCTGCTCGCCATGCTGCCGATGGCGGTGCCGGGACTGGTGCTGGGACTGGGCTACATCTTCTTCTTCAACCACCCGGACAACCCGCTCCACGTGCTGTACCACACCATGGCGATACTGGTGCTGTGCACCATCGTGCACTTCTACACCACAGGGCACCTGACGGCGGTGACGGCGCTCAAGGCGCTCGACAACGACTTCGAGTCGGTATCGGCTTCGCTCAAGGTGCCGTTCTTCAAGACCTTCTGGCGCGTCACCCTCCCCATCTGCACGCCGGCACTGGTCGATATCAGCCGCTACTTCTTCATCAATGCCATGACCACTATTTCGGCGGTGGTGTTCCTGTATTCGCCGGACACCAAGCTGGCCGCCATCGCCATCCTGAACCTGGATGAGGCGGGGGAAATCGGCGCGGCCGCTGCCATGGCGATTCTCATCGCCGCGACATCCACGCTGGTGTGCCTGGCGTACCTGGTGATCGGCTGGCTGGTCGACCTGCGCACGCAGGCCTGGCGGCGCCCGGCTTTGAATTAGCGTTATAGAGGAGACAGCCATGATCCG
This sequence comes from Burkholderiales bacterium, assembly GCA_964202115.1. GTDB lineage: Bacteria > Pseudomonadota > Gammaproteobacteria > Burkholderiales > SG8-39 > CAIYPG01. The sequence goes on from CAXNIK010000341.1 coordinate 1,283, forward strand.
CGGAAACGACCCGATCCTGCTCACCCCGGGCCCCCTGACGACGTCGCTGGCGACCAAGCAGGCAATGCTGCGCGACTGGGGATCCTGGGATGCTGCATTCAACGACATGACAGCGAGCCTGTGCAAGGACCTGGTGGCGGTGGTGCATGGGGCCGACACGCATGTGTGCGTGCCGCTGCAGGGCAGCGGCACGTTTTCCGTCGAGGCAGCGATCGGCACCGTGGTTCCCCGGGGCGGCAAGGTGTTGGTGCCGCAGAACGGTGCCTACTGCCAGCGCATCCTTAAAATCTGCAAATACCTGGGGCGCGCAGCCGTCGAACTGCCGTTGCCAGAGGATGTGCAGGCGACCGGGAAAATGGTGGCCGAGGCGCTGGATCGCGATCCGGCCATCACGCATGTGGCGCAGGTGCACTGCGAAACCGGCACCGGCATCCTCAATCCGCTTAACGATATCGCAGCCGAGTGCGCCGCGCGCGGCAAGGGGCTGATCGTCGACGCCATGAGTTCCTTCGGCGCCCTCGACATCGACGTGCGCACCACGCCCATCGATGCGCTGGTGGCGGCTTCGGGAAAATGCCTTGAGGGCGTACCCGGCATGGGCTTCGTGATCCTCAACAAACGCACGCTGGAGAAATGCGCCGGCAACAGCCACTCGCTGGCGATGGACCTGCATGACCAATGGGCCTACATGCAGAAGACCACGCAGTGGCGCTACACGCCGCCCACGCATGTGGTGGCGGCGCTGCGCTGCGCAGTGGATCAGTTCATCGCCGAGGGTGGGCGCCCGGCGCGCCAGCGGCGTTACCAGGCCAATTGCGACACGCTGATTGCCGGCATGGAGGCGCTCGGGTTCAAGACCTTCCTGCCGCGCGCCATCCAGGCGCCCACCATCATCACTTTCCACGCGCCTGCCGATCCCGCCTACCGTTTCGCCGATTTCTACCAGCGCGTGCGCGAGCGCGGCTACATCCTCTATCCCGGGAAGCTGACCAAGGTGGAGACCTTTCGCGTTGGCTGCATTGGCGCCATCGATTCGAATGAAATGCGCAACGTGGTGAGCGCGGTGGCGGAGGCGCTGAAGGATGCCGGCATCAAGCAGATGGCGCCGGCGCGGCTGTCGGCAGTGGCGTAGAGGGATCGCGCGGCTGGCTTCGCAGGCTCGGCTGCGCTGCTAGGTTCGCGCCTGGGGGTTGTGCGCCCCCGCAAGCAACCAGCGCTCTGGGGCGGCTTCTTCCGGCGAGACCAGTCCCGCTCGAAGATAGTGGCTGAGCATGACAAGGCTGGCATCCAGCGTGATGCCGCCATTGGCGCGCAGCAAGCGCAGCACTTCGGCATTCGGCAGCAGACGCAGTTCGGCGACTTCACCATCCTGGTTGACCGGCTGGAACCCCGCCGGCAGCGCCAGGTCATGCACGAAGATGATTTCCGATTGCACGCCCTCGGGCACTTCGCGCAGCAGGCGAATTCTGTCGCGAGCAACCGCACGCGCCATGAGTCCGGCCGGGATGCCGGCTTCCTCCCAGCCTTCCTTCGCCAGCGTCTGCGCCACCGACAGGCCGGCCGCAAGACCGCCGCCAACCAGATTGTCCAGCATGCCCGGATCGATGGGTTTGGTGGCGCTGCGGCGCGCCACCCACATGTGCGTGGCATCGACCACGCCGTTGACATGCACCGCATAGGTGGTGACGCCGAGCAGCCGGGCTGCCGAGCGCTCGATGTGAAACAGCGGCGGGTCGCCGAATGCTGGGGCCACTGCGTACAGTTCATCACGCCAGCCGGTGAGCGTGCCCTCTGCGGCGAGTTGCGCAAGGACCTCCGCAATTGCGGCATCTCGCAACGCCAGCGTATTCAACGCGGCGCCCAGCCGCACGCAGGCGCCGTCATGGTTGAATACCGCGGGAAATCGCGCCAACCGATCCGCCATGGGCGGGCGAATCCATCCCAGTGCATGACCGGCAACTTCAAAGCGCAAGTGGCGGCGGGGTTCGAAGTCATGCGCAGCGAGCGCGCAATCGGCGAGGCTCACGGCCTATGCGGTGTCGGCGAGGCTGATGATGGGCCAGCCGTTCTTCTCGGCGTGGGCGCGCAGCGTGGCATCGGGATCCACCGCCACCGGATGGGACACCGCCGACAGCAGCGGCAGGTCGTTGCGCGAATCGCTGTAGAAGCGGATCTGCGCGAAGTCGCCGCGTTGCGCGCCGCGCGCGGCAAGCCAGGCATCCAGGCAGTCGACCTTGCCGGACTGGAAGTTGACCGGGCCGCTGAAATCCCCGGTGAATTCGTCGCCGCGGCGTTCCGGCTCTACCGCGATGGCGTGCTCGAAGCCCAGTTCGTGCGCGGTGAGTTCGATGAGGAAGCGGTTGGTGGCGGTGGTCAGCGCGATCAGTTCGTCCGTGGCGCTGTGCCGGGCCACCAGCGCCTTGCCCGCTGCGCGCAGTCTGGGGCGGATCTTGCGCTGCATGTAGGTGTCGCGCAGCTCCACGAGCTGCGCAAGCGGCCGCCCTTTCAGCGTGCGCAGGTAAAAGCGCACGAATTCGGCCTGGCCGACGCTGCCGTCGCGATAGCGCGCGATGATGGCATTGTTGGCCGCGCGCGCGCCGGCCGCGTCTTCGAGGCCTTCCTCGATCAGGAATTGGATCCAGTAGTCGTCGCTGTCGCCCGAGAGCAGGGTGCCATCGAGATCGAACAGCGTGAGCGTGCGGCTCATGCGCTCTTCAGGTGCCAGGCCCGGGTGCGCGTGAAGGCCTC